>NZ_JBFEKM010000198.1:0-6321 GCF_041552635.1 Sulfitobacter sp.
GCCGCAAATCGTGACCTGTCTGGTCTGATTGCACAAGCTGGAATGCAGGGTTTTTTCGTCGGGTTAGACGTGGCACTGTTTTTGCCAGACACGGCATTGATCACCAAGGGGCCATTCGGCACGCAACTGATTACCTGCCACAAAATATCGTCAGACGTTCAACGGATTAATCACAAAATCGGCTGTCCGACAAAGCGTATTGTATAAAGCATGGCGGGAGTTGACGTTCAGTTCTCGGTTCTGCGACCGGTCAGGCCGTATTGCCCGGCACGACTGTTCCGGAGGAGAGAACATGCCACCGCCGTCGGTCACGAGGCAGCACATCAGCTTGCGGAACGGGTAGGCAACCATTCGGCTCGACAGAACCTCATCGACAGTAAGCGGGTCGCGAAAAGAGGCGCGGGGACAAGCAAGCTGGACATGTCACGGCTTCAATTTGGTCAAGAAAGGCGCAGGAAGGGGATATCACTCAAAGCGATGCGATACCGCTCTTGATTATCGACCGCCCAAAGGCGAGTGTCTTAGTGAAATACTGATGAAGCTCAATTGAGCCTCAAACCTCACAGCTAAGGAGAGGCTACTCCAAAATCCGGTTGTTCAATATGAAATCTTTTGCCCTATTTCGGGTTGTGAGAAAGGCCTGATGGGCAAAGATCTAATACCCCCACCAAAATACATCCCAAGCAATGCCGGCATAGACAGGTTGCTGCCTGCCCATTTACGTGACCCCAAGCTTATGTCCGCACTGCGTGTCTGGAGAGGGTTGCTGCCAGATGACCTTTTTCGGGCCGCCGTTCTTGGACCTAAGGAGGCCTTTGCCGCCTTTCAGAGGGCTCAGGGAAGTATAGATTTCTCGAGCGTCGCCCAAAACCAGGTGTTGCCGCATATTCATTATTCGCTCGGGCCCAAACTGATCGATGACCCCAGAGAACCGCAGTTAAAAATTATGCGGGTTCAAAATGCGTTCAACAATCAGCTACTTTTGAGGCAGCTTCAGATGATTGCCCGGCAGTTCGCGGAATTCGGTCTGGAGTTCTTGATCTTTAAAGGGGCCGCATTGGCACCGACCGTCTATCCGCATCTTAGTTGTCGTCGTGTCGGTGATATTGACATGCTGGTCCGCGAGGCGGATTTCGATCGTGCGGCAGCGCATCTTAAGGATCTTGGTTGGCATCCAAAATCCCTACATGCGGCGTCTGCAGATAGTCTTGCTCGATTGTTTCGTCATGGAATCTCATGGACGCATACTGATCATGAATTTGACTTGGACTTGCACATGCATATCAACCACCATGCAAGTTGGCCGGGAACCGACGAAATTTACTGGGAACGAACGGCCACCTACATTGTCAATGGCACAACTATTCGGACACTGTCTCTTGAGGATCACTTGTTGCAGGTCTGCGCGCATGGCCTCGCGCAGAATTTCCACCCACCCGTGCGTTGGGCGCTTGATGCGCATTGGATCTTGCAATCTGCCGACAAAACCTTTGATTGGGACCGCTTGATTGCGAACGCTGAACGAACGCGCTCCTCCATTATCATGACTGTGGCTTTGGGCTACCTTAGGGATGTGTTGGAAGCTGATATCCCACCCGAAGTCCTGACCCGTCTAAGTCGCACTCCTTTCGATAAGACTGAAATACGCGCATTGAAGAGCCGCCTTGCCTCAGAAAGGTTTAGTGGGCGGATTTCTGCAGAATGGAGCCGTTTCAGAGAGAGCCGCTCAGACGATAGCCTGTTACAAGCACTTCCTCATCTGCCAGACTATTTGCGTGAGACGGCCGGAGCCAAGAGTCTTCTTTCCGGATTTTGGAATATTGTGATGAAACTGATAGGAGAGTTAGAGTCTGATCGATCCAAGCGATCAGGATGGTAAGCATTGCGGAGTGAGGACGTTGCAGTCCACATTTCGGATCGTTGACTTTACGTGGGGGAAATGGTCTGGTTTTTTGAGTTGAAAGCGAGGCATGGCATTGGACAATCAAGGCAAAAATCTTACTGATGAGGATCCGGCGCAGAACAAAACATCTGACGATGGAATAGAGTGCCCGAGAAGACGGGCCTTCATCAAACGCCTCGCGAAAGCGGGTGCAATCGCTCCGGCAGTTATATTGCTTCATGACGCGTCATCCAGCGGAATGGCTTTTGCGAGCTGATTTCCTCAACGCAAGGTTTCATCGTTTCTTCAATTTCAGAAAGGTATGCTTCCATGGCTGATCGCAAGGACACTCAATCAGTTGATGGTCAAGTGCAGCAAACTGCCCCCGATAACAGAGCGGAGAACCCAAGGCGCCGCGCTTTCATCAAAAGGCTCGCAAAAGCTGGTGCAATAGCGCCGACGGCGGCTTTGCTCTATAACGCGTCATCCACGCCCGCCGCAGCCGGAGATTAATCCTGCTGGTGGCCGACGCGTCGGAGATTTAACAGGTTTTTCTGCTTGCTTTGGTTTCTTGGTGCATCTCTAGGCAACAAGTCATTTGTGGGTTTTTTCGAATGCGGCGCTGGCTCGTTTACTAGAGTTCACGTCGCACTTCATCGGTGTGGGACGTCAGGTTAGCTTGCAACTCAATTTAGCAATCACAAAGAAGGTTCACGATGCGCAAACGTGATGACAATCAAACGAATGATGAGGCACTCAAGAGTAGTGCGCCTGGACGCGAAATCGATAATATCCGGCGCCGTGCTTTCATCCAACGGCTTGCTAAGGCTGGTACGATCGCGCCGGCCGCAGTTTTGCTCTATAGCGCCTCTGCAAATGCATATGCCGTTGGAGACTAATCCCGCTGATCGGCCACTCCCGCAAGGTGATCCCGATATATGCCTGCTATCGCACGGTAATTGGGAAGAAACAGAGCGTGCAGTCCGATCGGCGCTTGGATTTGGATTGAAGGTCCACCTTGGGGTAACTGTCGATGATACACCGCCGTTTTCGGATCAGAACCTGACGGTATATACCGTCCCTTGGACCAACCATTTCGCCAATGCCAGAAATAACTTGCTGGGGCAAATAATCAGCAAGAACCGCTATGTTCTCTGGCTGGATAGCGATGAATTCCTTTTTTCTTTTCCAACGGGGCAGCACAAAAGCCTGAAGGATCCGATCTACGGAGTTCAAATCGTAGTACAAGATGGCCAGACTACTTCCGTGCGATCCTCCTGTCATCGCCGGTCGGACGAAGTGAGCTTTTCTGGGCGCATCCACGAAAGACTGCATCTTTCCTCTGCCCACGCCGAAGCGCGTGTATCAGTGCTGAGCGGGGTCGTCATATTTCATTCAGGTTACGAAGACGCTGATCATACACACGCCAAGGAATTGCGAAATCTAAAGATTGCCGAAACGGCAATAGGGGAAGATAGCGATGATTGGGGCGTGGTTGTTTCAAAAGCGCGCTATTATACGTCTATCGGTAAGGCGACCGCGCTAGACTGGATTAAGGTCTACAAAGCGGCAGAAAAGTCCGCGACCAAATTTCCAAATGCCGGTGACAGACGTTGGGAATCTGCAGCCGCGCTTGCCCATTGCGGATTTCTGAAACCGGCGGAAATCGTAGCCGCCTCCGAGCCGTTGAATATTCCACTGCACATGTCGCTGCTGGTTGGCTCCTTTGCACTTTCGGGTGCTTACTGTCTGGACCGCATAGCGTTCGTGGCTCGTTGCCTCGAAAATCGCATCTGGGACGATCGGTATGCTTTTCCTCTCGCTTGGTTGCAGTTCAGCGACGCAGAACTTGCGGACTATGTGATTGAGCAAGCGGAGGAGCTTCCGTGGGCGAAGGTGTCGGACCACAAGAAACAAAAGGACGAAATTATGGATCAGAACACGGTATTTTTTCGAGCAGGTGAAATATTGTCAGAAACTTTTGAGGATGATCTGGTCCTGTTGTCCCGGGACACCAATAGGGTACTGACACTGAATGAAACGGCACAAGTTTTCTGGGACGCGCTTGAGTTTGGCCTTTCCAAGGCGGAGGCTTGTGACTTGATGAAGGAGGCCTTCGAAAATCAACCTCCGAGCAAAATTGAGGCGGAAATCGAAGCTCTCTTTGCTGCATTTCTTGAGCATGGGTTCATTCGAAATACGTCAGATCGAGTGTAGTAAAATTCCCAGCTGCGCAGCTGGGAACCAAAGTTGATGACGCAGTTGCAAGCCAGCTATGCTGCATCCCTGATATAGGACAGGATCACAAAAATATCCGCTGAGGTCCGATCGACAGCCCAACCGTCGTGGATGCACGCGTGGGTGTCCATGATATAGGCTTCGCCCGGCAAGATCTTCAGGCGCATCACAGGATGATCACCTTTTGCTGACATAAATCTTTGCGCCCACTCTTGCGGATTGTCTTCCAGCAGTTTCGCGGCCTCCATGCTGGGATTCGCGTCCAAGATCATCTGTGAAATTTCATCCGGTGCCGCGTTGACAAAAGCCACATAGCGCGGCTCCCACCCTATGTTGACGATACAGCGAAAGGGCCGACCGCCCTGCATAAAATCGCGCTTATGCGCCCAAGTATCCAGATGCAGCCCAATTGCCTTGTCCGAATTCGGATAAAACGTGGTCGATCCATGGGGCACGGTGCCCGTGTCTTCTTCGACATCAGAGTGGGTGGCAGGCTCCACCTGTCGCAATAACGACGAAACCAGCTGCGCCTCGTGGATATTTTCACCCAACAGATGTTCGAGTACCCTTTGCCCTAAGGCATGAGGGATCACGCCTCGCCTCATTGTGCCATCGGGAGACTCCAATACACTCAATTCGATGGCACCAGAGGCCGTTCGAAGGGCCGCAAGCACGGCCGGTTCCAGGCGCACAAGCGAAATTTCCTGAAGCAGACCTTTGCGGCTCATCGAATCCGCTTCCACTGCGGAAAGGGTGCGCCATTCCGGGCGGGGAACGTACATTCCAAAAATGTATTGGTTTCCAAAAAGAACATGGGATGGGCGAACAGTGATTAGACCGGGTGATACGCTCAACCGATCCAATAGGCCCGCAATCTTGTCTGTTGTATTGATTTGGTCGGTGAACATGCGAAATCTCCGTGATGGTCAGCGAATACAAAAAGCAAAATTTGCGACCCTACATGCAATTTTTTACCACAACCATGGTGTCAGTGCCCCTTCAAAAGAACACCAACCATGAGATCGAAGGCCTCATCGTAAGCCTCGCTGCCGACGCTGAGCGTATAGATAGGTGTGCCTGCAGCTAACAAGGATTTCGCGAATGTGACAGCCTGCAAGGTCATTGTAGCTTCGTCGAGCAACGTTTGCGCCAAAAGAAGGGGAAGCGCATCCCTACCGCGTATCGCTTCGATATGGCTGGTTGCGCTTTCTGACTTCTCGAGAAAAACAAAATGGTCGACATGCACTGGTCGGTCCCAGTTGTTGTAAAAGCCCTCGGATCGCCCAACCATAAGCCGGTGCTCTCCCCGAAATGAACCATAGGTGTGCGGTCGGCTTGCACAAAGCGCAGACATGGCATGCAAATCAACGGGGCGTACTCTCGGCTTTAAGGGCTTGGGAAGTGGGGAGACCTCGGGGCTGTCGGTGGAATAGTAAAGCCAGTCATCGCCCAAAATCTGGTGGCCGCGCGACCAGGCTAGAAAGCTCAGGTTGGATTTCCCGTAATATGCGGGGCCAGAAAGCAGCGTAGCACCTTCGCCCAGCATAAAACCCGCTGCGTGTAAGCGATTAGGAAAGTTGACCTTCTCGACAAAGGCAGCGGCGACCAAAGTGGCAAGATGGATTAGCAGGTCTTGTTGATTGTTAAAACGGTCGCGAGATCGATTATACCGAACGTCTATGTCAGAACCTGAGTAAGATATGACTATATCGATAATATCCCCATCATGGGATTGGCAAAGCTCCAGCGCTAATGTCGCGGAAAGCTCCATCGACATTTCTTGGGAGCATCCGGACAACACCACACGATGACCGCGCCATTCAAAACAGCACATTTCATTCTCGTACATCGGGTCTGGCCTATGGAGATGGGTCACCTACAATATTACCTGACCGAAGCTATACCGAATGTCAAAGCGCGTCTCGCGTACCTATAGCGACAATTGCGTTAAGGAGTGGACGTGTCCCGATTTCGTGCCATCCCGCGTGCTCGTTTGAGCTACCCCACCATCTGCGCACGCAGGATGGCCAAGCCCTGATCCAGCAAGGCCTGTGCGGCTTCGGGGCTGTCAGCCTCTGCGTAGAACCTCAGTTCTGGCGCATTGCCAGAGGGGCGCAGATGCACGATGCGGTCGCCTGTGCAGATCATCCGCAAGCCGTCGGTGCGGTCGACCGCCGCCTCGGTTAGATCAAACTGCTTCA
>NZ_JBFEKM010000199.1:0-6317 GCF_041552635.1 Sulfitobacter sp.
GACAACCTGCAGTTCGACGTTGAACTGATCGCACCGATCGCGATGGAAGACGGTCTGCGCTTTGCGATCCGCGAAGGCGGCCGCACTGTTGGCGCGGGCGTTGTGTCCAAAATCAACGAATAAGCCGTAGGGTGGGGTCACACCCACCCACAACAGCTTGAGATCGAAAGGCCGTCCCATACCGGGGCGGCCTTTTGTTTTGTAATGCGCAGGCATATGGTCTGGGCACAGCGAAAGGGTGCAAGATGGACATTTCCGATGATTTCTTTCCGGGTGCGATTGGCCAGATCATCCAGATGCACGGGGCGCACTACAGCCAGAACTGGGGCTTCACGACCTATTTCGAGGCCAAAGTCGCGCATCAGCTTGCCGCATTTGCGCAGGGTAAACAGGATACCGATCTAGTGTTGATAGCCCATGACAGGGACGGGGTTGCAGGATCGTTGATATTGAACCTGCACGATCCCGAAGCGGCAGGGCGTGGCGCGCATCTTAGGTGGTTCATCTGTGCTGACAGATCCCGGGGGACCGGGATTGGTCGCAAGCTTTTGGCCAAAGCGGTCGCCCATGCCGAAACCCACACTAACGGCAAAATGTGGCTGCATACATTTGCGGGATTAGAGCCAGCCCTGCATCTGTACCGCAGCTTTGGGTTTGTGCTGCATTCCGAAATGGATGGTGATGTCTGGGGAACCATCGTGAAAGAGCAAGAGTATCGCCGATCGGGCGATAGCTAGAAGTATTTTCCTGTCCGTTGGTGCATATGCACTTGATCCCCTCGCGATTCCAGACTACCTCACCACTCGGCATAGGGGTTTAGCTCAGTTGGTAGAGCATCGGTCTCCAAAACCGAGGGTCGTGGGTTCGAGTCCCTCAGCCCCTGCCAATTTAAATCAGGCCATTCCTGCAATTAAATGCTGAGCAGGCCCGTGCAGTCGGGCGCTTAGTTAGCAACACCCCCTCTGTGTTTGTGCGCTTCACGTTTTTTCATAGCACTTCCAGTAAGCTGGGAATCGCGGCTCAAGCAATGGGCGACCAAGTTCGCGCCCACGTCCTTCAGGCGATGCCCGGTTATCGTCGAAATTTCCGCTTCACTACAATCGGCCCGTGCCAACCGGATCACGGCGGTCGCTCGCAGATCGTGGAAACTTAGCTCTGTCACCTTAGCCCTGACCACGACCTTGCCCCATGTCGTGCTGGACCATTCCTATCCTCCCAATCTGGCGCAACTTCATATTCGTAAACCTCTTTGATCACAGTCTCAGTCTGGGCATGATTGTGCACAGGCAGGACATAACTGGGTTCAGCAATGCTTTTGCCTGCGATCAAAGTGGCCGGCGCCGTAAAGCGGCCATAAATCCGCCATGGCCCTGCCGGATCTTTGCGTCAAACTCTTGGTTAACAGCTCTCGTTAAAATGGGTTTTCAAGATGCAACAGATGCTCAAGACTCCTATCCGGTCTGACGATGATCACGAATCAATTTTCGATGCAGTCCGCGATACTATCTCAAAAGAAGCCCATGACCGGCGGCGATTTGAAGGGGCAGAGCAGGGGCATATGCGCCCAATTGTTGCGCCAGCTGGACCTGTCGGCCAAATAGCCACGCCGCCGGCGCGGACCATCCAGCAGCGGGCCGTTCGGGTAACCGATGTACGGCAGGAAACTACGGAACAAGCGAAGCCCCCGTTGGTTTCAAAATCAACTAGGCGCAAAAAGTCAGCACGACAATATGCCTCTAAGCGGCTTGTGATCGTCGCTGGTGTTGGCGCTTGGGGTGGCGCGATGATGCTCTTTTATCCCTTCGTCGGCCTTGTGCTGGCTGTTCTGGCGTTCAGCTTTTGTGCGATATCCTATTTGATTCTGGGGTATGACGGCTTTTGGCTGCGTGTGATGCGTCCGCTCCGTCTTTATGTTGCGCGCCATCCGGAACGTGCCGCGGATGTTTACGCGCGTATTGACCGTTTTGCCGTTCGCTGGGATGCTGTGCTGGACCGTTTGCCTGAACGTATGGTCGCGGCGTTGTATCTGCCGGATATCAGCGATCTTGCCGCTGTCGCAGAACAAGACCGTGCCAAGATTGACCTGCGCTTTAGCTCATTAGGGGCGCACTAGGTGGTCTTGCTTGAAAAACGCTATGCGATTGTACACTTGAATTTGCGCGATTGGGCGGCTACATCGCGTTAATTGTTCGCATACAGGAATATCTTCATGGCCACGCTAAACCCGCTTCAGTTCATCCAGCAAGTGCGTTCCGAAGTTGCAAAGGTCGTTTGGCCAACCCGTCGTGAAGTGATGCTGACCACTGTGATGGTCTTTATCCTGGCTGCATTGACGGCTGTGTTCTTTGCCTTCGTCGATATTCTGCTGCGTGGCGGTCTGCAGTACATTCTGTCCGCCTTCGGCTGATTGCGCGGGGCAGGCGCAAAAGCGCACGCACCCTCTTGAATCATTCGGATATGCGGGCTATCCCACAATCCTTACCTGACAAAGGGCGCGCTGCGATTCGAGTTGCGCGCCGATTTTTTGTTCAGGAAAGGCAGGCAATCGTCTGCATTCATAAAGAGATTTGATGCCGCCACAGGCGTGCATCGCAAGACAGGGACCAGAGTTCAGATGGCGAAAAGATGGTATTCGGTCAGTGTTTTGTCGAACTTCGAAAAGAAGATCGCCGAACAAATCCGCACCACGGTCGCCGAGCAGGAGCTTGAGGACCAGATTGACGAAGTTCTGGTCCCCACCGAAGAGGTGATCGAAGTTCGGCGCGGCAAGAAAGTTACGACAGAGCGGCGCTTTATGCCCGGTTATGTTCTGGTGCACATGGAAATGTCCGACCGCGGCTATCACCTGATCAATTCGATCAACCGCGTCACAGGCTTCTTGGGCCCACAAGGGCGTCCGATGCCGATGCGCGATGCCGAAGTGACCGCGATCCTGGGTCGCGTCCAAGAGGGCGAAGAAGCACCGCGCACATTGATCCACTTTGAAGTGGGTGAGCGCGTCAAGGTTGCGGATGGTCCGTTCGAAGATTTCGACGGCATGATCGAAGAAGTCGATGATGAGAACCAGCGCCTGAAGGTGTCTGTGTCGATCTTTGGCCGGGAAACCCCGGTCGAACTGGAATTCACTCAGGTCAACAAACAGGTCTGAGCGGGTAGGCGGGGTAACCCGCGATGCGGTGGCAACACCGTTCGTTTGTGGGAGGCAAGGCTGCGCGCAGCCAAACCGGACCACGCTAGCAATCGATCACAACGCGTTGTGATTGCGTAGGGTGGGAGCAAGCCCACCGACAACAACGGAGAAGGCCAATGGCCAAGCACCTCGTCGGTACGATGAAGTTGCAAGTTAAAGCGGGTCAAGCGAACCCATCCCCACCTGTTGGCCCCGCATTGGGTCAGCGCGGGATCAACATCATGGAATTCTGTAAGGCGTTCAACGCCAAGACAGCGGACCTGGAGCCAGGTGCCCCTTGCCCGACCGTGATCAGCTATTATCAGGACAAGTCCTTTACCATGGACATCAAGACGCCTCCTGCGTCCTATTACCTGAAGAAGGCTGCCAAGATTAACTCTGGCGCAAAAACACCGAGCCGTGAAACTGTTGGTACAGTAACCACCAAGCAACTGCGCGAAATTGCAGAAGCAAAAATGGCCGATCTTAGCGCTGTGGATGTTGAAGCCGCAATGAAGATCATTCTGGGCTCCGCCCGCTCCATGGGCATTGAGGTGAAGTAAGATGGCAAAATTCGGAAAACGCACCCGCGCCGCACGCGAAGCATTTGCTGGCAAAGAAGACCTGTCCGTTGAAGAAGCGGTAACGCTGATCAAGGCAAACGCAAACGCGAAATTTGATGAAACCATCGAAATCGCAATGAACCTGGGTGTTGACCCACGTCACGCTGACCAGATGGTCCGTGGTGTGGTAGGCCTGCCAAACGGCACCGGTAAAACTGTACGTGTTGCAGTATTTGCCCGCGGTCCAAAAGCAGATGAAGCCACAGCAGCTGGTGCCGATATCGTTGGCGCAGAGGACCTGATGGAAGCGGTTCAGGGCGGCAAGATCGACTTTGATCGTTGCATCGCGACACCTGACATGATGCCAATCGTTGGCCGTCTGGGTAAGGTTCTTGGCCCACGCAACCTGATGCCGAACCCTAAAATCGGTACAGTGACCATGGACATCAAAGAAGCTGTTGAGGCTGCTAAAGGTGGTCAGGTTCAGTTCAAAGCTGAAAAAGGCGGCGTTGTGCATGCTGGCATCGGCAAACTGTCCTTTGACGAAGCCAAGCTGGTTGAAAACATTCGTGCCTTTGTTGGTGCTGTGTCCAAGGCCAAGCCTACAGGTTCCAAAGGGACCTATATGAAAAAGATCGCACTGAGCTCCACCATGGGCCCGGGCGTGACTGTTGAAGTAGACAACGCTGTAACTGAGTAATACTCAGGGCAGGTATTTTTGTGGACGGGCCCCCTTGATTGTCGAGGGGGCCCGTTTGCGTTTATCTGTCAAATATGGATCATGTTGCAGATAACCGCGTCAAAAAGGGGCCGCCGATGCAAGAGCCGACTTGGTCAACTGTAAGCTTCGTTAAAGACACGCCCGAGAACCTGCGCCGGTTTGTTTCCTATCATCTGGGGCTTGGTGCGTCGCAGATGCGGTTGTTCTTCGACGATCCGAATGATCCGAGCATCGATATGCTTGCTGGGGTCGACCGTGTAACGGCTATCCCGTGCGATCCCGCGTTCTGGCTGGAACGCTTGGGTGCTGCCGAGATTGCCTTGCATGGCAGGCGTCAGAATAGCGCCACGACCTTCGGCTATGGGCTGGCGACCGAGGATTGGGTGTTAAACTTGGACGGCGACGAATTCTTGCATTTGGGCGATGTCCCGGTCGGTCGGTTTCTTGCTGAATTGCCTGCTTCTATCGATGTGGTACGCATCCGCCCTGCTGAAAGGGTGTTGGTCGAGGACGCAGGGGGGCGAGAATATTTCAGACTTCCCATTGATCGGCGCGCTGTAACCGATGTGCACGGCGAATTTGGCTGGAACACAAAGCGCCGCATGGGTTTTTTCGGGCATCTGGACGGTAAATCTCTGATCCGTTCGGGATTGACCGATATCCATTTGCGCCAACACTGGCCCGAAGATGCGAAAGGGCAGGTGCTGATGGACCTTGATCTTGAGGCGTCGTCAGAATTGGCGATCCTGCACAGAAACGCCGAAGACTATGATACGTGGCGCGGAAAATTGGACTTTCGCTTGAACTCTACCTCAGTTCCGGGCCGATTACGGGGCGTGCTTGTTGCTCTTAGGGACGCTGAAGATGAAGCAGGTCTGCGCGATACCTATTCTCGCATCTTTATGCTTGCGGACGCGCCGCTGGAAAAAATGGAAAAACTGGACCGCGTATTTGCGCTGGATTTGCCACTGGGCCGATTTGAGGCTAACTATTTCTAGACCGCCGGGGGTCGGACGTCAGACCTATTTCGGGAGCAGATGGCCCGAAGTCTTGAAGGGCTTCAATTTAGCCCTTGGCATTCACAATCACAGCCCCTATGTACGCACTCGATTCACCTGCAGTTCCTGCGGGTGAGTCTTCTGTCCGAGACGAAGGGTGGCCCAAAGCCTTAATTTCCTTTCCGAGATGGGAGACGTTAGAATTACCAAGCGCGCAAGCGTGAGGGCATTTTGGCTTATTCCCGTAAAATGGACCAAGACTGTTTGCGTAAGCAAACTTAATTGAGCCGGGGGGTAACCCCCAGATTTGGAGTAAAACTGTGGATAGAGCCCAGAAAGAACAGTTGGTCGACGAGCTCGGCCAAATCTTTGAAAGCTCTGGCGTCGTTGTGGTTAGCCACTACGTCGGCCTGACAGTTGCTGAAATGCAGGACCTCCGTGCGCGCGCTCGCGCTGCGGGCGGGGCCGTGCGTGTTGCCAAAAACAGGCTCGACAAAATTGCCCTTGATGGAAAGCCATGCGAAAGCATTGCTGATCTCCTGACGGGTATGACCGTTCTGACCTATTCCGAAGACCCCGTGGCAGCAGCCAAGGTGGCCCAGGATTTCGCTAAAGAGAATCAAAAGTTTGTGATTCTCGGTGGCGCAATGGGTGAGAACGTTTTGGACGCCGCCGGTGTCGAAGCCGTGTCTAAAATGCCTTCGCGTGACGAGCTTATCGCCACAATCGCGGGCATGCTGGGCGCACCTGCTTCCAACATCGCTGGGGCCATTGGCGCACCTGCAAGCAATATCGCATCCATCTTGTCCACGATCGAGGACAAGGCGGCTGCGTAAAGCAATATCGTCAAGCTGGCGCAGGGTTGA
>NZ_JBFEKM010000200.1:0-6254 GCF_041552635.1 Sulfitobacter sp.
GATGTAGGGGTCATTTCTTTTTCCCAAAGCCGGAGAGGCCGCCGGGCAGACCCATGCCGCCGCCCATACCGCCCATGCCGGGAAGTTTGCCGCCCATCTGCTTGGCAGCGGCTTCGAGCGCCTTTGGGTCCATCTGGCTGGGGTCCATGCCGCCTTTGCCGCCCATCATGCCTTTCATGGCTTGTTTGAGCATGCCGCCTTTGCCCATTTTGCCCATCTTTTTCATCATGTCGCCCATCTGGCGGTGCATCTTCATCAGCTTGTTCAGCTCGGACACTTCCATGCCCGCACCTTTGGCGATCCGCTTTTTGCGGCTGGCCTGAAGCAGGGCGGGGTTGGCGCGTTCTTTCTTGGTCATGGATTGGATCAGGGCGATCTGGCGTTTGAGGATTTTATCGTCAAAGCCCGCATCTTCGACCTGTTTGGCCATTTTGCCCATGCCGGGCATCATGCCCATCATGCCTTGCATGCCGCCCATTTTGAGCATCTGCTCTAGCTGCATTTTCAGGTCGTTCATGTTGAACTGACCTTTTGCCATGCGGCGCATCATCTTTTCGGCTTGTTCGGCCTCGATGGTTTCCTGAGCTTTTTCGACGAGGGCAACGATGTCACCCATGCCAAGGATACGGCCCGCGATGCGTTCGGGTTCAAACGTTTCGAGCGCATCCATCTTTTCGCCAAGGCCGACGAATTTGATCGGCTTGCCGGTGACTGCACGCATGGAAAGGGCCGCGCCACCGCGACCGTCACCGTCCATACGTGTCAGGACCACGCCGGAAATGCCGATGCGGTCGTTAAAGTTTTCAGCCGTTTGCACAGCGTCCTGACCTGTCAGGCCATCGACAACCAGCAGGGTTTCGCGCGGGTTTGCGACATCACGGACAGCTTCGACCTGTTGCATCAGCTCTTCGTCGATAGACAGACGGCCCGCAGTATCGAGCATATAGACGTCGTAGCCGCCCATCGCGGCCTGTGTCTTGGCGCGCTTGGCGATCTGGACGGGGTTTTCGCCTTTGACGATGGGCAGGGTATCCACGCCGATCTGCACGCCGAGGATCGCCAGCTGTTCCATCGCGGCAGGTCGGTTGACGTCAAGCGAGGCCATCAGCACGCGCTTGCCGTCGCGGTCTTTCAAACGCTTGGCGAGTTTCGCAGTGGTTGTGGTTTTACCGGAGCCCTGCAGGCCGACCATCAGGATCGGCGCAGGCGCGTTGTCGATTTTCAGCGCACCGGGTTCACCTTCGCCGCGCAGCACATCAATCAGCGCGTCATGGACGATCTTGACGACTTGCTGGCCGGGGGTGATGGATTTGGTGACGGCTTGGCCAGTTGCCTTGTCCTGCACTGCTTTGACGAAATCGCGGGCGACGGGCAGGGATACGTCTGCCTCAAGCAGGGCGACGCGGACTTCGCGCAGGGCGGTTTTGACGTCTTCGTCGGACAGGGCACCCTGTTTGGTAAGACGGTCAAAGACGCCAGACAGGCGTTCGGAGAGATTTTCAAACATGGGCCAGGGCCCCCTTCGGTCGGTTGCGGTTCCCTATGATGTAGGAAGCCCGCGTGAATACACAAATGCCCCCACGGGCGTAACACGCTGGTGGGGGTCGATCTTTGGCTGCGCCAGAGACCGGAAGGCATAATGCTCCCGGGATTTGTGGATCGTTTAGGCGAGAGGCGGGTCTGAGTCAACCCGCCCCCTGTTTGGTCAGGCGGCCTTGCGGGTCAGGGCGTCGATCGCCTTGTTGGCGTTGGCTTTGGTGCCTTCGGGGTCGATGGCCATGGCATCAGCGGAAATGACGGTGACATCATCCATACCCATGAAGCCCAGAACGGTCTTGAGGTATGGTGTGTTGAAATCAACAGGTGCACCTGCGGGCACGCCGCCGGATGCCATTGCGATGATCACGCGCTTGCCTTTGACCAGACCTTCGGGGCCAGCTTCGGTGTAGCGAAAGGTGACGCCGACGCGGGCAACAAGGTCGATCCACGCCTTGAGGGATGCAGGCACGCTGAAGTTATACAAAGGGGCACCAATCACAATGGTATCGGCGGCCATGATTTCAGCGACCAGCTTGTCGGATTCCTTCAATGCTTCGATCTGTTCCGGGGCGCGGTCGCCTTCGGGGGTGGCGCGGGCCACGGCCCAGGTGTTGGTGATCTGGGGCAGAGGTTCGAGCGCAAGATCGCGCACGGTCACATCCGTGTCACCCAGTTGGGTAATGATACGGTCGGTCAGGTCGCGGGTCACGGAGTTTTCGGTGTTGGCCGAAGAATCGATGCGGAGAATGGACATGGGAGGTGTTCCTTTTCAGTTTGAATGCGTTGCCCTGTTTAGATGCGCCTTGCATGGTTGGCCGCAACTTGCGAAAACGCGGGGAGCAGTGTTCGGAATTGCACATGACGTGGGGACGCAGTGGATAACTGGGATGAAATCAAGACGGCCTATCATGTGGCGCGCTTGGGCACGGTCAGTGGAGCCGCTGACGTTCTTGGGGTGCATCATGCCACAGTCATCCGTCATATTGATGCGCTTGAGGGGCGGTTGGCAGTCAAGTTGTTCCAGCGCCACGCGCGGGGGTACAAGGCGACCGAAGCGGGCGAGGATCTGCTGCGGGTGGCCGAGGCGACCAATGACCAGTTCAGTCAGCTTGCGAGCCGGCTGAAAGGCCGCGGGGATAGTGTATCGGGGGAATTGGTCGTGACGTCGCTGGCCGAGCTTACCCGCGTCGTCGCGCCGGTGTTGGTCGCGTTCCAGAAACAGAACCCGGATGTTGTGGTGCGTTTCTTGACGGGGGACCGTCTGTTCCGTCTGGAATACGGCGAGGCCCATGTGGCGATCCGCGCAGGGGCTGTACCGCAGCAGCCGGATAACGTGGTGCAGCCGCTGATGAAGATGCGCGTCGGTTTATATGCGCATAAATCCTATATCGCTGAATTCGGTCTGCCCGAGACGGTCGAAGCCTACGCGAACCATCGTTTCGTGGTGCATGACGATCTCGAAAATCGGGCACCGTTTTTCGGATGGCTGCGAAGTATTCTGCCCGAAAAGGCGATGTCTTTCAGATGTACCGAATGGAATGCGATGGTTGATGCCATTATGACTGGCGCAGGCATCGGTTTTTTATCACTGAAGGACGCCCACGATAACCCCGATCTGGTCGAGGTACATCCCCCCCTTCCGGAATGGGATTCGCCGCTGTGGTTGGTGACCCATGTTGATCTGCACCGCACATTGAAAGTGCAGACGTTTCTGACCTTTCTAAAAGAGTCCTTGAAAGGCGATGCCTGATGCGGCCTGACATTCAGGGTCATCTGGCAATGCTGACGTTTTCCGCATTGGTGGCTGGGTCGTTCTCGTTGGGGTCGATGTCGGCGAATATGATCTCTCCGGCGGCGTTGAATGCGGCGCGTTTCGTAATTGCGGGCGTGGTGATCGGGGTTGCAGTTGTGGCCACGACAGGGGTCAAGCCTCAAGCCCTGCGCGCACCTTGGCGCTATTTTGTGTTGGGCGGGCTGTTTGCAGTCTATTTCGTTTTGATGTTCGAGGGGTTGAAGACGGCGCGCCCGATTAGCGCTGCGGCAGTGTTCACGCTGACCCCGATTATCGCGGCCGGCTTTGGCTGGGTGTTGCTGCGTCAGGTCACGACAGGGCGCATGGCGCTGGCGTTGGCCATCGGGGCCGTTGGGGCGCTTTGGGTGATCTTTCGCGCGGACCTTGCGGCCTTGCGCCGGTTCGAAATCGGCCGCGGAGAAGCCGTGTATTTCATCGGCTGTGTCAGCCACGCGCTTTATACGCCCATGGTGCGCAAGCTTAATCGGGGCGAACCTGCCGTTGTCTTTACCCTTGGGACCCTGTTTGCCGGGGGCACGTTGCTGTTTGTCTATGGCTGGCGCGATGTGTTGGGGACCGATTGGCTGACGCTTCCGGCGATTGTCTGGATCACCATATTCTATGTCGCGATCTTTGCGTCGGCGGCCACCTTCGTGCTGCTGCAATTTGCGTCGCTGCGGCTGCCATCGGCCAAGGTGATGGCCTATACCTATCTGACGCCAAGCTGGGTCATCCTGTGGGAAATCGGCTTGGGCAACGGCGCGCCTTCTGCGTTGGTATTTGGCGGGGTCGCGCTAACAATTCTGGCGCTGTATTTACTGCTAAAAAACGACAGTATCGTTACTTAAGTTTGATTATTCCCGGAACCTTTTGCCGCACATGGTGTTAACATCACAGAAAGTTCATGAAGGGAACATTGTTATGCGTAGCGTTATTTATGTAATCGGTTTGATTGTAGTTGTTTTGGCTGTTCTGCGGCTTGCAGGCCTCGTCTGACAACTCTGTGGTGGCCCTCTTGTGTGTAACCTCGTCACGAGAGGGTCAACTAACCCTCATCTTCGATCACTTGATTGCCAGCATCTGAAGGTACCACTGGTATCTCTGCTGCAAGAAACCTTTCAAAATCATCCAGATTGACCGGCTCGAATTGGCCGAAACCCTGCATCCAGACGGATGGGGTTTTCAACGCGCGCGGTTCAAGTTTGCACCACTTTAGGCGCCCGCGTTTTTCCTGGGCAATTAGACCGGCCCGTTCCAGCACCGCCAGGTGTTTCGAAATCGCGGCCAAAGACATCTCAAACGGATCGGCCACATCGGTGACGGCCATGTCATCCTCAAGCAGCATCGCCAGAATGGCGCGGCGCGTGGGGTCGGCGAGGGCGGCAAAGATGGCATCTAGCGAAGCGGTCATGTTGGTGATTGCTAACCTGATTAATGGGGCCTGATCGGTGCCTGTTTAACTAACCTAAACAACCCTCAACCAAAAGGTTGAATAACGAGAGGGCGGAAAACGGGCCTCTTGATCCGTGGCGTCTGCCAATTTGTCGCAGGTTGTTCGGTTAAATATCATATCAATTCAATGAGTTGTCTGATTTTAAGGCGTGGTTGACTCTGATCGTCGGTAAAAGTAGCTACTGCCCAAGACATCCAAAGGGATTTAGGCGTGACTGATCCGGACCAACAGCAGCGGCTAAAGCAGCTTGAGGCAAAGATCGCAGCGGCAAAGCTGTCGCAGGCGCCAAAACCCCGAGTGGATGAGCATTATTCGCAGGCATCGCTTGCATGGCGGATGGTGATTGAACTTTGCGCCGGTCTCGGGATCGGTTTTGGCATCGGATATACGTTGGACTGGTTCTTTGGAACGCTGCCGTTATTCATGGTGCTGTTTGTCATGCTGGGCCTTGCGGCTGGGGTAAAAACGATGCTCCGCTCCGCTAAGGAGATCCAGGAAAAGAAAGTGGCCGATCTGGCCGACGAGAACAAAGGGGCCTGAAATGGCAGCAGAAGCACACGGCGAAGAAGCGGGCTTGGTTTTCCACCCGATGGACCAGTTCATCGTTGAGCCGTTCTTCGGCGACGGCGCTGTTTCATGGTACACAATCACCAATGCGACCGTATGGATGGCGTTGGCCGTTCTTGCAGTGTTCGCCTTGTTGGTTTTGGGCACATCTAAGCGGTCGGTTATTCCGGGCCGTATGCAGTCAGTGGCCGAATTGGCCTATGGCTTTATCTACAAGATGGTCGAAGACATCTGCGGCAAAGACGGGGTCAAGTATTTCCCCTACATCATGACGCTGTTCATGTTCATCGTCTTCGCGAACTTTCTCGGCCTGCTGCCGATGGCCTTTACGCCCACGTCGCACATCGCTGTGACCGCCCTGATGGCATTCGCAGTATTCTTTGGTGTCACCATCCTTGGTTTCGTCAAGAACGGCGCGTCCTTCCTTAGCTTGTTCTGGGTATCCAGCGCGCCGCTGCCGCTGCGTCCCATTCTGGCATTGATCGAAATTATCTCGTATTTCGTGCGCCCCGTTAGCCACTCCATTCGTTTGGCGGGCAACATGATGGCGGGCCACGCCGTGATCAAGGTTTTCGCCGGCTTTGCCGCGATTGCAGCGATCGCACCTTTGTCCATCGTTGCAATCACTGCGATGTATGGTCTCGAAATTCTGGTGTCGTTTATCCAGGCTTACGTGTTCACCATTCTGACGTGTGTCTATCTGAAAGACGCGCTTCATCCGCATCACTAACAACGGGTGCGGGTCATTCTGACCTGACCCACCTCATCACCTCAATTCCATCGTAAGGAGAATTCTCATGGAAGGCGATATCGTACAAATGGGCGCATACATTGGCGCGGGTCTGGCATGCATGGGCATGGGCGGCGCGGCAGTCGGTGTGGGCAACGTTGCAGGCAACTACC
>NZ_JBFEKM010000201.1:0-6170 GCF_041552635.1 Sulfitobacter sp.
CTTATCCGTCAGGTGGATATCGCAGTTCATCACACCGGCCATGAATTCGACCGGGTGGTTCGCCTTGAGCCATGCGGTTTGATAGCTGACCACGGCATAGGCGGCGGCGTGGGATTTGTTGAAACCGTAGTTGGCGAATTTCTCCAAAAGGTCAAAGACTTCCGATGCTTTTTTCTTGTCCACCCCATTGGCCATCGCACCCTTTTCGAACTTGGGGCGTTCCTTGGCCATTTCCTCGGCAATCTTTTTACCCATCGCGCGGCGCAACAGGTCAGCACCGCCAAGACTATATCCCGCCATGACCTGCGCGATCTGCATAACCTGTTCTTGGTAAACGATGATCCCTTGGGTTTCCTCAAGGATGTGATCAATCGACGGGTGCACGGATTCGCGCTCTTTCAGCCCGTTTTTGACCTCGCAATAGGTCGGGATGTTTTCCATCGGGCCGGGCCGGTACAGCGCCACAAGAGCCACGATATCCTCGATACAGGTAGGTTTCATCCGCTTGAGGGCATCCATCATGCCACTGGATTCCACCTGAAACACCGCAACCGTCTTGGCGCTGGCATACAGCTTGTACGATGCCTCGTCATCCAGCGGGATCGTCGCGATGTCGTCGATCAAACCCTCAGGCGGCTCGAACAATTCGGTCCCGTCTGCACCAATATGCAGATGCCGCCCCGACGCCTTGATCTGGTCCACCGCGTTCTGAATGACGGTCAGGGTCTTTAGGCCCAAAAAGTCGAATTTGACCAGCCCGGCCTGTTCCACCCATTTCATGTTGAACTGGGTCGCGGGCATGTCCGACCGCGGATCCTGATACAGCGGCACCAGCGCGTCCAACGGGCGGTCGCCAATCACAACACCCGCCGCGTGGGTTGATGCGTTGCGCAACAGCCCTTCGACCTGCTGACCATAGTCCAACAGACGCGCGACAACTTCCTCGTTGCGGGCCTCGTCCCGCAGACGCGGCTCGTCTGCCAACGCCTTTTCGATGCTAACGGGTTTGACACCTTCGACCGGTATCATTTTTGACAGACGGTCCACCTGACCATAAGGCATTTGCAAAACCCGTCCGATGTCGCGCACCGCCGCCTTGGACAGCAGCGCACCAAAGGTGATGATCTGCCCCACCTTGTCGCGCCCGTATTTGCGCTGCACATATTGAATCACCTCTTCACGGCGATCCATGCAGAAATCGATGTCAAAGTCAGGCATCGATACGCGTTCGGGGTTCAGAAACCGTTCAAACAACAGCTGATAGCGCAATGGATCAAGGTCGGTAATCGTCAGCGCATAGGCCACCAGCGACCCCGCACCCGACCCCCGTCCCGGCCCGACCGGAATATTCTGATCCTTGGCCCATTTGATAAAATCCGCAACGATCAGGAAATAGCCGGGAAACCCCATGCCTTCAATGATGCCCAGCTCGAAATCAAGGCGCTTTTCATATTCCTCAACGCTTGTTGCATGGGGGATGACTTTCAGCCGGTTCTTCAGCCCCTCATGGGCCTGACGCTTCAGTTCCTCGATCTCGTTATCTGCAAATTTTGGCAAAATCGGATCACGGCGATAGGCCATAAAGCCGCAGCGCTTGGCGATCTCGACAGTATTTTCAATCGCCTCCGGCAGATCAGCAAACAGCGTCACCATCTCGGATTGAGATTTGAAGTAATGCTGAGCGGTCAGACGGCGACGGTCCTGCTGTTGATCGACATAGGCCCCGTCCGCAATGCAGATCAGCGCGTCATGCGCCTCGTACATCGTTGTTTTCGGGAAATAAACGTCATTGGTGGCCACCAGCGGGATGCCCATCGCATAGGCCATCTCGACAAAGCCGCGCTCGGTCAGACGTTCCGCTTCAGGCTGGCCGTTTTCGCCCGGATGGCGTTGCAATTCGATATACAGCCGGTCGCCAAAGACCGCGTGCAAGCGCTTCATCAAGGTCTCTGCTGCCGGGGCCTGCCCCCCTTGCAGCAATTGCCCCACCGGCCCGCCTGCCCCGCCGGTCAGACAGATAATGCCAGCGCTGAATTGCTCAAGCTGGTCCAAGGTTACTTCGGGTACCGCACCGCCCTTGTCGATATACAGACATGAATTCAGCTTCATCAGGTGTTCATACCCGACCTCGGATTGCGCCAGCAGAACGACCGGTGCAGGTTCACGCGGCTTTTCACCCGGTTGCGCAGTGATATAGGCCAAATCCACCTGACAGCCGATGATCGGCTGAACGCCGGCACCCGCCATAGCGACGGAAAACTCCAACGCCGCAAACATGTTGTTGGTATCCGTCAGCGCCATTGCAGGCATGTCTGCCGATTTGCAAAGATCGGGCAGTTTTTTCAGCCGTAGCGCGCCTTCCAGCAAAGAATATTCGGAATGGGTGCGCAGGTGAATGAATCGGGGTGTGTGTGCCATGGACCATGCTTAGGCCAGCCGCGCCCGCGCCACCAGACCTGCATCGCATCCGTGCCGCATTTTCCAGCATCGCAGAATGCGGCATCACCGCTCCGTGTCGAAACCGCTTGCCAATCCCCCCCGACCCCGCCTAGCCTTGCTTAGCAATTGCCCGCGCCACGTTCTACGTCGCATCGAACCTCGCGCATGTCTGGGCCCCGGTACCGCGGCGGAACGAACCTATGGACATCACTTTTCGCCTGAACGGGGAAGTCGTGTCGCTGACCGGCATATCCCCCACAACAACCCTGCTTGACTGGCTGCGCGAAACGAAACACCTGACCGGTACCAAAGAAGGCTGCAACGAAGGCGATTGCGGCGCATGCAGCGTGATGATCAGTGATCAATCTGGCCACCGCGCCCTGAACGGCTGCATCCTGTTCCTGCCCCAGATCAATGGCAAATCCGTGACAACCGTCGAAGGTCTCAGCGCGCCCGATGGCACGCTGCATCCTGTGCAACAAACAATGATCGACCACCACGGCAGCCAATGCGGCTTTTGCACCCCCGGCTTTGCGGTCAGCATGGCCACCGCCCACTTGAACGGCAAAACCGACCACGACACGCAACTGGCCGGCAACCTGTGCCGCTGCACAGGTTACGCCCCGATCATCCGCGCCGCACAAGCAGCCGAAACCCAACCCGTCCCCCACCACCTCAAAACACTTCAACTTCCAAATGGACAAGAATCCTCGGGGGGGCCGGCACAGCCGGATGGGGGCAGACAGCCCCCTCAACACATTCAACCCACCACCACCGATGATCTGGCCCACTGGTACGCCGCCCATCCCGATGCCACGCTGATCGCAGGTGCTACAGATGTCGGCCTTTGGGTCACCAAACAATTCCGCGACCTCGGCGCATCGGCGTTTCTGAACCGGATCGACGACCTGCGCGGCATCACCGACGCTGGCGATCACTGGCGCATCGGCGCGATGACCACGATTGCCGATCTTGAAACCCATTTCGCGCCTCACCATCCCAGCCTCGCCACCATGTTGCGCCGCTACGGATCGGCCCAAGTGCGCAACGCCGCGACCATTGGGGGCAATATCGCCAACGGATCCCCGATCGGCGACGGGTCCCCCGCGCTGATCGCGATGGGCGCTACTTTGCACCTGCGCCACGCCGACAGCCGCCGCAGCCTCCCGCTCGAGGATTTCTTTATCGACTACGGTAAACAAGACCGCGCGCCCGGTGAATTTGTTGAGGCGATTACGATCCCCAAACAACCCGATACGCTGCGCTGCTACAAGCTCAGCAAACGCTTTGATCAGGATATCTCGGCGGTTTGCGGCTGCATCAATCTGATGCGTGACGGCGACACGATCATCAGCGCACGCATCGCTTTTGGCGGCATGGCCGGTACGCCCAAACGGGCCACAGCGACCGAGCATTCACTCCAGAACCAACCCTTTACCGAAGCAACCTTTCGCAGCGCCATGACAATGATCGCAGAAGATTTCCAGCCCCTCTCGGACATGCGCGCGTCAGCCGCTTACCGCCTGCAAACCGCGCAAAACATGCTGCTACGGTATTTTCACGAGGCAGACGGCGTTGAAACCGACCTGCAGCGGGTGACCTCATGAGCGTGGCCAAGCCCCTTCCCCATGACGCCGCCAAGCTGCATGTCACCGGCGCGGCGCGCTATGTGGACGACATCCCCACGCCCGGTGGCACGCTGCACATTGCATTTGGGCTGGGCAAAGTTGCCGCGGGCACAATCACAGCCATAGACCTCAGTGACGTCCGAAACGCCGACGGCGTTGTCGACGTCCTGACCGCTGATGATCTTCCCTTTGCCAATGATGTTTCCCCGTCGAACCATGATGAGCCCCTGCTTGCGACAGATGCGGTACATTACGCGGGGCAACCGGTCTTCATGGTCATCGCCACCAGCCATCTTGCCGCGCGCCACGCGGCACGACTAGGGCAGATCAAGATCGCAGAAACGGACCCGATCCTGACCATCGAACAGGCCCTCGCCGCCAACAGCCGGTTCGAGGATGGCCCGCGCGTCTACCAAAAAGGCGATGCCGCGGCCGCGCTGCCCCAAGCCGTCAATAAACTGAACGGTTCCATCAACATCGGCGGTCAGGAACACTTCTATCTCGAAGGTCAGGCCGCCCTTGCCCTGCCGCAAGACAATGGCGACATGGTCGTCCATTCCTCGACCCAACACCCGACGGAAATTCAGCACAAGGTCGCCGAAGCCCTTGGCTTGCCGATGCACGCAGTACGCGTTGAAACGCGGCGCATGGGCGGTGGTTTTGGCGGCAAGGAAAGCCAAGGCAACGCGTTGGCCGTCGCCTGCGCCGTTGCGGCGGCAAGAACCGGATGCGCCTGCAAGATGCGCTATGACCGCGATGACGACATGATCATCACGGGCAAGCGCCATGACTTTCGCATTGACTACACCGTAGGCTTTGACGCGGACGGGCGGATCACCGCGCTGGATTTCACGCATTACACCCGCTGTGGCTGGTCGATGGACCTGTCTTTACCCGTGGCCGACCGCGCGATGCTGCATGCAGACAATGCTTATCACCTTGATAACATTCGCATCACCTCGCACCGTCTGCGGACCAACACCCAAAGCGCGACCGCCTTTCGCGGTTTCGGCGGCCCCCAAGGCATCGTTGGCATCGAACGGGTTATGGATCACATCGCCCAGAATCTGGATGCCGATCCGCTGTCGGTGCGGCGGGTCAATTACTATGCCGACGCCCCCGGCGACAGCATCCAAACGACCCCCTATGCCCAGCCCGTCACCGACGGTATTATCAACGCGCTGACGGACCGGCTGGTCAAAACCTCCGATTACAAGTCCAGACGCACCGCAATCCGTGACTGGAACGCCAAGCAAAAGGTGCTCAAGCGCGGCATCGCCCTGACGCCCGTGAAATTTGGCATCTCATTCACCCTGACCCACCTAAATCAGGCGGGCGCACTGGTGCATGTGTATCAAGACGGATCGATCCAGCTGAACCACGGTGGCACGGAAATGGGCCAGGGCCTGTTCCAAAAAATTGCCCAAGTCGCCGCCAGCCGCTTTGGCGTCGATGTGAGCGTGGTCAAGATCACCGCGACGGATACAGGCAAAGTGCCAAACACATCTGCAACAGCCGCGTCTTCGGGCACAGACCTGAACGGCATGGCCGTGCAGGCCGCCTGCGACACGATCCGCGACCGCATCACGCACCATCTGGCTGAAACCCATCAGGTATCGCCCGAAGCCGTGACATTTTCGGGTGGCATGGTGACTGTGGGAAAACAAAAGCTCACCTTTGCCGAGGCCGTCACTTCGGCCTATGTGAACCGGGTTTCGCTGTCATCAACCGGATTTTACAAAACGCCAGACATCAAATGGGACCGCATCGCAGGGCGCGGTCAGCCGTTTTTCTACTTTGCTTACGGCGCGGCCGTCACCGAAGTTGTAATTGACACCCTGACCGGCGAAAACCGCATCCTGCGGGCGGATATTTTGCATGACGCCGGGGCATCGCTGAACCCCGCGCTGGACATTGGGCAGATCGAAGGCGGCTATGTACAAGGTGTCGGATGGCTGACCACCGAAGAACTGGTCTGGGACGATCACGGCACACTGAAAACCCATGCGCCATCGACCTATAAAATCCCTGCCTGCTCGGACAGGCCCGATGTCTTTAACGTTGCGTTGTGGGATCAACCGAACCCTGCACAGACGGTCTACC
>NZ_JBFEKM010000202.1:0-6130 GCF_041552635.1 Sulfitobacter sp.
CCACGGCAACGCACCTATTTCCACTGCTACCATCCCCCCGATGGAGATCCTTGAGGCCGCCTATCCTGTAATGTTCAAACAATGGGCCTTGCGACCTGACAGTGCTGGTGCCGGTATGCACCGTGGCGGTATGGGCGCGACATATGAAATCGAGGTTCTTGAGGAATCCGCAACGGCATTTCTGTTTGGTGAGCGCGGGCGTTTTGCCCCAAAGGGTGCCGCTGGCGGCGGCGATGCTGCCATGAATGTGTTTGCCTATGAACAGGCCGACGGATGGCACACCCCGCCGATGGCGTCCAAAATGGTCGGGATCAAATTGCAGCGTGGCCAATCCGTGCGGCTCGATACGCCAGGCGGCGGTGGATATGGCCCCGCAGCAGACCGCGCCGCATCGGATGTCGCAAAAGACGTCGCAGGCGGGTTGCTGACGCCTGAACATGCGACCCTAACTTACGGAAATGCGTGGAAAGAGGTGACACAATGACCAGTTCAAACCGGATGATCGGCGTTGATGTCGGCGGAACTTTTACAGACATTTTCGTACTGGACGAGGCGACAGGCACGGCGCAAGTCGCCAAAGTCCCCACCTCGAGGCCCGATCAATCGGGCGGCTTCCTATCGGGGATCAGCGCGCGGGTTGATGACCTGTCGACCGTTTCGGTCGTCGTGCACGGCACCACGGCTGGCACCAACGCGCTACTTGAACGAAAAGGGGCCAAGATCGGCGTGATCACGACGATGGGTCTGCGCGATGTGCTGGAAATGCGCCGCCGTGACCGGCCCCGCACGTGGGGGCTGCGCGGTGATTTCTCCCCTGTGGTGGACCGGGCCCTACGACTTGAAGTACCCGAGCGTACGCTGGCCGACGGCACAATCCGTACGCCCGTCGATCTGGAAGCCGTGCGTGCTGCGGCCCAAACGCTTATCGATCGCGACTGCCTTGCTGTCGCTATTCTCTTCGCGAACTCTTACGCCAACGCCGAAAATGAACGTCTAGCTGTCGAAGCGGTGCGTGCCATGTGGCCTAATGCACATGTTTCCGCGTCATCAGAAATTCTGCCGGAAATCCGCGAATTCGAACGCTTTTCCACCACCGCCCTGAACGCCTATCTGCAACCCGAAGTTTCGGGCTATTTAGCCAGGTTAGAGACTGCTTTGAAAGAAGGTGGTTTTGCCGGGGAATTCATGATCGTGCAGTCAAATGGCGGCGTGATGGATGTAGATACGGCCGCGAAACTGCCCGTGCGCACCGCCCTTTCGGGCCCCGCCGCGGGTGTGATTGCAGCCGGGTATATCGCCCAAGCTGCAGGATACCCCGATGTCATCACCGGCGACATGGGCGGTACATCATTTGACGTCAGCCTGATCGCCAAGGGCCAGTCGATGCTGTCACCACAGACGTCAATTGATTTTGGCATGGTTGTCCGGTCACCAATGATCGAGATTACCACCATCGGTGCCGGCGGCGGGTCTATTGCGTGGGTGGACAAGGGCGGCCTGCTGAACATCGGACCAGAAAGCGCGGGATCCACGCCCGGTCCTGTCTCCTACGGCCAAGGCAATACGCGCCCTACCGTAACGGATGCCAATGTCGTTTTGGGCCGTATCGACCCCGACAACCCCATTGGCGGCAAACTGGACCGCTTGGATGTAGATGCCGCCAAGGCAGCTATTCTTGAACATGTCGGCAAACCTTTGAACCTTGATGCACTCCAAGCAGCCGAGGCAATCTTGAGGGTTGCAAACAGCCGCATGGCCGGTGCGCTGCGATTAGTATCTATTGAAAGGGGTTTCGACCCTAAACGGTTTGCGTTCATGCCCTTCGGCGGCGGCGGTGCCCTGCATTCCGGTGCCATGATGGACGAAGTCGGGCTGGCCCGCTCCATTGTCCCGCGGTATCCTGGTGTAACGTCGGCGATGGGCTGCGTGATCGCTGACATGCGGCAAGATTTCGTGCAAACGATCAACGCGGCGCTGACCGGCATCGACCTTTCTGCACTGACAAGTTTCATGCAAACCCATGTCGACAGCGGTCTTGCCACACTTGATGCATCGCGGACGCATTTCGAAGGGCGCGATACTGAATTTACCCTCGACATGGCCTATCTGGGGCAAACACATACCGTTTCCGTACCCCTGCCCGTGACCGTCACCAACGGCAGGGTCACGCCACCGACCGAAGACGAGATCGCAACAGCCTTTGACACGGCATATCGTGCCACCTACGGGCGTCTTTTGGACAACGGCACGCGGCGTGTGATCAATCTGCGCTCTGCTATCACGGGGCGGCGCCCCCGTTTTGACCTTGCGACCCTCGCCCCCCAAGGCGGGACCATCGAAGCCGCATTCAAAGGCACCCGCGACGTGCATTTCGCGGGCGCGTGGCACGAGACCAAGCTTTATCGCCGTCTTGAATTGCCCGTCGGTGCAGAAATCCCCGGCCCCGCGATCCTTGAGCAACCGGACACCACCGTCTTGATCGAACCGGGCCTTGTGGGCAAAGTCGACGCCTACGGAAACACTCTGATCGAAAGGGCAACAACATGATCCCGTCTTCGACTGCTTTGCTGACAATCGATCTGCAGAACGACTTTTTGCACCCCGACGGGGCGTATGGTCGTGCTGGTCAAGGTGCTGACAGTATCCTTGCCCTCCCCGACCGGATTGCACCCTTGAAACAGGCTCTAATAAGGGCCGGCGGCACTTATATCTCGGCGCAGTTCACGCTTGTACCGGGCCGGAACGGTGAACCTTTGATCGCGGAGCACTTGAAAAAACTACGGCCCTTCCTGACCAAGGGGGATTTCGCGCCCGGCAGCTTTGGCCATGCCCTGACTGACACGCTGGCACCGGCCGACTTCACGATTGAGAAGGTCGCTTACTCCGCCTTTTACCAAACGAGGCTGGAGTATGTATTGCGCAAAATGCAAATCGACACGTTGATTATTGGTGGAATCGTGACAAATGGCGGCGTGGCCAGCACAGTTCGCGATGCGCATCTGCGCGACATTCACACTATTCTGTTGTCCGATGGCTGCGCGGCCTTCAATGATGATATCCACGATGCTACGCTTAAATCCCTTGGGTCCGTGACTGAAGCCATGACCTGTTCAGCAGCGACAGCGCTGCTTGGGGGTGCCCCATGACCCTGCGTAGCCGCCTGACCCAACCTGAAATTCTAGTAGCTCCCGGCGTCTATGACGGGCTGACCGCAGCACTGGCCAGCGCTGCCGGGTTCGAGGTTCTGTATCTGTCCGGAGCCGCCGTCGCCTATACGCGCCTTGGTCGGCCAGATATCGGCCTTAGCACTGCCTCCGAAATGGCAGATACCATGGCGCTGATTGCGGACCGCACAGACCTCCCCGTCATCATGGATGCCGATACCGGGTTTGGCAATGCGCTGAACGCGCGCCGGACGATGCAAAGCTATGAGCGCGCCGGTGCTGCCGCCTTGCAAGTTGAAGACCAGACATACCCTAAAAAATGCGGTCATCTATCGGATAAGTCATTGATTTCAAGCGGTGAAATGGCTGGAAAGATTGCAGCCATGGCCGATGCAAGACGCCATGATACGCTGATTATCGCGCGAACCGATGCCATTGCCGTTGAAGGGTTTGACGCCGCTATCGACCGCGCAGGCCGCTATATTGAGGCAGGTGCCGATGTGCTGTTTGTCGAAGCCCCTCGCGACAGTGGCGAACTGGCCAAAATTGCCGATACGTTCAAAGGCCGTGTGCCGTTGCTGGCCAATATGGTCGAAGGTGGTGCCACGCCGATTTCATCTGCAAACACCCTGCAAGACATGGGTTTCGATATCGTGATCTTTCCCGGTGGGATTGTTCGCGCTCTGGCAAAAACTGCGCAAGAATACTATACAAGCCTAAAAAATGCAGGGTCTAACAAGCCATTTTCTGACCGCATGCACGATTTCGACGGTCTGAATGCTGCCATTGGGACCCCAGAAATGCTTGACCTTGGAAAGCGTTTTGATGGGAAATCCTGACGTCACCCAAACCCCTGATACATTCGATCTTCCGGTCGAAACTCTGATCATCGGCGCTGGCGCTTGTGGCATGGTCGCTGCCCTCGCGGCACATGAGGCGGGCCAAGACGTGTTGTTGATTGAAGCGGACCCCATGCCCAGTGGTTCTACTGCGCTCAGCGCGGGGCTTGTGCCCGCTGCGGGCACGCGGTTTCAATCGGCAGCAGGCATCGACGATAGCGCGGCCCGTTTCGCCGGCGATATCCAAGCCAAAGCCCATGATGAAAATGATCTAGATCTGGTGATGACGATGGCCGAAACCGCCGGGTCAGTGATTGAATGGTTGGCGGACAGCCATGGCCTGCCCTTTTCGCTCGTCACTGATTTTGATTACCCCGGACATAGCCGCAGACGAATGCATGGTTTGCCTACCCGTTCCGGTCAGGAATTGATCGACACTTTACGCGCACAGGTCGAAGCACTGGACATTCCTTTGATCTGCAATCGGCGTGCGAATAGGCTCTATTCAGGAGGAATTCGGGTTTCTGGCGCGCAACTGACCCTTCCGGATGGTAGCACCGAAACAGTCGGCTGTGATCGTCTGATACTTGCCTGTAATGGATTTGGCGGCAACCGCGCGATGGTGTCCGAATACATGGCTGAAATCGACAACGCTGTCTGGTTTGGCCATGATGGCAACAGGGGTGAGGCGATCCGTTGGGGGCACGCGCTTGGGGCCAAAACACGACATCTGGGCGCGTATCAAGGGCACGGCAACGTCGCACATCCTCATGGGATTTTGATCACCTGGGCGACGATTACCGAAGGCGGCGTTCAGGTTAATACACAAGGCCAGCGATTCTGGAACGAATCCCAAGGCTATTCCGAAGCCGCCCGCGCCGTGCTTGCCCAACCAGACGGGGTGGCGTGGGTTGTTTTCGATAGCCGAATTGCTGACATTGCCCGACAGTTCGAGGATTTCAAACAAGCCGAAAAGCAGGGCGCTGTGATGACAGCGGAAACGCTAGAAGAACTAGCCGCCAAAGCGGGGCTGCCAAGCGATGAATTATCGCAGACTATTACAGAAATCCCGATGGGCGGCGTTGACCTATTCGGGCGGACATGGGGCAGTACATTGCTGGCACCACCATTTTGCGCGGTGAAGGTCACGGGCGCATTGTTCCATACACAGGGCGGCCTTGAAATAGATACGCTGACGGCGAAAGTACGGCGTGCCACGCAGGGTACGTTTGACAATCTCTATGCCGCTGGCGGTGCTGCCTGCGGCGTGTCGGGGGCTGGCGACAGCGGCTATCTATCCGGAAACGGGCTTCTTGCCGCAATGACTTTGGGATACATCGCCGGACGCGGTTAACTGTTTTCCAGCTTGTCGCGAATGTCGATCATGATCGTTTCGATCATCTGCGCCGACAGCCCCTTGCCTGTAAGCCGGATCGCGAAGCCGTCAGAGTCGGCTTCGCGCCGTATGGTCACCCCTGTCGAGGTGGTTAGAATATCGGCACCGGTCCAATGCGTATCTGGTCTGGCTTTGGGGCGTCCACCCCGACTGCGATCCTGAGGTGTCGCGGACTGCTCCAGCAGAACCCCTTCTATAAGCGTCCATTCGGTTTTAGCGTCGGTCCCCTGCCCTGCCCCCAAGACCTCGCGCAGACGCGCTTCGCTACCGTTACGCAGCGCAGCTGCCAAGCGCAGCCCATCTTTTTCCCGCATCCCTTCGGGGAATTCTAGCATATCACCAAGTTCTTCAAAGATCATCGCAAAGGACCGTATCTTGCTGCGCTTGGCCTTGGATGCAGCGGCGAACATCTCGGCGACGGCATCTTGGGTGCTGGCAAATGCCCCTTGTTGGGCCGCGATGACTGCAATGCGACCGCGCTCGTAATGGCTTAGGTCCTGGCGAATTTCGTTCTCTTCGACCATCGCTACAAAGGCACCGCCCATTTGGTCTGGATCGCGTAAAACCGCCTTAATGGTTTTGAATTTGCCGTTCCCGGACCGTGCATAAAGGTTTTGTTGCGCGATCAAGCGGCGATACCCGGATAACAAACCGTATTGTTTGCCAGTGGCGGACCCTTTCAACAAATAGACCTCGATCGGCATGCGCAATCCGTTGGCATTGATCGAAAA
>NZ_JBFEKM010000203.1:0-6037 GCF_041552635.1 Sulfitobacter sp.
AACCTGAGCAGGGATTACAATCTGCCGCGCAAAACCCTTTTTGGCAAACCCGCCAGCTTTCGCGCCGTTGATGATGTGTCCTTTACCATCCAGCGCGGGGAACGGTTGGGGCTGGTGGGGGAATCCGGTTGTGGCAAATCGACCCTGACTCGGGCGGTTTTGGGCCTTGAACAAGTGCAAGCCGGAACAATCACCCTTGATGGCGAACCGGTCTTTACCGGCACCAAACCCAATCTTGCCGTGCGGCGCAAAATGCAGGTGGTGTTTCAAGACCCCTTCGGCAGCTTTAACCCCCGCCACCGCGTCGACCGCCTGATCACCGAACCGTTTCACCTGCTTGCCGATCCCCCACAGGGTGCCGCGCGCGACGCCGCAATTGCCGAAGCGCTAACGGCGGTGGGCCTATCCCCCGACGATGGGCGCAAATACATACACGAATTTTCCGGCGGCCAACGCCAGCGCATCGCGATTGCCCGCGCTTTGATCATCCGCCCCGATCTGATCTTGTTCGACGAAGCCGTCAGCGCGCTTGACGTATCGGTCCGCGCCCAGATCCTTGATCTGCTGGCTGATCTTTGCAAAGCATATGACTTGACGTATCTGTTCATCTCTCATGATCTGTCAGTTGTACGCACCGTGACAGACAGGGTTCTGGTGATGAAATCCGGCAAAATCGTGGAACAGGGGGCAACGCAATCAGTGTTTGAAACCCCGCAACATCCCTATACGCAAAAGCTGCTGGCCGCCGCCCCGGTTCTGCCAGAGTTCGAGAGCGACCCAGCATGAAAATCACAATCTCCCCCGTACCAGAGGCCAATCGCGCCACGCTTGACGCAATGGCCAAGACCTATTTCGCCGAATTGCTGCCAGACGGTCCCCCCTATTATCCGTCAGCACTGGACCGTTATTGGATCGAACGCGGACGTCACCCCTATCTGATCAACGCCGATGGCCAGCCTATCGGATTTGCGCTGGTCTGGAATCATCCCGACGGCACTCACGAACTGACCGAATTCACCATTCAACCTGCGCATCGGCACCAAGGCATCGGTACAGAGGCGGCACATCTGATCTTTAACGCCCTTGGCGGCGACTGGACCCTTGGGGTTGCCGCCCTGTCCCCAGGCGGGATGCCGTTTTGGCAGCAATGCCTGACGGATTGCGAAAACGCCTGCGAGATCACCCAAGGTCCGCCCAAAACCGTCCATCAAAGCGGCAGTTTTGCCTTCAGGATTGAACGCTAGCGCTTGGCGGGACCGGCCAATCCTCATACCATCAAAGAAATCATCACTACCGGAGGGGAAATTATGCGTCTGACAGGAAAAACCGCGATCGTAACCGGAGGAGCCTCCGGCTTTGGCGCGGGCATCATCCGCCGCTTCTTGCAAGAAGGCGCGCGGGTAATGGTGGCTGACATCAACGGCTCCGCCGCCGAACAATTCGCCGCCGAAATGGGCGACCACGCAATTGCCCAACAGGTCGACGTGGGCGACGGGCCTTCTGTGCAAGCCATGACCGACGCAGCCCTTGCTGCTTGGGGTCACATCGACATCCTGATCAACAACGCTGGCGTGTCCCACATGCCCGCCCCGCTTGATACCATCAGCGAAGACGACTTTGACCGTGTCACCCGCGTGAATATGAAATCCGTTTATCTGACCGCGCGCAGCATCGTGCCGCATATGAAATCCCGCGGCATGGGCGCAATCCTAAATGTCGCCTCCACCGCAGGGGTATCGCCACGACCGAACCTCAACTGGTACAACGCCTCCAAAGGGTGGATGATCACCGCCACCAAAACCATGGCGGTCGAATTGGCCCCTAACGGCATCCGCGTCAACGCGATCAACCCTGTCGCTGGCGAAACACCTTTGCTGAAAACCTTCATGGGCGAAGACACACCTGAAATCCGGGCCAAATTCCTTGCCACAATCCCCCTCGGTCGTTTCAGCCAACCCGAAGACATGGGCAACGCCGCCCTTTTCCTGTGTTCGGACGAAGCCAGCATGATCACCGGCATCGCCCTCGAAGTCGACGGCGGGCGTTGTATCTGACCCTGCTTCATTTTGCCAAAAAAACTCCCTGCGGAGCATCCCGCCAGCGCAACAGGCTCTAACTTATGCAAACCGGTCCCAAAAACCTTATCACGGATATCCAAGGCCTTAGGGTGGGAAATGCGCAGAACGACGCGCTGAAATCCGGCGCGACGGTTTTGACCGCCGATCAACCCTTTACCGCCTCTGTTCATGTCATGGGGGGCGCGCCGGGCACCCGCGAAACCGATCTGCTTGCCCCTGATAAATCAGTGGCGGTGGTCGATGCGCTGGTGCTGTCCGGCGGGTCGGCTTACGGGCTTGATGCCTGTTCCGGTGTGGTTGACGGACTGCGCGCGGTCGGGCGGGGATTCAAGATCAAAGATGCCACGATCCCCTTGGTGCCCGGCGCAATTCTGTTTGATCTGCTCAATGGCGGTGACAAGGCGTGGGATGATAACCCCTACCGCGCTCTTGGTCGTACCGCTTTCAACGCGGCAAGTGAAAGCTTTGATTTGGGCAGCATCGGGGCGGGCACCGGCGCGCTTAGCGCGATGGTGAAAGGCGGGCTAGGGTCCGCGTCCCTGCAATTGCCTGATGGCACTATGGTCGGCGCTTTGGTTGCCGCCAATCCTGTGGGCGCGGTAACGACCCCGGGTGACAGGCATTTCTATGCCGCCCCGTTCGAAATGGGCGCTGAATTTGGCGGCCTTGGCCCTGATCCTGCCAGCGGTCTGGGACTTGATCTGGACAGCCGCAAGACCGCCGCCATGTCGCCGCGCGAAAATACGACCATTGCGATTGTCGCCACAGATGCGACCCTAACCAAGGCACAATGCCAGCGTATGGCGGTTGCCGCCCATGATGGGATTGGCCGTGCGACGGTACCTGCGCACACGCCCCATGACGGTGATTTGGTGTTTGCCCTCAGCACCGAAGCCCATGCGATCGACCCAACGATGCTGGGGCTTATCGGCCATGCGGCTTCGCTTTGCCTTGCCCGCGCCATTGGCCGCGCAATTTATCACGCAACCCCCGCCCCCGGCGATCTGCTGCCCTGTTGGAGCGATCTGAATGCCTAAACTGACCCTTCCCGACGTGACCCTGCATTACGAGATCGACGGAAGCGGACCCCCTTTGCTGATGATCGCGGGCATGGTCAGCGACAGCGCCAGTTGGGCCCCACTTGTCCCGTTGCTGTCCCCGCATTTCACCCTAATTAGACCCGATAACCGGACCACGGGGCGCACGGCCCCCGTCGATGCTGCGGTTTCTGTCGAAATCTATGCCGAGGATTGTGCTGCCTTGCTGGACCGTCTGAATATCCCACAGGCGCATGTTATCGGCCATTCGATGGGCGGCATGATCGCGCTTGAGCTGCTGCACGCCTATCCCGACCAAATCGCAAGTCTGACCCTTGCAGCGACAGCTCCGGTTCGGCTGACGCGCAATCAGGCTCTGTTCAAAGCTCTTTTGGCGATCCGGCAAAGCGATGCAGCGCCTGACACATGGTTGCACGCTTTCTTTCCGTGGCTGTTTACACCAGCGGTCTATGATATTCCCGGTGCCGTGGATGCGGCGGCGGCGGCATCGCTTACTTATGCTCACGCGCAAACCGTCGGGGGCATGGCGCACCAATTGGGCGCACTGGAAGGTTATCAACCTCGCACTTTAGCGTCACCGCTGCCCGCACCGACCCAAGCGCTTTTGGCGCAAGACGACATGCTTATCCCGCTGCCGATGGCGCAACAGGCTTTGGCGGGTATTCCGACGCATATCATTCCTGACGCGGGGCATTCTATTCACTGGGATGCGCCACAGGCAGTCGCTGACCACGTCAAAAGCTTTGCCAATTCAAATCCGATCACAGGTGCCCCATGACAACCGATCTTTATGGCTTGCCGATCACCGCCGATACCCCTGCGACGGTCCAAGGTATCAATGATTTAATCCACGGCTTTATCGCCTACGAAACCAAGGCCCCCAATATCATCGCCGCCGCGGATGCGGACCCTGATTGTGCCATTGCAAACGCCTATGCCGCGATGCTGTGGATGTTTCTTGAATCCCCCGCAGCACCCGCCAAGGCCGCACCCTATCTGGCCCGCGCCCGTGCAGCCGCACCCGGAACCAAACGCGAGGCGCAGGTGATTGAAACCATCGGTCATTGGGTCGATGGCAACATCCCCGCGATGCTGACGGGGTGTGACGTGATTACAACGGACCATCCGCGCGATGTCGTGATGCTCAAGCTGGCGCAATATCACCTGTTCAACACTGGCGACGCGGCAGGCATGTTGCGCATGGCCCTCAAGGCGCTGCCAGAGGCCGCTGATATCCCCTATGTCCATGGGATGATCGCCTTTGGCTATGAACAATGCCACCTGCTAGAGGATGCCGAAGCCGCCGCCCGCCAAGCGATGACCCTGCGACACGACGAACCGTGGGCGCATCATGCACTGGCCCATGTGATGCTGACCCAAGGCCGCGTGGCCAAAGGGGCTGTGTTTCTGGAAAGCGTGGCCGACACGTGGCAACCGCTCAATTCCTTTATGCGCAGCCATAACTGGTGGCATCTGGCGCTGTTTTACCTTTCACAGGGTCGCCATGACGATGTGCGCCGCGCCTATGACGCGCATATCTGGGGGCTGGCCAAAGACTATTCCCAGGATCAGGTCGGTGCCGTTTCGCTGTTGGCGCGGATGGAATTTGCCGGTGTCGATGTTGGGGACCGCTGGGGCGATGTTGCCGATCATATCGCGATGCGCGGCGCGGATACCGTGAATGCTTTTCTGACACTGCAATATCTATATGCTTTGGGGCGCACGCAAAAACCCCAAGCTCAGAGCCTGTTTGACGCGATACAAAATCGCGCTGCCGACACCGCGCAATATGATCACACCGCTTGGGCCGAGGTCGCATTGCCCGCAGCCCGCGGTATCATCGCCCATACCCAAGGCGATTGGCCTACGGCGATCGCGCAGCTTGGGCGTGCATTGCCAAGAATGGCAGAATGTGGGGGCAGCCACGCACAGCGCGACCTGTTCGAACAGATACATCTGGATGCGTTGGTGCAAGACGGCCGCGCCTCTGCAGCGCAGCAGGTTCTTGAGATGCGGCGCACCTACGACCCTGACGGGGTGCCGTTGAATTTGATGCTGGGCGATGTTTACGAGAGTTCCGGCCTGCCGGATCAAGCAACCAAAGCGCGGGCGCGTGCAGATAAAACTCGCGCGTCATTGGGAACGCATTAAAAAAGCCCGCCCCGATCTTGCGACGGGCGGGCAATTTTAGATCAGTCTGATCAGCTTATTCAGACTTGGGTGCTTCTTCCATGCCTTCGGCACCGGGCGATACGCTGGCCAGATAGGCGGCGACATCTTCGGTACCCTTGCGCAATTTGAACGACATTTTCGAACGCGCCTTGCTGTCATCCAGCGTGGTGCGCAGAAAATCAGTCGGATCTTCAAGATATTCTGCCAGACTTGCCTGATCCCAGACCAGACCACCTTCGCCAGCCTCTACGATGCTTTTACCGTATTTGAAATCTTCGACCGAACCGGCCTGACGCCCCACAAGATTGTACAAGTTGGGACCAACTTTACCGCCGCGCTGGATCACTTCGCCCGCGTCATCGACGATTGCGTGGCATGCTTTACACTTACCGAATTGCTTTTCGCCCGCGTCTGCATCGCCCATGCTGTGGCTGTCAGCAAAAGCAGGGGCTGCAAACGCCATGGCCAATACGGTGCTATAGATCAGTTTCATTCATTTTCTCCCGATAGTATCTATGATTATACATAGCGTATAAATTCCAGCGTCAACATCCCGGACCAAAGTGTGATTACACCGCATCCGGTTGATTTGCCGGTATCGCGTCCTGCAATGCCGGAATTTCCATACAATTTGCATGTATGCGCCGAAGGGTAGGATAAGATGTCATATCTACGTCAAACCGCACATTGTTCAGGACCTGAGCGTAGAGACATAGATCAGCCAGCCCG
>NZ_JBFEKM010000204.1:0-5998 GCF_041552635.1 Sulfitobacter sp.
ATCCTCTGCTGCGGCGCGTTTGTTCAAGACACGCAAGCAGACCCCGAATAGTTTCGCACTGATCCGGTCGTATAGCTGATCGAACGCGGCACGATCCTTAAGCGCAATGCGCGCGATCAGGTTCTCGATTTCTTGGCGGTCGGTTTGCAAGTGCTGCTCCGTCAAACAAGGGATGGATCGTAGGGGTCAAGATAGACGCAAGGTTGGTATTGTCCAGCACTGGCAGTTCCTTGGCGCTGATAAACAACTGGCGGGCAAACCAATGTCAGGCGGCCTGATTTAGGGTGACCCAAACCGCCGCTGTGATGGCCCGGATGTACCCGCGCGGTGGCAGGCGTGCGAACCGCGGGAAAGGCAAATTTGCGATTGCCGCGCATTTTGCTCAATAGCCTCTTTTCACTGCACGCAATTTGCGTAGGGATAGGCAAAGAGCTCGGTACCCGCCGCCCCAAAAGGAGATTTCACATGGCCCCTGCCCGCACGTCATATGATGTTGTCATTGTCGGTGGCGCCATCTTTGGATCGTCGCTGGCATGGTGGCTGACGCAGATGGCAGGATTTGATGGCAAGGTGTTGGTGGTCGAGCGCGACCCCACCTATGAATTCGCATCGACAAGCCACACGAACAGCTGCATCCGGCAGCAATTCACTGCTGCGATCAACGTAAAAGTGTCGCAATTCGGGGCGGAGTTCATCAAGAATTTCCGCCAGTTCATGGGCGATGACCCAGAGGTACCCCATCTGGCACTGCAAAGCTTTGGCTATATGTACCTTGCCGATACGCCGGAATTTGCCGAGACGCTGCGCCGGAACCAACAGGTGCAGATGGCGCTTGGCGCAGGTACAAAGCACCTGAGCCGCGATGAAATCGCCGCGGCCTATCCGTTCTACCAGCTTGATGACATTCTGGCCGGCAATCATAATCTGATCGACGAAGGCTATTTTGACGGTGGCACCATGTTTGACTGGTTCAAACGCATGGCGCGGCGGCGCGGCGTGGAATATGTCCATGACGAAGTCATCGCGATCACAAAGGCCCCGAATGGCAAGGCTGTGACCAGCGTGACCTTGAAATCCGGTGCGGTCATTAGCTGTGGCACGGTCGTCAACGCCTCGGGACCGCGCGCGCTGGCGACGGCGCAAATGGCGGGGATCAGCCTGCCAGTGGAACCGCGCAAGCGCTATACCTTCGTCGTCGACGCCGCCCAACCGCTGGACCGTGATTTGCCGCTGACGATTGACCCATCAGGCGTGCATTTCCGCAGTGAGGGGAAATACTACATGGTCGGCTGCACCCCTGACGAAGACCCCGCCGTAGCCTATGACGACTTCGGATTTGATCATTCAATCTGGGAAAACAAGGCATGGCCCGCTGTCGCGACCCGTGTGCCGCAGTTGGACCGCGTCAAGGTGATCAACGAATGGGTCGGACATTACGCCTTTAACACGCTGGATCAGAACGCGATTTTGGGCGCGCATGGCGAGGTCGGGAACTTCATGTTCATGAACGGATTTTCCGGCCACGGGCTGCAACAGTCCCCTGCCCTTGGGCGCGGCATGGCGGAATTGATTGCTTACGGCGAATATCGCAGTCTCGATTTGACGCCCTTCGACTATCGTCGGATAGAGGATGGCGCATCGATGATCGAAAAGGCCGTAATATGAAGCTACGCGAAAATGCATTTCTGCGCGCAATCCGTGCGGGCCAGCAACAGGTCGGTCTGTGGATCACCCTAAGCAACGCCTATGCCGCCGAAGCAGTGGCCCCTGCCGGATACGACTGGGCGCTGCTGGATATGGAACATTCGCCGAACGAGCTTGCCTCGCTTTTGGGGCAATTGCAGGCCTTTGCGGCAACAGACACCACCGCGATTGTGCGACCCGACTGGAACGACGCCGTCAAGGTCAAGCGCCTGCTGGATCTGGGCGTGCCCGGACTGCTGTTCCCGATGGTCGAAAGCATCGAAGAAGCACAAGACGCCGTCGCTGCCTGCCGCTACCCCCCACGCGGGGTGCGCGGGGTGGCCGGAACCACGCGGGCGAACGGCTTTGGCCGGATCGCCGATTACTACAGCGAGGTCGAAAAACAGACCGCCATCCTGATCCAGCTTGAGACCGTGCAAGCGGTGGAAAACGCCTTGGCGTATGGAGAAGTCGATGGTGTCGACGGTATATTCTTTGGTCCCGCCGATATCGCTGCCAGCATGGGACACCTTGGCCAACCGATGCACCCCGAGGTCTGGCAGTTGATCCGCCCCGCCGCGCGCGCACTGATGAGCCGGGGCATGCCCGTCGGCACGCTGGTGTCGGACCCCGCATTTGCTGCAGAACTGCTGAACGAAGGCTTCAGCTTTGTCGCCTGTGGCAGTGATGCGGGGCTGCTGGCCAAGGGTGCGGATAATCTATTGGGCCAAGTCAAATCGGCCCTCAAGTGAAATAATGAAGGAAATGACAATGCTGAAAAAACTGGTTTTGACGGGGGCCGCGGGCCGTCTGGGATCCTACCTGCGTGAACCTTTGGCCGCGATGTGCGAAGAACTGGTCAGCACCGATATCACCGATGACATCGGCGCGCTTTACCCCGGTGAAACCTTTGCCAAGGCCGATGTGGCCGTCTATGACCAGATCGCCCCCTTACTTGAAGGTGCTGACATGGTGGTGCATTTCGGGGCCATCGTGGATGAAAAACCCTTTATGGAACTGCTGGGGCCGAACTTTGTCGGGTCCTATAACATTTGGGAGGCAGCATATCAGCACGGACTGAAACGTGTGGTCTATGCCTCTTCGATCCACGCGGTGGGGATGCACAAGAAAGCGGATTTCATCGGCATTGATGCGCCGCACAAGCCCGATACCTTTTATGGCCTGGCCAAGTGTTTCAGCGAAGACCTCGCGTCGATGTATTGGGACAAGCGCGGCCTTGAGGCCGTTTGCATGCGCATCCTAAGCTGCGCGCAGGTCAATAATCCACGCGCCTTGGGGTCATGGCTGTCCTATGACGATCTGATCCAGCTGGTCACCCGCGCCGTCGACACGCCGTCGGTCGGGTTTAGCGTCGTTTACGGTGTGTCCAACAATGACCGTGCACCCGTGGACAATGCCAAAGCGTCATTCCTTGGCTACCGGCCCAAAGACAATGCCGAACAATTCGCGCCCGAGGTTCTGGCAGCGGCCCCCCCTGCTGACCTGAAAGACCCTGGCGAAATGCACCACGGCGGCCCCTTCGCAAAGGTCGATCTGGGCGAAAGCGGCGTGGCGTCGATGAACATTGTCAACGACAAGAAAGAAACCTAACGACCCATCAACTTCGGAAAACTCCGTGCCGCAGCCTGTATCCACCATAGCGGCAAGGATACAAGCGAAGGTGCAAGGGGCAGCGGTAGCCTTAGGGCGGCCGCTGACAGTGAGATAGAATTGACCCATTCTGGTGATGTGATCATGGCAAAGGACCGCAAACAACACGACAAAAAGAAGAGTAGAGTTTTCCCCTATAGGTTGCAAAGCGTATTCCTCGGCAACGATGAAGATGATGACCCGGTGACATCTGCTGTTGTCGAGGCGACTGAGCCTGTGAAGAAGCCAACTCACCTTAAGGGGCAGGCATCGATCGCCAAGCAGGCGCTTTTCGATGCGTTGGCTGCTCATCGCCAGACCAAAGCGGGTGAAGGCCTCTCCAATGACCGTAAATTGGTTTCAGTTGATAAGTGGCGCGAACATTGTGATCTTCGAGGTCTGAGCAGAGGTGACAGCGATAGCGTAGCAAGCACAGCTTTTCTTCGTGCGCAAAAGGCTTTGCAAGAGAAAGGGGTTGTGCAGGTCTCTGAGGGCTTTGCTTGGGTGTCCAACGACACTGATCCCGCACCGACGCTGGAAAGGGTTCAAGGGGTGCGCCTCAGTGGCATCCATGGATCAGACGCAGCCCAAAACAAAGCCGATGAAAAACGACAGCGACAACAACACTGATAAGCCCGTTTTTTGAAGTCGGTTTCCCGCGCCCCTACGGCATCTGAGCGTGCCTGCACTTTGGCGGCAACGGCCCCAACGGCATCCTCGGCCTCAACAAGCGCCGTCTCGCGTGCGTCGAGATCGGATGACCGCGCGTTCAATGCAACGCGCTCGGACCATAGCCCCGCCCCAGCCCTAAAAGGTTGATAGCAATCAAGTCCGTGGTCACAGTGGATCAGCTCCCCGCCAGGTTACTGGCTGGGAGCTGAGCCGATGGCGACAAACGGATTGAATTGCTGTCAAGGAACGAAGGTTCCAACACGCGCAAGCCACTGATCACCGTAGGTGATGGAATGCAGGCAAGTGACTGCATTTCAAAGTGGCGACGCAGGGACAAAAATCGGAGATTTTTGCGTGTTGGATAAGTTCTGTACCTTTCTCGGGCGCGGTTTGGCAGTGTCGAAGCTTTAACTGGACGCCTCAACAATGCCCCACAATAGCATGCACAAAAACATGCAACGCCACCCTCCAAATCAGATTAATCTTTTAAAATCAAGGGTAGGTGGCGGATACTAAGTCCACCAAGAGATGTAAGTAAAACCATTAAGGCATTGATATTAAATCATTCTATATCTTCGCTGTAGCGCAAATTGTAATGCAAAATGTATAGCATAAATTCACCACATCGATGGCTCTCTTATAACGACCTTCTCCCTGCGTGAAACATTTTCCTCGCCTTCGAGCGGCCTGAAAACCACGCTCAAAGATAAGTCAGCAGCCACAGTGGGAACAGCAAAGACATCAAACGGCCAAGACCTCCCTGCGCACTCCCAACATCAGCCTTTCTATAATGAAATTAAGCAGTCGAGTTGCTGTGATACTTCATAAATGGAAAAGACGATGGCCCCCAAACCCCCATACGCAGACACGCGACTGGCAGCATACCTGACAAAGAGGATACTCGAGTTGCGCCCGCGTAAAAGCCAGCAAGAGATCGCTAACGAAGCTGGTTTCATCAACGTCAACATGATGAGCATGCTGAAGAGCGGGAAAAGTAAGATCCCGTTGGACCGTGTGTCCGCGCTCTCCAAGGCGCTCGAGGTCGACCCAAGGCTGCTTTTCAAAATGGCGATCGAACAATCGAGCTATGAAACGACGTCCAAGGTGATCGATGAGATCTTCGGCACCATTGTCTCATCGTCCATTTGGATCCTCCCTTGTTGCGATGTAATCTTCCAGATCGCGTCTCTGCCATCGGTGGGGAGACTGCGCAACGGCTTTGTTAATGGCGTGGATGCACCTCCCACCGGCATCGCATTGCGCCATTGTTGTGATTGTCAAAGCTAGCACGAAAGGAAGGAGCATCCATGCCCGAAGTTACTCTCGTAGGTATGGATTTGGCGAAACGCCTTCTCCAGTTGCACGGCGCTCGCTGTGACGGGACGGTGCGTTTCGTGAAAAGCGTTGACGGGGGCAGTTGCTCGCGGTCATGCCACAGCTGCCCAAATGCATGATCACGATGGTTGCTTGTCCCACAACTGTTCTGCTGCCTATGTAAGTGCGGCAGCCCGCCGCATTGATAATAGGCCTACCGCTCTTAATTTCCGGTCACTGTTAATTTTAGCTCACGGGGAATTAAGATGTTCAAAGGACTAGGAATTTCAATTGCCATCATCTGTGCGGGGATGCTGGGCTTACCCTTTCTAATGGTAGCCTTCATTTAGCATATCTGGGTCTGAACAAGGAGTGACTTTGCCTCAAGGTCGAAGAACTCGGTTTGATCAATCCCTTCGACCTTGAGCCGGTCAAGTCCGCTTGGAACGGTTTGGAATATTTCATCTGATTTATTGGGGTTACTGATCAAAACGCGTCACTATCGTCGGGTGCAGTTTCGCAGCGACAGAAATGGGCAACTTGAATTTGCGATCTTCACAAGCTGACCTTGCGATTTGAATATCTGATGTTGCCAAGGCGAGGGGCGCGGGTGTGCTTAGATTAACTCGTTTTTTCACCAACCCCAAAAACTGAGGCAGGTTCTGGGCGGTTTCGGCTA
>NZ_JBFEKM010000205.1:0-5928 GCF_041552635.1 Sulfitobacter sp.
TCGGCACCGACCTTATGCGCGGCTTCGTCCATGAAGCTCTCAACGGCAAAGTTGGTCCAACCTGGCCCCACCGACCGCAGCCAACCGGGACGGAAGGTCTGGTTTGCCAGATCGTTTGAGATCGCTCGCACACGATGCGACCCGACGGTATACCAGTGATCGGCCCCATCGATGGCGAAAGGGTCATAGGGCTCGTCGTTGACGCCTTTGGGCATGAAGCCCGGCGCCAATGCCTGCGTCGGCCAACCGGCAGTGGCATGGTGTTCCATACCGGTCACCGCCTGTGCTGCGTCAAACGCCATGCGCAGTTTTTGCACCGAAGGCGACCGGATGCTGTCGAATTGGGCATCCTCTTCGCGCGAGAATACAAGCTTGACCGGCTTGCCCACGGCCTTTGCCGCAAGTGCGGCGGGCACGATGTAGTCGCCGTTGAGACGACGGCCAAAGCCTCCGCCCAGCATGTAGCTGCGCATCACGATCTTGTCGGCAGGCACCTCAAGTGCTGCAGCCAACGTCGGCAGAATCAGTGATTGCCACTGATTGCCCGCGTGGGTTTCCCAGATGCCATCGGCATTCTGGAAGACAGTGGCGTTCACTGGTTCCATCTGGAAATGCAGTACAGACTGGGTAGTGTACTCTGCTTCAAGCGTATCAGCGGCGGCATCGAAAGCAGCAGCGGTGTCTGGTTGATCTGTGTGCAGGATAGAGCCTGCATCGCTGTTAATCAGTTCGCGCCCCCGTGCTTGAATGTCATCCTCGGACACATTTGCGGTCTCGCCTGCAGCCCAATCGACGCTGATCTCAAGCGCGGCAGAGCGTGCGGCGTAGAGCGTTTGGCCCAGAACCACGACCCAGCCCGGCACGGTGCCTGAGGGATCATCAAGCACTACGGTTTCAAGATAGCCTTTGATGCCTTTCGCCGCACTGTCGTCGACAGATTTAACCGTCGAGCCGTAGCGTGTCGGAGGCAGCATCGGCACGCCGTAGACCATTCCGTCTACTTTGGCATCCAGTCCATAAATCGCCTGACCGGTGGTTTTCGTATCCAGATCAAGCGGATGCACATCCTGACCCACCAAACGCAGATCGGCGTGCGGTTTCAGCGGCAGCGCGGCAAGCTCGTCTTGCGTGAACGTCCGATCAAGCCCCTCCGCGACGAGATCACCGTAGCTGATGCTTTTGTTGCCATCGGTGATCATGCCGTCGCGCGCGGTCAGCGTTGATCCGTCAACGCCCCACTTTGCTGCGGCCGCCTCAATGAAGGCGGTGCGGCCGGCGGCCCCCGCTTGACGGTATACTGGCCAGCTTTGCCAGACAGACCAGCTGCCGCCGGTAACCATCAGGCCCCATTTCTCGGCGCTGTCAACGTGGGTGATGTGAACGTTCTCCCATGCTACTTCCAGCTCATCGGCAAGGATGCGCGCGATCGCGGTGCCCACGTGCTGGCCCATTTCGGCGCGGATGATGTTGACGTTGACCTGACCGTCCGCGTCGATCCAGTACCACAAGGAGGGCTCGAAGGTCTGGCCAGTCGGGGTGATCGGCATGCCACTCGCTACTGCGGGGTTCATCGCGGCATTGGACGCGTTCGGAAAGCCGAAGGCCGCCCCGGCGGCCGCCATGGATACCATGAACCCACGGCGGGTCATGTGTGTTTGTGTCTCGGAGCCTGAAAGGCGGGACGTCAGATTAACCATTGTCGGAAGCTCCCATAGCAGTAGCCGCGCTTCGCACGGCCTCGCGAATGCGTGGATAGGTCATGCAGCGGCACAGGTTGCCTGTCATCACCGCGTCGATGTCGCCATCGCTTGGGTTTGGTGTGTCTTTCAGAAAAGAGGCGGCCTGCATGATTTGACCCGACTGACAGTATCCACACTGCGGTACCCGCAAGTTGCGCCATGCTTCCTGAACAGGGTGATTGCCGTTTTCGTCAAGCCCTTCGATGGTGGTGACCTTGAGGCCTTCGACATCAGACAGGTAGGTGATGCAGGACCGCGCGGCTGCACCATCGATGTGCACAGTGCAGGCACCGCAAGCGCCAATGCCGCAGCCGAATTTGGTGCCCGTCAGGCCAACCTCATCGCGGATCGCCCAAAGCAGCGGTGTATCTGGGTCGGCTTCGACAGAAACTTCTTGGCCATTCAGTTCGAATTTTATCATAGCGTTGTTCCTTTTTAGTAGCTTATGCAGGAGAGAGGCTGCGGGCGCCGCCTTCAGAGTGACTGCATCAGCATCGCTTGATTAGACCACTTAACGCTGCTTGCTGTGTCGGCAAGGGCTGCCGCAACGTCGCCCCATGCTACCGCGTGCCCATACTTGAGATGGTCATAGGCTTTTGCCGTCGCATCCATGGGATAAACGCTGTCAATCACCGCTCTGACCGCACCCTATTTGATAAGTGCGCCAAGCTCTGATGTTCGCAGGCTTCAGACCGATTTCGGTCGCTTTGAGACGCGCGGTTTGCGCAATCGCTCGGGCGTCCTGTTGATTAGCCCGGGTATCGGCTACACGCTGCTGCCACGCAGTGGGATCGAGGCATTCACAGCACGCAACCGGTTGAAGGCCGTCTCTCTGCCAGATCGCAGATACCACGAACACTGGTCAACAACCCGGCGCGGCCCCGAGCCACCTGCACGGCTTCGTGCGATTATGAGGATCGTCTCCAATGCCGCCGGGGAGATCGGGTGACCTTTTCAAGTCACCCGCAGTACTTCTGTATGACCCGGTAACTGCACCTTACTTCCAAGGCATGACGAGGTATTTCTCACCCGTCTTCATCGCGCGATAGTCGGTGACAGCTTCCTTGGTCAGCATCTCTTCGAGATCGACCCGTTTCTTGTAGGGACTGGCAAAGGTCGTCGTCAGGTTCTCGAGCACACGCTTGCGCATCCGTCCCACGGTTTCTGTTCCGGCCGATTGAAGGAAGGGGAACAAAAGCCAGCCCGACAGGGTCCAGCCAAAGCCGTAACTGGGCGACAGGGTCGTGGCACCCGTGTCGAGCCGTCCATAGATGAACATGCGCTTTTGCTGGTTCGAACCATAGCGCGAATACTCGGTCATCTTGGTCACCGCGACCTGCTCCATCGCCTTGAAAACACTGTCGACCGATTTCCCGCCACCGATCGGATCAAACCCGTAGAAGGCGTCGGTTTCGTCGATAGCGGACCGGAGCTGCTTCATGAAATCGTCGTCCGATGAATTGACCACATGGGTTGAACCAAGCTTTTTGAGCAGTTCGACCTGTTCTTCTTTGCGCACGATATTGACCAGTGCAATGCCATCTTCGTTGCAGATGCGGGTCAGCATCTGGCCCAGATTGGATGCCCCGACCGTGTGCAGGATCGCGTTCTGCCCGTCCATCTTCGCATTTTCAGCGAAGCCAAGCGCGGTCATGGGATTGACGAAGGCGCTCGCGCCATCTTCGGACGAATGATCGCCCAATGGCAGACACATGGCGGCCTCGGCAATACAATACTGGCTATAGGCATTGCCCGGCACACAGGCGACGCGCTGCCCCATCAGCGCCTTGGCTTTGTCGCCGTCACCCGTTGCGACAACAGTGCCCGCACCTTCGTTGCCGGCGGGCAGTTTCAGCCCGTGCCGCGCTTTGGACCCCGTATTGAACGGCTCGGGCATCTTGGCGACATATTTTCCAGCCGAATATTCGGCGTTTTCGAGATCGGCCGCACCGGCAAGAATAGCGAGATCAGAGGGATTGATCGGTGCCGCCTCCATCTTCACGAGAACCTGATTGCCCGTAGGGTCGGGAAAGTTCACATCCTCGATCGCCACGGTGAGCGTGCCATCGCTTTCTAACGTCGTGAATAGCTGCTTGCCGGTGGTGCTCATGTCAATATCTCCAGGTTTCAGATTCAGAAATCAAAGGTGGTTTCGGGTCTGGGACCCAGCGTGGTGGACTGCAAGACACCTCGGCTCCACGGCTCTATATCGAACAGCAGCAGCGCCAAAGCAGCCACCATAGATACAGTGCCAATTTCATACCGCCGGCGCAACCAATATGCTGGAATGGCCGACGCTTCGCTCGCGGAGGCCAGACCGGTCCACTTAAGTGCTGCGCTCACTCGTGAATATCTGCTTTCATGACGCTGCGAGCGCACGCGGCACCAAATCAAGAAGTCTGGTTTGGGCTCGAACCTGATGGGGTGGATGGCTCCTGCTTCAACCGGCGTCGCAATGCGCCATATTGCAGGTGTCGATATCTGCTTATGAGAAGAGCCACCCCATGGAAGTTACCACGATCGGCCTTGATTTGGCCAAGAACGTTTTCCAAGTTCACGGGATCACTGAAGGCGAAGAGGTTGTCTTCAACCGCCCTTTGAGACGGGCGCAGCTATTGCCATTCTTTTCCAAGATTGAACGCTGCCTCATTGGCATGGAAGCTTGCAGCAGTGCGCACTACTGGGCGCGGGAGCTGACAGCGTTGGGTCATGAAGTCCGGCTAATCCCACCGATCTATGTCAAACCATACGTCAAACGCGGTAAGTCAGATGCCATCGATGCGGCGGCCATTTGTGAAGCGGTGACGCGTCCGACAATGCGCTTTGTCGCGATCAAGACGGTTGAGCAACAAGCTCTGCTCTCGCTTCATCGCGCACGAGATCTGCTTGTTCGCCAGCGCACGCAGCTGATCAACGGCTTACGAGGTATGGTCGCCGAGTTTGGCGTTTGCATCGCAAGAGGCTTGGCGCGGGTCATCGGGTTTGCAGAGGATATTCTCGCAGGTGAAGTGCTGGACTTGCCCGAGATTGCCAATGAGGTGATCTACAACATGTGCGAACACCTCATGGCACTGCATGCACGGATCCGATGGTATGAAGATCGCCTGAAGCAGGTCGCAAAGGACGACGCGCGGGTGAGGTTGTTGCGTACAATCCCAGGCGTTGGTGCTATGACCGCGTCCGCTATTATCGCCAGCATTGGTGATGGACATCAGTTCAGCAATGGCCGTGAATTTGCAGCTTGGCTGGGTCTGACGCCTGCAAACAAATCCAGCGGCAGGAAAGAGAAATTAGGGCGCATCGAGGCAAAATTTTTGGGGTCGGACTTGATCTAACGCAAGGTACACGCATGCCACGTCAGTTAACTTATGTGGCAATGGCAAGGAGGAAAACATGTATTCGAACATCATGATCCCGGTGGATCTTCGGCATACAGACCGGCTGGACAAAGCGCTGTCGGTGGCGGCTGATATTGCGAAACTGTATGGAGCGAAAACGCATATTGTCGGCGTCGTCCAGACCGCTCCGAATGAACTTGCGCGCACTCCTGAAGAATATGCTGAAAAGCTTGCGGCCTTTGCTGCGGATCGTTCTCAGGAACTTGGGGTCATATTTGAACCACACGCCGAAATCGGTCATGACCCATCAATCGATCTTGACGACGTACTGAAACGGTTCGCGGATGCAATCGGGATCGATCTCATCATTATGGCAAGCCATATTCCTGGGATTGCCGAGCACTTTTTTGCCTCAAACGCCGGCCATCTTGCATCGCATGCGAAAGTGTCCGTCTTCGTCATACGCTGACAATCGCATGAGGCGGTCGTCCGCGTGTAGGACATGACCCTATTCCGGCTGGTAAGGGCTCAGAGCCGACTTGCGGCGATGCACCAGATGAACGACTTCAGGACATTCTAAAAGTTCGTTTTCGCTTTCTCAGCACTGGCTTCTCGGACATGCGGAGAAAATCCAGAGGCAGCCTCTTCCGGCCCAAATGCTGCGGAGGCTGTGCTTGTTCTTGATTTTCTGGTCCGGGTCCAAGTCGGTAATATCCATAACGTGCATGTTCCCCACTACACGGATATTATCGACGGTTAGCTGGCCAATCTCTTCACGCCTTGCGCCTGTATATGCCGCGATCAACGGCAACCAGAAGTCCATCGACTGATGGTCGAACGTGTCGTTGCAA
>NZ_JBFEKM010000206.1:0-5917 GCF_041552635.1 Sulfitobacter sp.
ATCGCGCCCCGTGGCCAGCAAATGGCCGTTTGGCAGGGGCGACATCCAGACATCCTCATAGGCGGGCGGCACTGCCATCGCGTCCAGACGCGCGCGTTCCGACGTGCGGTCAATCGTCGTGCCATCGGCAGCCTTGTAGGTAAAGTGATCCCCGTTGCGCAGTCGCGCGATGCCCGGCTGGTCGTCGCCGTAATAGATCAGCCCCGGCACAACCATGTTTCAGGCAGCCTCGACTTCGGTGCTCAGCTTGAGGACCTCGTCGCCGTCATCCTGTGCAATCAAATAGGCTGGGGTGTCTTCGGACCCGTTCCGGGTCACTTCAGATCCCTTAAGCGTGCGGGTCACGCTTTCGGTGAACTCCTCTTGGACGGTGCCGGTCGCAGTGCCCTGCCCCCAGTCCCATTTCACTTTGCTGCCTTCGGAAATCTGTGCCATGTGCCACCACCATTTAGAACCTGTCAAAAGGCTAACGAGGGCGTGACCCGTTAGGTTCCCGCCAACGTCACGTCCGCCACCGCAGAACACGCGCCTCGATCGCACCGATGGCCGCGCTGACGCAGACACCCAGAACCGATAGGATCACCACACCGGCAAAAAGCCGTTCCAGATCATACAAGCTGCCCGCCTCAAGAATATAGGCCCCGATGCCGAATTCCGCGCCCAGCATTTCTGCGGCCACAAGCAGGATAATCGCAATGGCCAGTGAAATACGCAGACCAGATAATATGCCCGGCATCGCACCGGGCATCACGATCTTGCGCACAATCGACCACCACGACAGGCCAAAGCTTTGGCCCATGCGGATCAGGCTTCGGTCAACGTTATCGACCGCCGCATAGGTTGCGACGACCGTGGGAGTAAAGGTGCCAAAAGCGATCAACGCGTATTTGCTGGCCTCGTCGATGCCGAACCAGATCACGAAAAGCGGCAGCAGCGCGATCTTGGGGATCGGAAACAGGGCGGCGACCAATGGCACAAGCCCCGCGCGCACATAGCTGAACAGGCCAATCATCACGCCCACGGCGATACCGACACAAGCCCCAAGGGTGGCACCAACGGCCAGACGGCCCAGAGATGGCACCAGATGTTTGAACAACAGGCCACTGTCCCACAATTCGACAAATGTCAGCACCACGTCAGACGGGCGCGGCAGCGTCAGGTTCGATATCACCCCGGTCCGCGTGCCCCATTCCGCCAGCAGGATCAGCAACACAAAGACCGCAAGCCCAATGCCGCGTCTGCCTTTGGGGGCAAAGCCGCCGCCACGAAACTCAACGGGTTTGGTCATCTCAGACATGGATCAACTCCGCATCTGCGGCGGCGGCTTCTTCGCGCATCAGCCCCCACAGATGTTGTTGTTGCACCTCAAGGTCAGCGTCGCCGTAAGCGCGGTCAGCCAAAGGCGTGGATAATTCAACGATCTCGCGGATCTGGCCAGGGCGGCGCGACAGCACGATGATCTTGTGGCCAAGGCGCACGGCCTCGGCCAGATTATGGGTCACATAAACGGCGGTAAAGGGCTGTCGCGTCCACAGGTTGATCAGATCATCCATCAGCAATTCACGCGTTTGGCTGTCCAGCGCACTAAGCGGTTCGTCCATCAACATCACGGCAGGGTTCACCGCCAGCGCGCGGGCAATGGCGACGCGTTGCTTCATACCGCCAGATAACTGTTTCGGCAGAGCATCAGCAAATTCGCTCAGCTTGGTGCGGGCCAGCACATCGTCGATGATGCGGTCCCTTTGGGCAGCATCCAGCCCGTGATCCTCAAGCACCAGCGCCACGTTCCCGCGCGCAGACCGCCACGGCAACAGGGCAAAATCCTGAAAGATATAGGTGAGCGGGTTCAAACACCCCTCGGGCGGTGCCCCAAGCTGCAAGACTTCGCCCTTCGTCGGCTTTTCCAGCCCGCCCAGCATCCGCAGCAAGGTGGATTTGCCACAGCCCGACGGCCCAACGATGCACACGATCTGGCCCGATGGAATATCAAGCGTGATATCGCGCAGCACTTCGGTGTCGCCGTAAAAATGGCTTACGCCTGCCAACCTAAGATCCATGACCTATCCTCAAAATACAAAGGGCCGGACAGCATCTGCCCGGCCCCTTTCGTTTCCGGCCGCTTACGCGCCGGTTGTTTCAACAAAGGACGTGTCGATCAACGCATCCAACGGGATATCAGCATCGACCAAGCCTTCGGATTGGAACCACTCAAGCTGGTCGCGCACAGATGCCACGTTCATCGCCGCGCCTTCGTTCAGGCGCATGGTGCCGTTCACGATTCCCGGTGTCGCGTCTTCCAGCGACTTGTCGGCATAGACATAGTTGTGGATCAGCTTGACCATGTCCGCCATGCCTGCGTCGCCGCCGGACTTGGCGATCATTGCCGCGTTGTAATCGGCCACACCCTTGGAATAGGCCGCCAGATAATCTTGGGTCTGCTGCTGTTCGTCCATCGCGTTCTTGGTCGATGTGAAAACAGTCGTGACCTGATAATCGGGCAGGTAATCGGACACGTTGCCGATGATGTGCACGGCACCGGACCCCGCCAAAGGCTTGGCGATATGCGGCACGATGGACCACGCATCAATCTGACCGGTCTTGAGGGCACCGATGATTGCACCGACTTTCTGGAGCGGCTTGAACGACATCGAAATGCCTTCGGCCTGCGCCATTTTTGACCCCATATAGTGAAACGACGATCCGGCCGTGGTCATGCCAAAGCTTTTGCCATCCAGCATTCCCGGGGCTGTGACACCCGCCTTGAACGCAGCATCCGACGCCAGGAACTTCTGCCCGTCGATACCTTTTTCTTCTGACAAAGCACCGCCGATAACCTTGATCGCACCCTTGTCGGCCAGCGACACCAGACCGCCCGAAACCGCGGTCACAGCGTAATCGACATCACCGCTTGCAATGGCAACGGCCATGGGCTGTGCAGCCTGAAAGAACTTCAGCTCTACGTCCAGACCCGCTTGCTTGAAATACTCGCGCTGAACGGCAACAAACGTGCCCGAATGGCTGGTAAAGCGCAGCGCGCCCAATGTGATCTTTTTACCCTGCGCGATGGCTGGGGCAGCAAGGCCAACGGCGGTGGCGGCCCCCAAAGTGGCCAGTGCCTGACGGCGATTGAAAACTGTCATCCTATCCTCCCATGAATATTTCCGGACAATGGGTCGCATCACAAGGGCGTGTCAAGGTGGCCGCCCCTTCGCATTGCATGTGACGGTACTGGTATTTTGCACCGCTGAATGCGACGCTCCGCAGTATGAAGCTTTTCTCAGGTAAATCGCGCCCCGTCCATCTTGGCCCCTATCCGCTGGAACGGTTGCGCAGAACAAAGGGGCCCGTGCGCGCAGTCCCCGATCTGCCTTTTGCAGCGCTGTCTTTTGATGCCACCGACCGCCCGCACAGTATCATCAACGCAATGGGGCCGTTTCAGGCGATGATGGATGCCGTGCGCAGCGGATCGCGCAACATGCAAACGGTCGACATTCCCACGGACCCTATCGAAAGGGCGCAGCACCTCAAGGCGTTCGGCTATTACAATGATGCGTCGATGATGGGGATCTGCGCGCTGGATCCCGATACGTTCCTGCGCGAACCGCGCGTAAACCCTGATACCGCCACGTTGGCCGATGAACTAAAACATCGCCAGACCAAAACATTGGCATCAGGTGTCGACGCGATCATGGCCAATCTGCGCGACACCGCAGGGGCAGATGCCGCGTCGATCCCGCATCACACCCATGCCATCGTCATTCTTGTGGCCTATCCCCGCGATCCCGACGCAGCAGAGCCGGGCAGCGATTGGATCATCAGCGCGCAGGCACACCGTGCCGCGATCCGGGCGACGGAAAACGCGACAGTGCTGGCCGAATACCTGCGCATCCTGGGCTTTGACGCCCGCGCCCACAGCGCCACCACAAGCGATTTGCATCTGCCACAACTGTCGCTGGCCGCTGGCTTGACCGCCTTGCAAGACGGGGATGTCCACGCCCCGTGGCTGGGCACCCGTTTTGGTCTGGCAGCGGTCACAACGGATATGGCGCTGGCCCCCGATCAGCCTTTGCGCGCTTTAGCAGAACAGCCCGCAGCAGTCTTGCGCGGCCATGTTTGGCAGCTTGGCACCCATGGCGGGGTCAATGCCCGCAGCCATGACCCCTATGCCAAACGCAATTTCGCAGATGGTCCGCACCCGTTCGAGACCCTCAAACGCGTCGACAACCCGACCACTTATATCGACGCGCCAAATGTGCCGCGCGTGCCCAAACGGACCGACATGTTCGCACGCGGCCAGTTCGGCGATATGGGCCCCAAGGTCCAAGACGCCATGAAAGGCGGCCAGCATATCGTCAAATCCGCCCCTGCCGCCGCGCAGCGCCGTTTGCTGGGGGCGATGATCCTCTTGCAAGACGGGGCGATTGCCGACGCCCCACAAGGCGACACCCCCGACCGAAACGCCGCCAACATCAAGGCTGCTGCCTATTTTCTGGGTGTCGATGCGGCGGGCCTGTCGGCGTGTCCCGATTGGACATGGTACAGCCACGACGCCACCGGCACCCCTGTCACGCCGCCCCATGATCACGCGCTCAGCACGGTGATCGACCAAGGCTTTGACACGATGGAGGGTGCGTCCGGCGATGACTGGATCAGCACCGCCCAATCCATGCGCGCTTATCTGCGGTTCTCCGTTTTGGGCGGGATCATCGCGCAACATCTGCGCAATCTGGGCTTCAAGGCCAAGGCGCATACGGTGATGGATGGCGATGTGTTGCAGCCGCCCTTGCTGCTGCTGGCGGGCTTGGGCGAAGTCAGTCGCATCGGCGAGGTGATCCTGAACCCGTTCCTTGGCCCCCGTCTGAAATCGGGTGTTGTCACGCACACGATGCCTGTCAGCCATGATCGACCCATCGACTTTGGCCTGCAAAAATTTTGCGAAGCCTGCAATAAATGCGCCCGTGAATGCCCCAGCGGGGCGATCACCGCCGGTCCGAAAAAGATGTTCAACGGCTACGAAATCTGGAAATCAGACAGCCAGAAATGCGCCACCTACCGGATCACCAACAAGGGCGGGTCCATGTGTGGGCGCTGTATGAAAACCTGCCCCTGGAACCTCGAAGGGCTGTTTGCCGAAGCGCCGTTTCGCTGGGCCGCCAGCACGATCCCCGCCGCAGCCCCCCTTTTGGCAAAACTTGACGATGCCGTGGGCCGGGGCGGGCTGAATCCGGTCAAGAAATGGTGGTGGGACATCGAACACCATCGCAACGGCGATGTGACCAAGCCGACCCACCCGGTCAACGCGCGCGGCTTGCAGCGCGATCTTGATCTGCGGGCGCAAGATCAAACCATGGCCGTCTATCCTGCCCCGCTTGCGCCCCATCCCTGGCCCTACCCCGACCCGATGAACCGCGAGGCCGGGATCAAAGCGCATGCCGCATTGCTGTCGGCAGACGAACACCGCGCGCGCAGTGCCATGGGTCAAACGGATCATTTACACCTTTACGATGCGGGGGCTGAATCACCTGTGCTGGACCTGCGCATCACAGCGGTTCAGCATCTGAACGACAGCGTGACGCTCTACGACTTGGCCCATCCAGACGGGGCCGATTTGCCCAGATGGACAGCGGGCGCGCATCTTGATCTGGTCGTGGCTCCCGAATATCTGCGCCCCTATTCCCTGCTGGGCGATCCAGCCGATCGCAGCCGCTTTCGCATCGCTGTCCTGCGCGAGGACGTGGGCCGTGGCGGATCGGCCCTGCTGCACCGGATCTTTTCCAAAGGGCGGCGGGTTTTTGTGTCTGCCCCCGTTAACCACTTTGAACTGGTGCAGGACGCGCCGCATAGCTTGCTGTTCGGCGGCGGGATCGGCGTCACGCCGATGATCGCCTTTGCCCACCGCTTGCACGCGCTTGGACGC
>NZ_JBFEKM010000207.1:0-5840 GCF_041552635.1 Sulfitobacter sp.
GAGATAATCTTTTTCTTCGACGGCTTACCGCGCAGTTCGTGGTAGAAATGCGCGATCCGCACGGCCGCTTCGTTGGCGGTGCTGCCGCCGCAGGAATAGAAGACGTGGTTCAGATCGCCCGGCGTATGCTCAGCCAGCCAAGCCCCGAATTCTGCCGCTGGAACATTGGTGCTGTGCCCGAACGGGTTGTAGTACTGCATGTCCATCACCTGCTTGGCGATGGCCTCTGCCATATCCCGCCGACCGTGGCCGATGTTGACGCACCACAAGCCAGCGATCCCGTCCAGCAGTTTGCGCCCTGTGCTGTCGGTCACGTGGATGCCGTTCGCGCTCTCGATGACCTGACTGCCTTCGTCCTTGAAGGTGGCGAAATCGCTGTAGGGATGCAGCAGGTGGTCGCGGTCCATTTCCCAGGCACTGCGTGTGTTTGGATGTGTCATGTCGATCCTTTCAGACAGTATTGACCCCTGCCGGGGCAGGGCAAAATGGCGACCGGCGTCGCATGCGCCTCAAATCTCAGCGTGCCAAAGTTCGATAAAAACGTTCTGTTCGTCTCCGGCAGGCGCAAAGGCGGTGCCAAAAAGAACCATATCGCCCCATCTCGCGTTGTCGCCAGCGGGCACTTCCAACTCCGCCCTCGTGCGTCCGAAATAGCTGCCGTCAGGCTGCGGCACCATGCGCCCTGCGTTATGCACCATCAGCACCGTCCCGTCCTCCAGCTCAAGGAAATAGCGGGCCTCGACTTCATAGGTACCATCAGCCAGACGGCGGGCGAAATCGGCACCGCCGGGCAGGATTTCTGCGCGCCATGTGGCCGACACAACCTCGCCCCCGGTGATCGGGAACAGCGCGCGTCCGGTGCCGCGGGTGGTGTCGAATTCGGTCGGCGGCGCAATCTCGGCCCGGATCGAACAGACCCGCGTTAGGCGGGGCTGGCCGGGGGACAACGACGCGCCCAACGACGTGATATCGGGGCAATCAGCGTTCATAGGTCACCTGTCCGTCGAACAGTGTCAGATCGACCTCTAACGCACCGATCTGATCAGCCTGCGCTTTTTCTATATCACCCGACAGTAGCGCTAAGTCCGCTTTCATGCCGGGCCGGATCATGCCGGTCAGATCTTCGGCATAGCCGACGTAGGCCCCGTTGCGGGTATAGGCGGCCAGCACATCTTGCAGCTCCAGCCGCTGATCTCGCAAACCTTCGGCCCAATTCTTCCGCGTCATCGCAGCCTGAATGCCCGCCAGCGGAGAGATCGGCACGATCGGCCAGTCTGACGAAAAGGCGACCATTGCACCCGTGTCCGCGATGGTGCGCCAAGCGTAAGCCATACCCGCCCGGTCGGGGCCGATCCCCACGGTCGTGTCATCCTCGCGCACAGGCGCGTGCGGCGGTTGCATCGAAGCAACGACACCCAGTTCGGCAAAGCGCCCCAGATCGTCGGGTTGCAGCATCTCGACATGTTCAATCCGGTGCCGCCGGTCGCGCGGGCCGTTGGCATTGGCCGCCGCCTCATAGCCATCAAGTGCCAGCCGCACCGCCGCATCGCCGATGGCGTGGATGGCGATCTGCATGCCGCGTTTGTCGATCTCTGTCGCAGCCGCGATGAAATCCTCGCGCGTGAACAGCATATCGCCCCGGTGGCCGGGACGGTTAGCATAGGGTTCGATCATCGCTGCCGTGCCGCTGGCTATGACACCGTCAAGGAAGATTTTGACGAAATTGCAGCTCAGGGTGTCGCCCGTGAAGTCCCGCGTCATCGCACTCGCGCGGTCCAGTTCCGATATGTCCATTTCCGCCGTCAGGTGGAACGGCACCTTCACCCGCGAGATCAAATTTCCCTCTTCCTCAACCTCGCGCAGGACCTCAAGCATATAGCGGTTGCCGTCCATGTTGTGCATCGTGGTGATGCCGTGGCGGGCGGCATGGCGCAGGCCGACCTTCAGGGTCTCGCGGTCTTCTTGGCGTTCCTTTGCCGTCGGAGGCACGGGCGGTTCGATTCCCGACATGCCGTGCGATTCACGCCCGCCGACATTGCGCACATCCAGAACCGGCAGCATCGCCAACTTCTCGTGCAGCTCGCCGGTGGCTTTGCCGTCCGCGCCCATGACCACCTCGTTGCCGCGCGGCAACTCACGCCCCTCCAGCAAACCCGCGGCCTTCAACGCTGCGTTGTTGGCCCACGCGGTGTGGAAATCATAGGCCATAAGCGCCAGCGGACGGTCGGGGCAAATCTCGTCCAGCACGTGCCTGTCCAAGGACCGATCCGGCCCGAGAATTTGATAGCTGGCACCTTGCCCCAGCAACAGCGCGAGGTCCGGATGGCCCGCTGCGTAGTCGCTGACCGCCGCGCGCAATTCTTCCATGCCGCTGACCCTGTCGGCGCGGATCACGGTTTCGTTGTAGCCGCCCATGAAGAGATGCACGTGCGATTCCACGAAACCCGGCAGCAGCGTGCGGCCTTGCGCGTCGATCTTGCGTGTCTCTGGCCCCGCCAGCGCCGCGATCTCGGCGTCGGTGCCCACAGCGGTAATCCGGTCGCCATCGACGGCGACCGCCGTCGCGCGCGGCCCGTTTGGGTCCATGGTCAGCACGGCGGCATTGGTGAAAACGAAGGTGGGGGTCATGCGGTTTCTCCTGTCGGACGCAGGCGCGTCGCGGTGAGCGTGGCGTCGTCGAAGACGTAGGTCAAAAGGGGCGTGATCCGTTGCGACAGCATCGCGTTATGATCCGCAAGCGTGGTCTGCGGGTCCGTGATAAGGGTCAGGTAGCAGGGCATCCAAAGGTCATAGAGCAGCGTCGCGAGATAGGTGATCTCCATCGGCGTGCCCGCCCGCGTGCACAAATCGTAGAGTTCCAGCCGATCTATAATCGCCTCAATCAACAGGCGCGAAGTTTTGCGAAACCGGTCGGACAGGTCCGTCTCGGGGCGTCGGATGACCGACGCTTCTGCGTAGCGCCAGACCCGGCGTGAAGCGATATCCAGCGTCTCCTCGGAGATCTCGGAGAACAGGTCCAGCACGATGTCGGCGAGCGGAACGCCTTCCAGCCGAGGTTTGCGCGATCCGCTCTCGCGCTTGCGCTGAGTGCCTTCCTCGACGATGGCGACAAGGATGCCGTCCTTTGACCCGAAGTAGTTAAATACAGTGGGTGCCGACACGTCGCAGGCTTCGGCGATATCCGCGACCGTGGTCGCATCAACGCCCTTACGCTCGAATAAATCGATTGCCGCCGCGATGATATCGTCCCGGCGCCGGGCTTTTTTTCGATCACGCAATCCGGGTTCTGCATCTTTGGGCATCAGGCTCTCTTCGTTGCGGTTCATATTTTTTGTTCGTATAAAAATTTTTATTGACTAAAAGTTTTTTGTCAATAACTTTCGAGCAATTGCAAGGATGCTCCACATGCTCGATATACGTTCGCTTTCAAAGAAATTCGGTTCCGGGGCTAGCGCCTTTCACGCGCTAAGGTCGATCGACATCACCATCAAAGAGGGTGAATTCTTTACGCTGCTTGGTCCGTCCGGCTGTGGCAAGACGACCCTGCTGCGGCTGATCGCCGGCTTTGAACAGCCCAGCGGCGGGCAGCTGGTGCTGGACGGCAAAGACATTGCAGCGATCCCGCCGAACCACCGCCCTGTGAATACAGTGTTCCAAAGCTATGCGCTGTTTCCACACATGACCGTGGCGCAGAACGTCGCCTTCGGGCTTGAGGCGCGCGGCACCAAACCGGCGGAGGTCGCTCCGCGGGTGGATGAGATACTCGAGATTGTGCAGATGGCGCACCTGCGCGACCGCAAGAGCAGCCAGATGTCCGGTGGCCAGCAGCAACGTGTGGCACTGGCCCGCGCGCTGGCCCCGCGCCCGCGCATTCTGCTGCTGGACGAACCGCTCTCGGCACTTGACCTAAAGCTGCGCAAGCAGATGCAGTTCGAGCTTAAGCGCCTGCAGCGGGAATTGGGTCTGACATTCATCTTTGTCACCCACGACCAAGACGAGGCGCTGACCATGTCAGACCGCATCGCAGTGATGGAAGGGGGCACGTTGCAACAGGTGGCCGACCCCCGATCGCTTTACGATCATCCGGCAAACCGGTTTGTCGCCGGGTTCATCGGGGAAGCGAATTTCCTGCCGGGCACCATTGCGGACGGCAAGCTGATCCTGGCCGGAAGCCCGCCCGCGCCAATGCCGCGCGACACGAAAAGCAGCGGGCAAGTCACCGTGATGATCCGCCCCGAACAGGTTGTCGTTGGCCCCACCGCCCAAGAGGCCATCACGCTTGATGGCCGGGTTGAGGCGCTGGTTTTCTCAGGGACCGATACTCATGTCAGCCTGCGGCTACAGAACGGCAACACCCTTAGCCTGCGATCCCCGAACACATCCCACGCCGGGACGTCCCTAGCCGAAGGACAGAGATTGCAGGTGTCCCTGCCCATCGATGCGCTGCGCGTCCTGCCGGAGGAGATCGCGGATGCCGCATGACGCCCCCGCAAGCGAACGCGCCCTGATCCGGAAAGAGACCCGGCGGCGCTGGTCGCTTGCGCTGCCCGCGCTGACGGTGATCACGCTGCTGTCTATCCTACCGCTGGCGGTCATGGTCGCGTATTCCTTTATGCAAGCGGGTCAGTACGCAGGTGTTGAGCCGGGCTTCTCTCTCAACGGATGGAGAGCGGTATTTTTCGAACGCGACTTCTTTGACGACAGCCTGATCCCGGCCACCGCGCATCTGACGATCCTGGGCCGGTCCATTGCGCTGGCTTTGGCCACCACTGCGTTGACCTGCGTCTTTGGCATTCCGACCGCGTGGTTCATCGCCACGCGCCCGCCGTCCTCGCGCGGCTTCTGGATGTTCCTTATCACAGTGCCGTTCTGGACCAACCTGCTGGTGCGCACTATCGCCATACAAGATGTGATCCGCGCCGACGGCACCCTCAACCGGTTGCTGCTGGCCACGGGCATCATCAATGAGCCGCTACAGATGATGTTCACCAATGGTGCCGTGCTGGTGGGGATGACCTATGTGTACCTGCCGCTGATGGTACTGCCCGTCTATGCCGCGATTGAGAAGTTCGACTTCCGCCTGTCGGAAGCCGCTTACGATTTATACGCCTCACGGCTCTACTGCTTGCGCCGTGTCGTGCTGCCGCTGATGTGGCCGGGCATCATCGCAGGATCAATCCTGGTCTTCATTCCGGCGCTCGGGGCCTACGTCACGCCGCGCCTGATGGGCGGGGGACGTGCGATGATGTGGGGCAACCTTATTGACCTGCAATTCGGGCAGGGCCGCAACTGGCCGCTAGGAGCCGCGCTGTCGATCACTCTGACTCTCGTCGTTCTGGGTGCCCTTGTCTGGTATGCCCGCCGCGCCGCAAAAGAGGATCGCGCCAATGGCTGAGAAACGCTTCGACGTCACGCATATTCCCGGGGCCGCGTTCATTGCGTGCATCACCTTTCTGGCCCTCTATGTGCCTGTCCTCATCCTCGTGGTGAACGCATTCAACGGCGGTGACACGTCGGGCCAGTGGGAGGGCGCATCGCTGCGTTGGTTCGCAGCCGCGCTGGACAACGCGGCATTCCGCAGTGCCGCGCTCAATTCGCTGATCGTGGCGGCAATGGCGGCCACCGTATCGACGTGCCTTGCCACCATGGCGGCGCTGGCAGTAAGGGGAGCGTCGTCAGAGCCGACGGATCAAAGATTACGGGCCTCTTTGCATGCGGCGAAATCGTCGGCGGTGTCTTTTTTGCGGGCTATCCCGGCGGGTCGGGCCTCACGTCTGGGGCTGTATTTGGCCGCCGTGCGGGGTATGGCGCATCTCAGATATGAGGGCAAAATATCTCGA
>NZ_JBFEKM010000208.1:0-5760 GCF_041552635.1 Sulfitobacter sp.
ACAAGGCGTTCAGGTAAGGTGCGTTAGGCAAAAAACGCCACTTCGCGCACAGCCAGATCCACCGCAAAGGCGCGCCCCACCGCCACCAGCCCCAACCGGCGCAGCGCGCATGCATCAAACTGTGCGTCTGTGCGGTGGGGGGTAAGAGCGGCAAAGGGAAGCCGCAGGGTGGTCCATTGCGCGGGGGCGGTAAAGTCGCTGCGAAAGCTTTGCCAAGGTCTGTCCAGATCGGTGGTGCGCAGCCGTAGATCATAGGTTTCGCCATTGCCACACAGGATCAGTTCAATCCCGGACCACGCGCTGGCATCCACGGGTCCGCCACCCGCGTTGAAATCAAACGCCATCTGCAAAAAGCCGCCGTTGTTTTCCAAAGAAACGCGGCCCGTCAGGCGCGTGGCGGCGTGGCCGCGCACTTGTTCTTTGGTCATTTGGCCTTGCGATTCTCCGCCCATCACACCGTCAGTGACATATTCCCATTCTGGATCAATTGCTTGGGTCATCAGAACTCTCCGGCTGGTGGGAAGGGCGTCGGCGTGTCGCCTTCGGCCCATGGGGGATATTTTGTCATGATACGCGCAAATTTGTCCGAGGCCAGAAACGCCGCGAGCCACGCCTGCACCTGCGGGATCGGTTGTGCGTCGAACCACGGCTTGTCGATAAAGGCGAACTGGCGCACGAATGGCGCAATGGCCAGATCGGCGATGCTGGGGCGGTCAAAGATATGCGTGCCGATTCGGGCATCAAGGTCATGCAGGAAGGCGATAGCATTGTTGCGGTGCTGGACCGGGTCGCTGTCGGGATAGCGCGTGGCATATTTCGTCCGGTCCAGCGCATGCTTGAACGGCCCGTCACATTGCGCGATCAGGTCCCAGCCAGGGGCAGGGATATTCATCAGGCCATCGGGGTCGGAAATCGTCAGCGCCCAGATCATGATGTCTAGGCTTTCGTCAATTGTGGTGTCGGGCATTGCGTCATGTAGCACCAGACAGGGCACCGTACCGCTGGCCGAGGCCGCAAGAAACGCCGCCGGTTTATCGCGCAGTACGATTTCGCGCAGATGAACCGGGGTTTGTGCAGCCTGTACCGCCAACCGCGCCCGCATCGCATAGGGGCAGCGGCGAAAGGAATACAGCACCGGCGTCATTGCAGGATCGTCAGCCACATCCATGCCGTCAGGACAGAGGCCACCGTGGCAATCAAAACCGAACTTGCCGCGACACGCCGCGCACGCCCGTACATGTTCGCAAATATATAGGCGTTGAACCCCGGTGCCATGGCCGCAGTCAGCACGCCCGAGCGGAACAGATCCTGCGGCAAGTCAAGTCTGGTGCCCATCATCCAGACGATCGCTGGATGGACAAGCAGGGCGATAAGACAGACCATCGCGATTGCTTTCAAATCGCCTTCGGGTTTGTACTGGATCAACACGCCGCCAAGGGCGAACAGCGCGGCGGGCAGGGCAGCGCGCACGATCAGCGACAGCCCGTCATCAATCACGCTGGGGATCGCAAAACCGCTGAAGTTCACCATGAACCCCCCGATGATCCCGATCACCAGCGGGTTGTGGAACATCGCATTGCCAACATTGCGAACAAGGCTGAGGCCGGATTGACCACGGTTGCGCACGAACTCCATCACCGTGATGCCCAGCCCGTAGCAAAACGGCGAGTGCATGGCGATGATCGCGAAATTGCCGGTCAGGGCATCTGAGCCATAGGCGCGTTCGGTGATCGGCAGGCCCAAAAGGACCGAGTTCGAGAAGAGGCAGCAAAAGCCGATGGCCACGCAATCCTCCCAATCGCGGTTGAACAGGAACCGCGCACCAAGAATCCCAAGGGCAAAACAGATCGCCGCCCCTGTGTAGAAGCTGATCAGCAGGGCAGGGTCGAAAGATGCCGACAGGTCAATTTTTGCGATGGATTGGAATAGCAGGCAAGGGATGGCGAAGCCTTGCGAAAACCGCATCACGCCGTCGATGCCAGCCACAGGAAACACCCCGCGCCAGACCGCAACATAGCCAAAACCGATGACAAGAAAGACAGGGAGGATGACGTCTAGGAGGGTTTGCACGGGGTATCAGGCCTTGGCGTGTTTGGCGCGGGTCGTAGCGGGGGTTTCACACCCCCACACCCCCGTGGAGTTTATTTGGCAAAATGAAGGTCAGGCGGGGAAAGTCAGGGTCAGACCGTCATAGGCGGGTTGGATATGGTCTGGCAGTTCTTCTACCAGTGTCTGGTAGTCCAGATCGTTATGCATATTGGTCAGTACGGCAGTTTCCGGGGCCATGTTTGCGATCCAGTCCAGGGTCTGGGCAAGGTGGCTGTGGGTCGGGTGCGGGTCGCGGCGCAGGGCGTCTACGATCCAGCAGGTAAGGTTTTCCAGATGCGGCCAGACCGCGTCGGGAATTGTGGCCACATCCGGCAGATAGGCCACGTCGTTCATGCGAAAGCCAAGCGCGTCCATGCCCCCGTGATTGACCAGAAACGGCGTGAAGGTCAGCGGACCGCCGGGCCCATCGATTGTCACGTCGCCCTCAATCGGGTTCAGATCAAGGATGGGCGGATAGGAGGAGCCTTCGGGTTGTACAAAGACATAGCTGAAGCGGTCCAGCAGGGCCGCGCTGGTCGGTGCGTCAGCCCAGACGGGCAGACGTTTGCGCATGTTGATGACGATCATGCGCAGGTCATCGATACCGTGAACGTGGTCCGCGTGGGAATGTGTGTAAATCACCGCATCAATGCGCGACACGCCGGCACCCAGCAATTGGCTGCGCATGTCGGGCGAGGTGTCGATCAGCACCGATGTGGTGCCTTGGTCGGTTATGCGTTCCACTAGGATCGAACACCGCCGCCGCGCATTTTTCGGATTTGACGGATCGCAGGCCCCCCAGTGGCCGCCAAGGCGCGGCACGCCCCCCGAGGATCCACAGCCCAAGATCGTGATTTTCATTTCGGCCATCAGGCGGCCTCTTGGAAGGCTGCGACCTTGGTAAAGAGGCGGTCAAAATTCGCTTGGGTGCGGGCGGCAAAGTCAGCGTAATCAAGGCCAAAGGTTTCGGCCCCGCGGCGCGCCGTATGGGCGGTGAATGCCGGTTCGTTGCGTTTGCCACGGTGGGGCGGTGGGGCAAGATAGGGGCTGTCGGTTTCCACCAAAATGCGATCCAGCGGGGCGTTGGCAAAGATATCGCGCAAGTCCTGACTTTTGGGGAATGCCGTGATGCCGGACATCGACAGATAAAACCCAAGATCAAGCGCGGCGCGGCCCAAGGCGGCTGTGCTGGAAAAGCAGTGCATCACGCAAGGATAGGCCCCGTTGGCATGTTCCTCTGTCAGGATGCGGGCCATGTCATCATCGGCATCGCGCGCATGGATGATCAGCGGCAATCCTGTGTCGCGGGCAACGGCGATGTGCGTGCGCAGCGATGTTTGCTGAATGTCGGCCGATTCAGCGGTGTAGTGGTAATCAAGGCCGGTTTCGCCGATCCCCACCATTTTGGGGTGTTTGGTCAGCGCCAAAAGATCGTCATAGCTGGCCATCGGTTCGGCAGCGACGCTCATCGGGTGGGTGCCGGCGGCGTAAAAAACGGGCGCATAGGTTTCGGCAATGGCGCGTACGGCAGGTTCGCTTTTCAGCTTGGTGCAGATGGTGACCATACGGGTGACGCCAGCGGCTGTGGCGCGGGCGATCACGTCGGGCAATTCATCCTGAAAGTCAGGGAAATCAAGGTGACAGTGGCTGTCTGTGATGGGGTAAATGTCGCTCATGCGTGTCCCGTTTTCTGAAGTTATGGGCTACCGTGGGGCGTTTTCAGCCATCTTGAACAAGGTATCTAGGACGAGCGCGGCAGGGTCAAGGTTCACCGCCATGCCGTGACGGGCGCGGGCACCGATCTCTTGGGCGACCTCGGCCCAGATGCGGCCCTGTGCCGGGGTCGGGGACAGCCGCGTCAGGATGGCATGTTCGTTGGGGGCCGCTTGGGTTTGCGGCGGTTGCCCGATGGCACCTGTACGTGCAAGGCGCAGCATCAGCAGATCGGTCAGGGTGAACAACAGCGCCAGCTTTTCTTCGGCACCGCGTGTTGCTGCGGCTTCGGCCAGCGCAAGGGCGCGGGATCTGTCAAGCTGGGGCAGGGTGCCCAGAATGCCGACCAATTCGGCGTAAAGCTGCAACCCACCCATCAGCGACAGGCCAAGCGCGCCGCCGACAGACCCGCCAGAAAGCGCCGCCAAGGCAGCCGGATCGCCCTGAATGTCAACGCCAGATTGTGCCAACGCCTGTGCCATCTGATCGGGGTCCAGCGTGCCAAGCCGCAAGGTACGACAGCGCGACCTGATCGTCGGCAGCAGACCAGAGGGGCGGTGGCTGATCAACAGGATTATGGCGCGGGCGGGGGGCTCTTCGAGCATCTTGAGCAGGGCGTTGGCGGCATTGGGGTTCATCAGATCGGCATCATCCACAATGACCACGCGGCGGCCCCCGTCGGCGGCTGACATCTGGAAAAACCCGTTCAGTTTGCGGATGTCATCGACCACGATCTGCTTGCGCAAGCGTTTGGTTTTCTCGTCCACCGACCGGATGACGGCCTTGAGCGCGCCTTCGCCGCCAGCCGCAATGCGTCGGGCAACGGGGTGGTCTGGATCAACATCAAGGCTGGTGGGCGGTTCGGGCGCGAACATACCGCCGTCGTCAGGATCGGGTGTGGCCAGCAAGAACCGTGCCAAACGCCACGCCAGCGTCGCCTTGCCCACACCGCGCGGACCGGTCAGCAACCAGCCATGGTGCAGTTTGCCCGAATTGAAAGCGTCAAGAAACGCGGCCTCTGCCGGCATCTGGCCGATCAGGCGGGGGGTGTCGCGCGGGTGGCGCGCACCATCAATGCGGTCTGGCTGGGGGGCTTCATCGGTCATGGTTGTGGTTTAGCAGATTGCGAGCGCAGGAAAAGGCCTAGCGGGCGTCCAGACGTGCGCGGGTGCAGTCCAGAATATCCGCTGCTACCTGATCTATCTGCTGGGCACCGTTGATCACCACAAAGCGTTCGGCGAATTCGTCGGCCAACGCCAAAAAGCCTTTCCGCATGGCCACTTGCAGGCTTTCTCCGAAATCTTCAAAGCGTTCTTCGACGGTATTGCGCGACAGGGCACGCGACAACCCTTCGGAAGGGTCCATGTCGATCAGCACCGTGAGGTCAGGTTCGATCCCGATCATCAGGCTGTGCAACTGGTCAACTGCATCGCGCAGATCGCCACGGCTAAGGCCCTGATACATGCGGGTGGAATCGGCAAACCGGTCGCAAATCACCACTTTGCCAGCGTCCAACGCAGGTTGGATCGTACGTTCAAGGTGATCGCGGCGCGCGGCAGTGAACAGCAGTATTTCGGTTTGTGCCGACCAGCGGTCAGGGTCGCCTTGTAACACAAGCGCACGGATTTCTTCGGCACCCGGTGATCCCCCCGGTTCGCGCGTCAGGATGACGTCATATCCCTGCGCCTCAAGCGCGTCTTTCATGATTTTGGTCTGGGTGGATTTGCCGGAGCCATCGATGCCTTCAAAGCTGATGAAAAAGCCTTGGCCGCTCACGAAGCTGCCTCTGGCCCTGCGTTCAAGCGATCCAGCAAATGTAATGCAGCTGCTTGAAGTTTAATAAAGAAACCGCCCGGTGCGACGCTGTCAGATGCCACCAACGGCGCGCGAACCTCTGGCAAATCGCCACGGGTCAGCACCAATTCACCGATCATATCGCCCTTGAGGATCGGCGCGCGC
>NZ_JBFEKM010000209.1:0-5665 GCF_041552635.1 Sulfitobacter sp.
CGACGCGGATGTCGACGGCGCGCATATCGCGGCGCTGCTGATGACGTTTTTCTATACCCAGATGCGCCCGATGATCGACGCGGGCCACCTGTATCTGGCCTGTCCGCCGTTGTACCGCCTGACCCAAGGGGCCAAGCGCGTCTATGTGTCTGACGACGCGGAAAAGGACATGTGGCTGGAAAAGGGCCTTGGCGGCAAAGGCAAGATCGACCTGCAACGCTTTAAGGGCTTGGGCGAGATGGACGCCAAGGATCTCAAGGAAACCACGATGGACCCGGGCACCCGCAAACTGATCCGTGTCACGGTACAAGAAGACACCCCCGGTCAGACCGGCGATCTGGTGGAGCGCCTGATGGGGAAAAAGCCCGAACTGCGCTATCAGTATATTCAGGATAATGCGCAGTTTGTGGAGGAGTTGGATGTTTGAGAGCACAGTGAAAGCTTACTAGGAGACTTAATTTGGCTAAAGATCTCTATATTGGCAACACGGACCATGATTGGTTCGATTTCTGTAAGTCTCAACCGGATTTGAAAGAGGTCAACTTTTGGCAACCATCTCGCCAACACTTTAAAGCAATCGACATTGGGGGCATTTTCTTTTTCCGCCGGAAATCACCTATCGACAAGATTGGTGGCTTTGGGGTGCTAGCGAGTGCGGGAGAGGCTACGATCCAGACCGCTTGGGAAAGTTTGGGACTTTCCAATGGCGTGGAAACCGAAAAAGACTTTATCCATAGAGTGATGAAGTATAAAAAATCCAGCACTGTTGACAACCAAACCCTAGTTGGCTTCAAAATTTTAGTTGACCCGGTTTTTCTCGATAAAGAACATTGGATTGACGTGCCAAAAGACTGGTCGAAAAATATTGTAACTGGAAAAGGCTATTATCAGGACGCTATCCATGTGAGGCCGCTTCTGGAGCTTTTTGAGAAGCATAAAAGAGTGACCACATATCCGGCTTCAAGTACACTTTCGGAGCACGGGTTCGCCGAAATTCAAAGTGGCTTTAAATACCGGCAGAGCGCGAAAGTAAGGGTTGGACAAAACATCTTTAGAATGGCTCTACTGAGCGCATATCAAAACAAGTGCGCGATAACAGGAACCGCTGTAGAAGTTTGTCTTGAAGCGGCGCATATCTCGGCGTTTTCCGAAACAGTAAGTCATGAGATACCAAATGGCCTTTTGTTAAGAAGAGATATTCATGCTCTCTTTGACAGCCATTTATTGTCGATCGATAGCCAAAATCGAGTTCGCCTTTCAAAACGTTTGAAGGAAGAACTTAAGGTAGGTGATGAATATTTGCAGCTGGAAGGGAAGGAGTTATCCATTCCAACCGATCCCATTTTTCAGCCTTCAAAAATTCGGTTGGCGGAACACTTCTTAAGTCTAAAAGACTAACGCGCACACTAATTGTAAAGTTAGCAGGAAACTCCGACCATACCCAGACACTTCCCAAACTGTATCCAATGGCCTTTGGCGAATAGCCCCTTCCCTTCCCCCATGGGGAAGGGAAGGGGCTTCGAATGATCAGGGGTTGCGGACTATAAATCTAAGTTAAGCAACGGTTTTGTTTGTCTCGGCCCGAGGTCGGACGCGGTTTTGACGTTGCGTTTGGATTGGAAGGTGGCGACGCGTGGGTTGACACCCACCCTACGTGGGGGCTTGCGTAATGGCTCGGGCAGGCCCACTTTATATTCACAGGCCATGCGCCTGTTGCCTCACCGGACCCGCCGCGCGCATTGCGCCCCTGCCCTCTGAGCATCTACCCGATGGGCACCCGCCGTTCGGGAACCTTTTGTGAACGAGAACCCCATGTCCAAAGAGAAAAACAAAGGCAACAAAGAGACCAAGAAACCCAAAAAAGAAAAGGTCAAAGTGCTGGCCACCGCCAACAGCGGTATGAAAGACGGCACGCTGATCGCGGGCAAAAAGGTCAAGTAGCCCCACCGTTTTGACTTGAAACCCCACCCCGCGTCCGGCGTAGGGTGGGTGACACCCCACGCGCCCTGCCCCAGACACCGGACCCAGCCTATGACACCTGAAACCGCCCAGACCATCTTGACCGAAAATTTCGCCCCTTGGGTCATGGCGCTGCACCCCACGGTCACGGAAATCGGGCCAGACCGCACGATCCTTACCATCCCCATCACACCGGACCTGAACCGAACCGGCGGGATCGTATCAGGCCAAGCGATGACAGCACTGGCCGACACGGCGATGGTCATGGCCTGCATGGGGCATCTGGATGCGCTGGCCCCTGTCGGCACCGTCACCCTTGATACGCAATTCCTGCGCCCCGCGAGCGGAGAGACCCTGCGCGCCGAGGCCGAGGTAACGCGGGCCGGAAAATCAATGATGTTCACCCGCTGCACCATCATCGCCGAACCCTCGGGCAAGCCCGTCGCATTGGCCACGGCGACCTTTGCACGGTAACGCGGAATTTGCTTGAAGGGCTGGTGAAATTCGCCCAACGTCGGGGCATGAAACGTGCTCTTGTTCTTTTGCTGTTGCTGGCCTCGTGTGGTCGTCCGTTGACGGTGAACGAACAGGCATTTGCCCAGACGATCATGGGTGAAACTTTGAACCTCCGGCAAGTGCGGCTGCACGATGGCGCGCCGTCAAAAGCGGTCACCATGACCCGCAAGACCCGCCCGCGCACCACCTGTCGCGAACGCATTCTGCCCCCCGAAAAGGTTGGCGAAGTCATCACGACCAAGCCCGCTGCAATCGCGTTGTGGAACACGGTGCTGTTTGACGAGGATTGGTATCTGGACGACTATCTACCGGATTATCCGGATAAAATCGGCCTTATTGCCACGATGATTTTCAGCCACGAACTGACCCATATCTGGCAGTGGCAGAACCGCGCGACGACAGGCTATTCCCCGCTGCGTGCCGCGCGTGAACATGGCGGGATGGCAGACCCGTATCTGTTTGATTTGCAAAATGAAACCAGATTCACCGACTTCGCATTCGAACAACAAGGGGCCATCGTCGAGGAATTCGTCTGCTGTCGCGCGCTGGCCCCGCAAGCGCCGCGCACCAAGCGGCTGCATGCGCTGATCGGTCAGGCGATGCCTGTCGAACCCCTGCCCCAAAGCCGCGCTTATGATGTGCGCATGCCGTGGGACGGGGTCGAATTGCGCGGGATCTGCGATTAGCGCTGGATGCTTTCCAGATAGATCAACAGGCCCGCCAAAACGCGCGGTGTCGGGGTGATTTGGCCGTCAAGATCAACGGGGACCAGATCCAGCGCCATGTCCTCGCCGAACTCGGGCATCACGCGGGTCATGTGGTTGTCGAGCGGATCGCCATAGATATAAGCCAACGTCTTGGTTTCGGGAAAGCGCCCGCCATTGTCGCGCGCCAGCAAGGTCAGATCGCGCGGTGCTTTGGCAAGACCGGCCGCAAGGGGGCCGTCACCTTTGGCCGAACGCCCATGGCAGGAAACGCAATTGTCGGCAAAGAACGCAGCCCCATCGGATTGTTCTGGCATATCGGGGGCAACACAGGCTGCAATGGTCAAGATACAAGGCAGGATGGCAATCAGGGACAGACGCATTTGGGGGGTTCCTTTTTGGGGCAATGTATTAGATTTGCTGTTGGGTTTGGGCTGCGCCATGATCTGGATCAATTGACAAGGAAGCTTTGGTATTCAACCATTCAATAACATGTTTTTCATGCACTTGGCGAGGGGCTGATGCGCTTTCGCGTGGCCCACGCCAGATTACCACACAACCGGTCCCTGAGCGGGGATCACCGGAGTTATCAAAAATTCCGAACCGATTTTTTCCAAGTAATCGCCCCCGTTAGCTGATGCCCCGCAAGGGGTTAGCCATCACGAACAGGATCGCATTGTCACTGATCGGATTTTCAACGCCCGGCAATGTAATGGACAAGCCGCTGCTCAGTGAAACCCGCAATGCGCCATTTTCAATGGTTTGGCCCAGAATGGTAACATCTTCTTGGGTTGTCTCAACCACCAGCGCATCCTGTGTCGGATCGTAGTCGCCAACGGTAATATTGCCCTGCGCATCCGACAGCATGGTAAAGCTGTCTGCCCCCTCGCCGCCAATCCCGGTGTCGCCGCCGCCCAGCATCAACACATCGTCACCCGCCTGACCGTCCAGCAGGTCCGCTGCGCCGTCGTCCCCCTCTCCAAGGGTGTCGCTGCCGCTGAACAGGGTATCGTTGCCAGTGCCGCCCGAAATCACATCAGCGCCAAAGCTGCCGATCAACCGATCATCAAGCATACTGCCGGTCAGCGTATCATTCCCGCCGAGCCCTTCGAAAAAGCTGGGTGTCGTGTTGCCTGCCGATTGCCCGTCATCACCGTCGATGACGGTGTCATTTGTTGCATCTACAGGGCCAGAATTGAGCGGTAGCTCCTCAGACTCCTCATCGTCCTCCTCCCCCCCAATGGGGTCAAAGATCGCCAGCATCGGCCCAATAGCCGCCAAGAGCATGATTAGAATGGATGACATAATAAGATCCTGATATCGGATTACCATGCCGCAGGACGTTGACCTGTTTGGGGTCAGACCAAGGAAACTTTATGTTAATTGCGTCTTAAAATGGCCTCAAACTGGTACCAACAGACCGGCGTCCAGCCTGATCTGGCGGTCCATACGGCTGGCGAGCTCAAGATTATGGGTCGCTATCACAGCAGAAAGCCCGGTGCTGCGCACCAGATCCATCAGCGCACCAAACACCTGATCCGATGTCGTCGGATCAAGGTTTCCCGTCGGTTCATCCGCCAGCAACAGGCGCGGCGCATTGGCCAGCGCACGGCAAAACGCCACCCGTTGCTGTTCGCCGCCTGACAATTCAGCAGGCCGGTGACTGGCGCGGTGTGCTATGCCGACCTGCTCTAACAGGCCCATCGCGCGGGTCTGGGCCGCGCTTGCCCCGATCCCGTTGGCCAGCTGTGGCAAAACGATGTTTTCAAGCGCGGAAAATTCGGGCAGCAGGTGGTGGAATTGATAGATAAACCCCACATCACGCCGCCGCACGCCGGTGCGTTTTCGGTCGGATTGGCCGGTCATATCATGGCCTGCAATCTCGACCGTGCCTGTATCGGGTGTATCAAGCAGCCCTGCGATATGCAGCAGTGTCGATTTACCTGCCCCCGAGGGGGCCACAAGTGCCACGACTTCGCCCGGTTCAACGGTCAGGTCGATCCCGCGCAGGACAGACACCTCGGTCGGTTTGCCTGCGTTATAGGCCTTTTTGATGCCCGAAAGCCGCAACACAGGATCATTCATAGCGCAACGCCTCAACCGGGTTCATCCTTGCCGCGCGCCGCGCCGGAAAGATCGTGACAATAAAGGACAGGCCCAGCGACAGGCCCACAGCAGACATCACGTCATTAAACTGCAACTTGGCCGGCAGAAAATAGATGCCCCGCACTGACGCATCCCACGCCGTGCCCCCCGAAAGCCAGTTCACCACGCCGAATATCTGATCCACATAGATCGCAAACAAGCAGCCTAAAATCACGCCCATAGCGGTGCCAATGATCCCCGTAAAAGCCCCGCAGATGAAAAACACCCGCAGAATGGACCCTTCGCTAAGCCCCATGGTGCGCAGAATACCGATATCGCGACCTTTGTTTTTCACAAGCATGATCAAGCCGGACACAATGTTCATGGCCGCAATCAACACC
>NZ_JBFEKM010000210.1:0-5654 GCF_041552635.1 Sulfitobacter sp.
AGGTCGCGCTGTCAATCGTCGTCGCGCCTGTCACTTCAGCCGTGTCCGCAATCGAGTGATCCGTGCCACCGTCTAGATCAAGCGTCGTGACCGACGTGTCGCCGGAAAGGTTAACATCGCTGGTTGCTGTGCTTGCTGTTACCGTGGTCGCTGACCCCGAGGATGCGTTCAGAACACCGCCCGCGCCAACAGTCACCGTGTTCAGTGTCCCGCCAGTTTGCGCCAAAGTCGCGCTGTCGATCGTCGTCGCGCCTGTAACCTGAGCTGTGCCGGCAACCGAATGGGTCGCGCCGGCATTTAGATCAAGTGACCCGATAATGCCGCCATCTGCATCAAGCGTTCCGCTATTTATCGTTACCGCGCCAACTGTACCCCCGTCGACATCCAGAACGCTGGTGACCCCTGTTACGGTTACGGTAGACGCCGCGCTCAAAGAGCCGCTTTGCACCTGAACCGTACTGTCGTCGATGGTGGTGGTGCCCGTGACCGCGCCCGTGTTCGCACCGCTACCGTTGATCCTAACTGTGCCTGCGTCACTATCAAGTCCGCCTACACCGCCTACAATATCAACGAGACCCGCACCAAGAGTCTGAACCGTACCGGATACGGTGCCACTGAGGTTTAGAATAGAGCCGGTATCAACATTTGTAGCCAGATTGCCTGTCACAGGAGCCTTAATGAAAGAACCTATTCCAGCGCCACTGAGTATCACTTGCCCGACTACGCTCAGCGTATTGCCTGACGTGGCGTCGGTGATCGTTACGCCGGTGGCACCGAATGTCAGGTTGGTTGTCGTAACACTTCCGCCCAAGGTTACATCATAGGTCCCAACTGGATTGGCTGCCCCAAATGTAACATTGTCATTTGCCGTGAAATCCACATTGTTCGTGCCGTCATTCCAAAGAAGCGTGCCGCCGCCCTCGACCCAAGTGCCAGCGCCGCCCGTCGCCGGATCGGTTGACGTATCAGCGGGGGCACCCGCATCCCAGTCGATATCAGCAGCCACCGCCGCGCCGCCGATCAGCACCGTCGCGCCGGTGGCCAACACAAACACCAATTCCGTCGCACGTCCAAGGCGGCAATGGCTGCGCAAAGAACGCTGGCGAATTCCGACCTGACGGAGTGTTGTGGCTAAATCAAACATGGTAAATTCCTTTTTTGGTGCCGTCATCAAAAGACGCAAATAGACTTATGGCCCGGCGAGGCCGAATGGCAGTGAAACCGGATGCGGCAAGGACAGCACAAGGCAGAATTCCGTTTTGCGTCGCGAGAAGGCTCGTTTCGATCAATTCTCGCGACGCAAAACCGACTTGCCTAAGGCAATAATGCCTTGGGCAAGTCGGTTTCCAAAAGATTGCATTCGCAGATATTGAAAAAACGGTCGCCATCCTAGTTTCAATAATTAACTCTCTTGGCAATTTATGCAGGTTTTTGGCTTGGCCTGTCAAAAGATAATGAATTGTTACGGATCGGTAATTGCAGGTTCGGTAGGAGTGTTGCTGATCCGTCACGCCACGGAATGACGTTAAGGCGCAACGATATTTTTAGGTGGTGGCGCAAATTTTTAACGCCCAGTTGCACTTCTCGCCAATGCTGTCCACCGCACGCCATAGCCTATGTTTCTTCCATTGGACCGCGATCACCCCTTCATCCAAATGCCATTTTTCGGTCGGCTGCTTGCGCGCCGCCCAAACCAACCCTGCGGCAAATTCCACCAAGGAATATACCTTAGGGACGAAAGGCAATTCTAAATCAAACGCCTGAATCAGCCCCGAAATGCGTTTTGAACCAAGAGGGCAGCGTTACACGGAATTTGAAAACCTTGGATTTGCTTCTTAATACGTTTTCTTTTTCATCTCGCATTGGGTCTGCCACAATCGCGGTATATGCATCGTCGCGCGCGCGGGCCCATGCCCGGTCTTCATAAAGAGCCAGACTAGCGTAAAATCGCGAGGCGTCTCTATCCGGGTCCTTCCACGCCGCACCGGGCAAACCTTTACCCTTGGCATTACCAACTTCGGTTCTGTGCTGGTTGGCAATCTCGAGCGCCTCGAGATTGGCATATTTAAGGTGCATCAAATAAACGCCCTCGGGTAGATCGAACTGTGCCGTTGCCAGCTTGCGCGATCCCACCCAGATGCCATGCCGCCACAAGGCCGTACCGCGCCTGGACGCCCATGCCTTGCTGTAATGGCCGGAAAACACAGCTTTGGACCGATGCCCCAATGCCATCTCACCGGCTTTCAATACCTTTTCGTCGATCACTTCGGCTATGTTCAGCCCCAAAGCAAACAGCGCCTTGGACGATGCGGTATCAAAGACCTCTTCGAAACAAGCGTATATAGCCGGATCAAAACAGATCAGTTCATCCGCATCGGTGCGGATCACCCAATCATAAGACAGCCCCAATCCGTCGGCAAAGCTGTTCAGCATCTGGCCCCGCCTGCGGTCAAAACCTTCAAGACTGTCGCGGGGAATTGTGATCACATTGGCCTTCGGGCAAATTTCTGCGATCATGGCGTCCTGCCCGTGGGCCACAACATACAGACTGTCGAACCCCACCAAGCGCCCATAATGGGTGTACCATTGCGAAAGCGCCCAGTAGTCTTTGTAAACCATTGTGAGTGCGCAAATCTTCATGCGGTCTTTGTAAGCTGTTTCCGAAAAATTAGACAAGACGTTTTGCGTGGCTTTCCACAACCGCCGCTAAGGATGCTCTATGCCTCGAACTCGATCCGCGCGATCGGTCCCAGCTCTGCCTCGACCGCCGACACAAGCGGGCGCATCAGATGCGTTTCGATATAGCGCTGTGCGAATTTGCTAGGCGCGCGCAGACGCAATATGCCCTTGTCGAAACTGGTGTATTTTAACTGCGAAAACCAGGCATTGAATTGATCGGCGTTTTCTTTGGCCAGCCGTGCCATCGCGCGTTGCCATGTGCCCGGCGCGCTTTGCACCGCAGCATCTTCGGTCTCCGCATGTTTTGTATAATCACTAAGCTGCACGATTTTCACAGTGCTTTGGCCTTGATACCGCCCCTTCATTCTTAGATCGAAATCGGGGCCCACAAGACACCAACACGGCTCGGAAAGCTTGGCAATCTCGTCGTAGTTCAACTGATAAGCCGCCACCCTGCCCCGCACGCCGCCGCGCTTGCAAATCAAAATCTTGCCATCAAGCAGCCGCTTGATCTCGCGCTTGACAGTCCGTTCGTTCACCGACCACATCCGTGCCAGATCCCGTTGTCCCACGGTTAGTTCATCGGCGCGCCAATTGTACCGTGCGGTCACCGCTGCAATCAACCGCATCAATGTCGTCTGCAAGGTCGGTGATCCGTTCAGCCCCGCAACGCTAAGAGCCGTCAACAGGTCGTATTTTATCACGCTGGCTTCTGGCCCAGTCAGCCGCATTGGGTTCATTGGTCTTTGTCCCGCCCGATATTAAACGTATCATTGCCTCAAGGATCAACCTCTTGTGGGCCGATTCCATTTATGTGTTTCAGAAAGCGCTAAATCCCGTCTTCTGTCAACCCGTTGGGAAAAGCAGGATTTACGTAATCCTCTTCTAAAATCTGAATAGATTAAGGTTAATAGGTTAAGGGGGACAGCTATCTGTCACCCTATATCGGCCATCTTGTCACCAAAACCCCGAAAAACCTGTTCCTCCTGTCACCAAAAGGGCCTTTTTTCGGAAAAGGCCTTTGAATTGCGCGTTCAGGCGCAGTGACCGTTCATTCGGGATCTTTAAATTTAGGTTTTGCCAAATTCCCGAAATCGCGTTATTGGAAATGCGAGGTTAAAAAACGCGAGTAGATAGATGAGAGACCATAACGACCTGCTTACCATGAATGAGCGCAGCTTGGAACAACAGGCCGCCGTGCGTCGCGCGACGTTCTCGCCGGGCGAAATTAAGGCGCTGCGCCCGTTCTCGATCTGGGAGATCAGCCAGTTCATGTTCGATGTCCCCGCTGACACCCTACGCAAGAAACTTGCCGACGATCCCACCCTGCCCCAAGGCTTGACCGAAGAAGATGGTCGGCAGCGTTGGTTCAGTCTGGAAGAGATCAATGAATTGCGGCGACGCGCCAAATTCCGGGGGCGCAAGCTGCTGCCTGAACGGCCACGGGGGCGTGCGATGCGTGTCGCCGTATCCAATTTCAAAGGCGGGGTCGGTAAAACCGTCGTCGCCCAGCATCTGGCCCACGCCGCTGCTCTGGATGGTTACCGCGTGCTGTGCATCGACTTTGACCCGCAGGCGACCCTGACCCATTCGATGGGTCTGACCGAGGTGAATGAAGGCAACACAGTTTGGGGCATCATGTGCCGTGATCTGTGCCGCGAGGCGAACCGCATCATGGAAGGGTACGACGACCCCGACGACTGCCCCTACCCGTCTGCGGACGAACTGCCCGACGACGTGCAATCCATCGGCGCGCAGCGGTTTCAGGATTTCATCCAAAAAACCTGCTGGCCGACCATCGACATCATCCCGTCCTGTTCCAACGCGGCATTCGTCGAATTCGCCTCGGCGCAATACCGGTCCTTGCACAAGGCCTGGAGCTTCTTTGGCTGTGTCGCCCGCTACTTGGATGAACTGCCGGATGATCAATATGACATCATCATTTTCGATTGCCCGCCCGCCATCGGCTACCAATCTTTGAACGCGGCCTTCGCTGCTGACATTCTCTATATTCCCTCGGGTCCCGGCTATTGGGAATACGACAGCACGACCAGCTATCTGGGTCAGTTGGGCGATGCGATGGCCGATATCTCCGAAGGGTTTTCAGCGCTGGCGGCGGACGCTGGCATCACACTTCCTAAACAGTTTTCCGACATCCGGTTGCTGATGACCCGATTTGAAACCACCAACCCGCTGCACTCGGCCATGATGGACGCGTTCAAGAATGTGTTCGGCGCCGATGTCTGCGCCCACCCGATTGAAATGACCCGCGCCGTTGAACAGTCGGGCCGGTTCCAGATGTCGGTCTATGAACAGGACTACCGACAGATGACCCGCGAGACATGGAAGCGGGCGCGGCAAAGCTTTGATCGGGCCTATGACGAATTTATCGGAACAGTCCTTGCGGCATGGAAAGAGAACGGCACCAAGAAGGAGGCGGCAGAATGAGTGGCAAGAACAAGTTCGGCTTTGCGCCCGTAGATGCATCAGCGCCCGTCAAACGGCGGACACGTGAACCGGGTCCCATGGGGGCCGCCGTGCGCGATGTGGCCGAGAACCTGCAAGAGGCAACCGAAGCCAAGATCGAACAGCGACGGCAGAACGCCACAGACGCCAAGATTTTCCGCGAGGCGCAGGCCGAGGGTCGTGTGCTGTACCAGATCCCCCTTGCCGAAATTTTTACCGATGATTTGCCGCGGGACCGTCTGGCGCTCGATGACGTTGCCCAGTCCGACGAGATGGAAGAGCTAAAAGCGTCGATCCGTGCGCGCGGACAACGCGAACCGGTCGAGGTTTATGTCGGGCCAAGTGGTCGCTATCAGCTGAAGAAAGGCTGGCGCCGGTTCACCGCGCTTTCGCAGCTTTTCAACGAGACGAAAGATGACCGCTTTGGCGCGATCACAGCGCGCATCGAGGCAGGCAGCGACGACCGCATGTCACGCTATGTCGATATGGTCGAAGAAAACGTTGTCCGC
>NZ_JBFEKM010000211.1:0-5654 GCF_041552635.1 Sulfitobacter sp.
CCCACATCGGCCACGGGTTTCGTCGCGGCGGGGGCAGGTGCGCTTGCGGCTGGCGTGGGCGTTGTATCAACCGGCGGCAGCGGCTTGGCAGCACTGGGCGGGGTTGGCGTTGGCGATCCTGCCCCCGGCAGTGTGGCAGTTTGTGGCACAGGGGCCGTGCGCGCAGGGGCCGCCTGTTGTGGCACAGGGATCAGCAGATATTGGCCGTCACGGATCGAAAAATCAGCCCCGAGCCCGTTCCATTCGGCCAGCGTCGCCACGGGCACCGAATAAAGCCGTGCGATAGTAAAGGCGGTTTCGCCACGCTCCACCCGGTGGCGGATCGGTTCGCGGCCGGTTTGTTTTTGCGGATTGGGCTGTGTCGCAGGTTGCGCGGCAGGCAGGCTGCTGGTTTGCACGCCCGGCGTCTGGGGCGCACGGTTGATGGCATTGCCCGCCATAGACTGGATATCGACGGCTGCGGTGGTGATCGGCCCGGTGCCGGACGCACCTGTTGCCGGTGATGGTTCGGCGACGCGGGTGGGCAGGGCGATGATTTCGTCCTTGCGCAGCGGCACGGTGGGGTCGATGCCATTATAGCGCGCCAGACTGGCCACATCGGTGCCCACACGGTTGGCCACATCCGTCAGCGTATCGCCTCGGCGTGCAACCGCGACCTGATAATTGGGGTATGAAATCACACCGCGATTGTCCGGCTGGGGTCGGTTGGACAACGCGCTGGTCGCGGCATCGGCGGTGGAAAATCCGTCGCCGAACCCGCCGCGCATGTCTAGATCAAGAGGGGTTTCGCAGGCTGCCAGTAAGACTGCGCTGCCGCCTGCCAGAACCGTCAATCTGAAGGTCCTCAGTGCCGCTTTGTGGATCATCTGCTCGTCCTCGTATTCGGTGCCGTTTTTGGTCTTGGATCTCCATCTCGTCCGGAGTTCCCTTCAGCTTTACAGCATTTAGCTGTCTTTGCCCAACCCTTCAAGCAAGGGAACAAACCGGACCTTGCGCAACTCGTCGTATTCCAGCCCGGTTTCGGTCTTGCGCACCCGGATCAGGTGCTGAACGGCATCGGATTGGCCTACGGGTACAACCATAATGCCGCCGACCTTGAGCTGTGCCAACAAGGGGCCGGGGGGGTCTTCGGCGGCGGCGGTCACAATGATGCGATCAAACGGTGCCTGTTCGGGCAAGCCAAAGCTGCCGTCGGCGGTGATGGCGGTGATGTTGGCCAGATCCATCGCGTCGAAAATCTCGCGGGCTTCTTGCACAAGGCGGCGGTGCCGGTCGATTGTATAGACCCGGCGCGCCAGCTTGCTGAGGATCGCGGCCTGATAGCCGGACCCGGTCCCGACCTCGAGGACTTTGTCGCGCGATGTGACCTCGAGCGCTTGGGTCATCAGGGCCACGACGGACGGCTGGCTGATGGTCTGGCCGCAGGCAATGGGCAGTGGCATGTCCTCGTAGGCGCGCGCCGCGAACAGGCCCCGGATAAAGGGTCCGCGGTCGATCTGTTCCATCGCATTCAGAATACGGGTTTCCGTCACGCCCTTGGACCGCAGCGCATAGAGAAACTGCATCTTGCGTTCGGCGTCAGTGATGTCTTCGCCGTCGTTCATGTATTGATGGCTTCAAGTGCGGCAAAGCTGTCATGGGCGGTAAAGTCTGCCCGCATCGGCGTCACGGTGATGTAGCCGTCCAGGTTCAGGGCGGCGTCGGTACCGGCAGGCGTCGGGATCTGTTGGTCAGCACCTTGAATCCATAGATAACGGCGCCCGGCGGGCGAGACATGCGGCGTGGTGGAAAAACTGGTGTCCGTCCGGATGCCTTGCGGGGCGAGGCGGATGCCTTTTACGTCGGCACCTGCCGTAGGCGGGAAGTTTACGTTATAAAACAAGCGATACCCGTTCGTATGTGCAGGCGTGGCAGCCAGAATGCGGCGGATGACATCGGTGCCATGCTCGGCAGCGGCCTCGAACGCATCGTCAAGGGCACGGTTGGCGGGACCATAATACTGCGACATGGCGACAGCAGGGATGCCCTGAAGGGCGGCTTCCATTGCGCCCCCGATGGTACCGGAATACATCGCATTTTCGGCAGCGTTGTTGCCCCGGTTCACACCGGAGAGGACAAGATCGGGGGGCGTGTCTTTCATGGAATCGTGCAGGGCGGCAAGAACGCAATCGGCGGGGCTGCCTTCGACGGAAAACTGGTGTTTGCCGATCCGTTCAATCATCATTGGCCGGGTGTAGCTGATGCAATGGGCAACGCCGGATTGTTCATAGGCGGGGGCGACGGTCCAGACCTCGCCATCGGGGCCGGCAAGGTCGGTTGCAATGGCGTGCAGTGTTTTCAGGCCCGGTGCGTGAATGCCGTCATCGTTGGTAATCAGAATGCGCATAATATCCCCTTTTCGCCTTGATAAGGGAGGGATGTGGGCGCGGCAAGGTGGGAGCCTTCGGCGAGGATATTTTTAAGCCAGAGAAGCGGAAAGTGATGCGATAATCTTGTCAGCTTGGGACAGGGGGCTGTGCAATGCCGTGCGGTCTTCGCCGGGGTGGAAGCGGGCGCGGGTTGCCGTGGGCATAGGGGCCGGCGTCACAATGTGGATCTTGGGGCCGATCTGGGCGGTCTCGGCTTGCCAGCTGCGCGCAAGGGCGATTTGCGCGGCTTTGGTCGCACCGTAGCTGCCAAAGAATTTGGTCGCGACGGCGGGATCGTCGAAAAACACGGCTTGGCCGGTTTGGCCAAGCAGCGGCGAGACATAGGTGATCAGCGTGGACGTGGCTGTGATGTTGGTCGCCACCGATTTGGACATGTCCTTGGCGTCGATATGATCTGTCGGGGTCAGCGGCGCGGCATGAACAGCCGCGTGCAGCCATAGATCAAGGGTGCCCCAGCGGTCAAAGATGCCCCTGCACAGCGTTGCCATGGCCGCGTCGTTTGTGATGTCCATCGGGGCAAGGGTGGCGCTTCCGCCGCGCGCCTGAATGCGGTCATCCAGTTCTTCCAGTGCGCCGGTCGTCTTGGCCACGGCAATGATATGATGGCTGTCGCAAAGCGCTTCGGCGAGGGCGGCACCAAGGCCGCGGGACGCGCCGGTGATGAGGGCTGTTTTTGTCATGCTTTGCGCTTTGCCTTAGCGGGGGCGGCCCGTCAAGGGGTTAGCCCTGCGGCAGTTTCAGCGTAATGGTGCGGCTTTTGCCCGCCAGAACCAAGCTGTCGTCGCCGATTGCGGCAACGACACCATCGGGGATGGTATCGTTCAGGCGGACGCGGTGGATTGCGCCACGGTTGTCGCGGATCAAGGCTCCGGGATCGGTCAGGCTGCCAAAGGTGCCGAGCAATGTGAGTTTCGGCAAAGCGGCTTGCTGGGTTGCCAAGTTTACGACCTTGGCAGGTGTCGGTGTGCCGTCAGTGGTGGTGGTCATCTGCGCCTCTTTTCGCCAGCCTCAGTGGCCTGAATTTCTGCGCTTGAGCTAGCAAAGGCGGCGAGGGGCGAAAAGATGGCAGTTCGGGGTCCGGCAAAGACTGGCTTAGAGGTCGGCAGGGGTTTGCCTGTGCCTTTCCCAAGAAGGGCGGGCGCGGGGTTGTAACCGCTGCCCGCCCTAAATTTGCCCTGATGAGGGGTGGTTCGTGTCCGACGTCTATTCAGCGGCTGGCTTCATCTCGAAGCCTTGATCAATTTGATCTGCTGGCGTCACCGGATATTCACCCGAGAAACACGCGTCGCAGTATTGCGGGCATTTCTTGTTGCGGCCTTCAGCCTCGCCCACGGCGCGATACAGGCCGTCAAGTGAGATGAACTTGAGGCTATCTACTTGCAAATGCTCTCGCATTTCTTCTTCGGACATGGTCGCGGCCAACAGCTTTTCGCGTTGTGGCGTGTCGACGCCGTAAAAGCAGGGCCATGCTGTGGGGGGCGATGCGATGCGGAAATGCACCTCTTTTGCGCCAGCATCCAAGATCATTTCCTTGATCTTGCGACTTGTCGTGCCCCGCACAACCGAATCGTCCACAAGAATGACCCGTTTGCCCTTGATCAGCGCACGGTTGACGTTCAGCTTGAGACGCACGCCCATATTGCGGATCTGTTCGGTGGGTTCAATAAACGTCCGGCCCATGTACTGGTTGCGGATGATCCCCATGGCATAGGGAATGCCCGATTCGAGGCTGAAACCAATGGCCGCAGGTGTGCCGCTGTCAGGCACAGGGCAGACCAGATCTGCATCCACTGGGCTTTCCTTGGCCAATTCACGACCGATCGCCTCGCGGGTTTCATAGACGGATCTGCCACCAAGGATGCTGTCGGGGCGGCTGAAATAGACGTGTTCAAAGATACAGAACCGCGAGGGTACGCGGCGGAACGGGAAATGGCTTTCAATGCCCTTGGCAGTGATGACGACCATTTCACCCGGTTCAATTTCGCGCACGAATTCGGCACCGATGATATCAAGCGCACAGGTTTCAGAGCTTAGCGCCCAGCCGTCGCCGACCTTGCCCAGAACCAGCGGGCGCACACCCAACGGATCGCGTACGCCGATCAGCTTGGTGCGGGTCATGGCGACGATGGAAAACGCGCCCTCGACCCGGCGCAGGGCGTCTTCCATGCGTTCGGGAATGTTGCGTTGCAACGACCGCGCCATCAGGTGGATGATACATTCGCTGTCTGATGAGGATTGGAAGATCGAGCCGCGTTCAATCAGTTCGCGGCGCAGGGCGTTGGCATTAGTGATATTGCCGTTATGCGCAATCGCAGCACCACCCATGGCGAATTCGCCAAAAAACGGTTGCACGTCGCGGATCGCGGTCTGGCCTTTGCTGCCGGATGTGGAATAGCGCACATGGCCGATGGCCAATTCGCCGGGCAAGGTTTCCATGATCTTTTGCGAGGTAAAGTTGTCGCGCACATAGCCAAAGCGGCGGGCGGACTGGAAGCCGTCTGTGGGGTCATAGCTGACGATGCCGCCGGCCTCTTGGCCGCGGTGTTGCAGCGCGTGCAGCCCGAGGGCGACAAAGTTCGATGCGTCGGCCACACCGACGACGCCGAAAACCCCGCATTCTTCTTTGAGTTTATCGCCGTCATCGGCGTCTCGCAGGTACGAGCTATCAAAAGGATGTGCGGGGGGCATGATCTTGGACAACGGGGAAGCTCCGATTCCGGGGAAGAAGACAGGGTCTGTTTAGGCCGTTGTGTTTGGCTTGTCACCCCGCTGTCACATTTAGAAACGCTGAATGTTAACGCAAGGGCACAAAAAGAAGAAAGGGCCGCCCTTGGCAAAGGACGGCCCCAAAGGTCAATTCTAAGGTTTGTTTAGGATGGGACGTCGCAGGCCCCGACAAGCGCCTCATAGCGGGTGGTGATCCAGCCCAGTGCCGCTTCGGGGTTTTGTTCTTCGATCCGGTCGGTAAAGCGGCCAAAGACCTGCGCCGCGCGGCTGTCATCCACCATCGTAAAAGTCTGGTCGGTAATGATGGTGTTATAAACGAAAAATGCGATGATCACCAACAAGATACCGCGGGCGACCCCGAACAAGAAGCCCAGCCCTTGATCCAACCCGCCTAGGACGGACCGTTGCACCAGCGACGAAAACAGCGGCGTGAACAGCGATACTACGATTAAAGCCACTGCAAATACGATTGCAAAGGCTCCGATGACCGAAAGTTCG
>NZ_JBFEKM010000212.1:0-5629 GCF_041552635.1 Sulfitobacter sp.
CAACATGGGCATGGTGTTTCCTGTCTCCACGCACAACTATGAAATCCGCTATTGGTTGGCCGCTGGCGGTCTTGAGCCAGGCTATTATTCCCCCGAGGATGTAACAGGCACGATTGGCGCGGATGTTTTTCTGTCGGTGACGCCTCCACCACAGATGCCCGCCACAATGGAAGCCGGCACGATTTACGGCTACGCCGTGGGGGAGCCATGGAACCAGCAAGCGGTATTCAAAGGCATCGGCGTACCGGTCATCACCGACTACGACATGTGGAAGAACAACCCCGAAAAGGTCTTTGGCATCACCAAGGAATTCGCGGATGAGAACCCCAACACGACAATCGCTCTGACCAAGGCCCTGATCCGTGCAGCGATCTGGCTGGACGAGAATGATAACGCCAACCGCGAGGAAGCGGTCGAAATGCTTTCGCGCTCGCAATACGTCGGTGCGGATGCCGAGGTCATCGCCAACTCGATGACAGGGTTCTTTGAATTCGAGAAGGGCGACCGCCGCCCTGCGCCTGATTTCAACGTCTTCTTCCGCTATAACGCGACTTATCCATTCTATTCAGACGCCGTATGGTACCTCACGCAGATGCGCCGCTGGGGCCAGATCGCCGAACCGAAGTCTGACGAGTGGTTCATTGAGACAGCCAAGGAAGTCTACCGCCCCGACATCTATCTGAAAGCCGCCCAAATGCTGGTGGACGAAGATATGGCAAATGCGGCTGACTTCCCCTTTGACAGCGACGGGTTCAAAGCACCCACGCCTGCGGCGGATATCATCGATGGCATCGGCTATGACGGGCGCACGCCCAACGCCTATCTTGAAAGCCTGCCCATCGGCCTGAAGGGCGAACAGACGATCGTCGACAACGAAATTCAGGGCTAAACCCATCTGAATTACCGCGCCGCAGCACACACGCCTGCCCAAAAATCAGGCGCGCTGAGGCGCGGAAGCTTCCCCAGTCCTACCCTGCCCGCCCCCGCGTACACAACCCGTACACCCCCTGTACATCGCCGTAGCGCAGCAAATTAGCCCCGACCAGAGAGGCCATACCATGACCGCCATTGATCCAACGCAGATCCAGACCGCCGAACGCGAGGCCAAGCGCGCCCGCCTGTTCACCCGCATCAACAAGGCCGACTCCTGGTTTCAGGTCTTGGGCCTTGCATGGCTCACCCCGATCCTGAAAGCCGCCGCTGGCGACAATCCGCGCGCACAGGTGGGCGAAATCTGGCGTCTGCTGGGCGTGCCGCTTTTGGCGATTGCAATTTTCCTGCTCGCATGGGGCATACTGGCACCCAAAGTGCAAACGTCCCTTGGTGCTGTGCCGGGGCCTGCGCAAGTCTGGGAACAGGCAAAAGGCCTCAATGCCGATGCCATTCGGGAGCGAGAGAAAGAAGCCGCATTCTATGAGCGTCAAGACGCCCGCAACGCGAAGCTTATCGCGGACGGCCAAGAGGATCGCGTGCGCGAGCGGGTCTATACAGGGCGCCCGACTTATTACGCGCAAATCTGGACCTCGATCAAAACCGTCTTCTTTGGGTTTCTGATTGCTGCCATCATCGCCATTCCGCTGGGCATCGCGGCGGGCCTGTCCAAGACGGCCAATGCAGCCCTGAACCCGCTGATCCAGATTTTCAAGCCCGTCTCGCCGCTGGCGTGGCTGCCGATTGTGACCATGATCGTCTCGGCGCTTTATGCCAGTAATGACGGCATGTTTTCCAAGAGCTTTCTGATCTCGGCGATCACAGTGACGCTCTGCTCGCTTTGGCCCACGCTGATCAACACCGCATTGGGTGTGGCCAGCATCGACAAAGATCTGTTGAGCGTGTCCCGCGTCTTGAAGATGAACACATGGACCAAGATCACCAAGCTGGTGCTGCCCTCGGCGCTGCCGCTGATCTTTACCGGCCTGCGGCTGAGCCTTGGGGTCGGTTGGATGGTGCTGATCGCCGCCGAGATGCTGGCGCAGAACCCCGGTCTGGGAAAATTCGTCTGGGACGAGTTCCAGAACGGCTCATCCCAGTCCTTGGCCAAGATCATGGTGGCGGTGTTCACCATCGGGATCATCGGTTTTCTGTTGGACCGTGTGATGTACGCACTCCAGTCCATGTTTACCTTCTCGGCCAATCGGTAAGCGGCGTTCAGGCGACGCAGAAAGGAATAATGATGAGCATTCTGAGCATCAAAAACGTGAACAAGGGCTTTGGCGTAGGCACCGAGCGTGCCGAGGTTCTCAAAGGCATCAATCTTGAGGTGAAGGAGGGCGAATTCCTTGCCATCCTCGGCTTCTCCGGCACGGGTAAATCCACGCTGATGAACTTGATTGCGGGGCTTGAGATGCCCGACAGCGGAACGCTGACCTATCGCGGCGCGCCCATCACCGAACCGGGACCAGAGCGGGGGCTGATCTTCCAGTCCTATTCGCTCATGCCGTGGCTGACAGTGGGCGGCAATGTGGGACTGGCCGTGGATGCGGTTTTCCCCAAGCTCAGCAAGGCGGAGCGGGAGGCGAAGATCAATCACTACGTCTCGATGGTGGGTCTGCCGCATGCAATCGGGCGACGTCCGGCGGAATTGTCGGGGGGCATGCGCCAACGGGTTGCTGTGGCGCGCGCACTGGCGATGAACCCCGAGATGTTGCTGCTGGACGAGCCGCTCTCGGCGCTGGATGCGTTGACGCGGGCCAATCTGGCGGATGAAATTCTGGAGATTTGGGAGAGCGACAAAAAGACCTGCATCCTGATCACCAATGATGTGGATGAGGCGATCCTCCTTGCAGACCGTATTGTGCCGCTCAACCCTGATGGCACTTTGGCCGATCCGATTGAGGTAGGTATCCCCCGCCCCCGCGACCGAATGGCCATGAACAACGACGAGACGTTCAAGGCGCTGCGCGCAAGTGTGACCAAATATCTGATGGATGTGGGGATCGAGGCCAAGGTCGAAGAGAGCAAGACCTTGCCCAATGTCACGCCAATTCATGCAGTGCCAAAGGTTGTAACAGACGCGCAGAAAAGCCCGATTGAGGAACGTTACCTGACGTTCTCGCAATTGCACAAAGTCTACCCGACGCCCAAAGGCCCGCTGACGGTAGTTGAGAATTTTGACCTCAAGGTCAACAAGGGCGAGTTTATCTCGCTGATCGGGCATTCGGGCTGTGGCAAATCCACGGTGCTGACGATGGCGGCGGGTCTGAACCCGATATCGCAGGGCGCGATCAAACTGGATGGATGGAACGTGGAGGGGGCGGACCCCGAGCGTGCCGTGGTCTTCCAGTCACCCAACCTGTTCCCGTGGTTGAGCGCCAAAGAGAATGTGGCGATCGGGGTGGATAAGGTTTACCCGAAAGCGTCCCAAGCCGAACGTCAGGATGTGGTGGAATACTACCTTGAGCGTGTGGGTCTGGCCGACAGTATGGACAAAGGGGCGGCGTCGCTTTCCAACGGGATGAAGCAGCGCGTGGGCATCGCACGGGCTTTTGCGCTCTCGCCTAAACTGCTCTTGCTGGACGAGCCATTTGGCATGCTCGACAGTCTGACGCGCTGGGAACTGCAAGAAGTCCTGATGGAGGTCTGGTCGCGCACAAAGGTGACTGCCGTTTGCGTCACCCATGACGTTGATGAGGCGATCCTGTTGGCCGACCGCGTGGTGATGATGACCAACGGTCCGCAGGCCACGATCGGCAAGATCACGGATGTGAAGCTGCCCCGTCCACGCACCCGCAAGGCGCTGCTTGAGCATCCCGACTACTATGCCTACCGGCAGGAGGTTCTTGATTTCCTTGAGGAATACGAACACGGCAACACCTCGAAATCCGAGAAGGCCGGGAAACCAGCCCCCAAAAAACCCATCGCGGCGGAGTAAGATATGAAACAAAAACTGATTATTATCGGGGCGGGAATGGCCACGGGCCGTGCTCTCGAAACCTTGCTGGAAACAGCGCCAAACGCCTATAACGTCACGCTCTTCAACGCCGAGCCGCGCGGCAACTACAACCGCATCATGCTTAGCCCCGTGCTGGCGGGCGACAAGATATATGCCGAGATCGAGACGCATACGCCTGATTGGTACGCCGAGAATGGCGTGACCTGCCGCTTTGGAGAGAAGATCGCCAGCATCGACCGCACGGCCAAGACCGTCACAGCCGAGAATGGCGATGTCCTGGCCTATGACAAGCTGTTGTTCGGCACCGGATCGAATCCGTTCATGATCCCTCTGCCCGGTCACGATCTGGAAGGCGTCATCGCCTACCGCGATCTGGAAAATACCGAGCGAATGATGGGCCTTGGGCCTGATCATAAATGCGTGGTGATCGGTGGCGGTTTGTTGGGTTTGGAAGCCGCTGCGGGCATGGCGGCGCGCGGTGTCGACGTTACAGTTGTTCATATCATGGGTCACCTGATGGAGCGTCAGCTGGACGAGGCCGCGGGCTATCTGCTGCGCAAAGCTTTGGTGGACAAGGGCATTACCGTCAAATGCTCCGCCAACTCCAAGGAAATACTGGGCAAAGACGGCCATGTGCGCGCCTTGTTGCTGGATGACGGGACCGAGCTGCCCTGCGATCTGCTGGTGATGGCGGTCGGCATCCGGCCCAATGTGAAACTGGCGCAAGATGCAGGGCTGGCCGTAGGGCGCGGTATCCATGTGGACGACCAGATGGTGACCTCCGACCCCGACATCCTCGCCGTGGGCGAATGCGTAGAGCATGACGGCGCGATCTTTGGCCTTGTTGCCCCGCTTTATGATCAGGCGCGGGTGGCTGCGAAGACGCTGCTGGAGGAAGAGGCGCAGTTTGTTCAAAAAGAGCTGTCGACCAAGCTTAAGGTGACAGGATGTGATCTGTTCTCAGCGGGCGATTTTGCGGAGGGTGAAGGGCGCGAGGACATAGTGTTCCGCGATCCCGCACGCGGCGTTTACCGCCGCCTGGTAATCGAGAATAACGTGATCATCGGGGCGGTGATGTACGGCGATACGGCCGACAGCAATTGGTTCTTTGGCCTCATCCGCGACAAGACCGACATCGCGGAGATGCGCGACACGCTGATCTTTGGCCCGGCCTATCAGGGGGGCCCCCTCGCGGACCCGCTCTCAGCCGTTGCAGCCTTACCGCGTGACGCGGAAATCTGTGGCTGTAACGGCATTTGCAAAGGCACAATTGAGGATGCCATCGCAGGCGGGGCAACCGACCTTGCGGCGGTGAAAGCCACGACAAAGGCTTCGGCCTCCTGCGGGACCTGCACCGGATTGGTCGAGCAGGTTCTGGCGGTCACATTGGGCGATGATTTCGTGCTGCCCGCCGCCGCCAGCATCTGCGCCTGCACTGATATGACCCATGAGGATGTGCGCCGCATGATCAAATCGCAGCGGCTAACATCAATGCCTGCCGTCTGGCAGGAATGCGGGTGGAAGACCTCGTGCGGATGCCATGTGTGCCGCCCTGCCCTGAACTTTTATCTGCTGGCAGACTGGCCGCTGGATTATGCCGATGATCCGCAAAGCCGTTTCATCAACGAGCGCAAGCACGCCAACATTCAGAAAGACGGTACGTTTAGCGTGGTACCGCGCATGTGGGGCGGGATCACCACACCAGACGAACTGCGCGCGATCGCGGATGCGGCGGAC
>NZ_JBFEKM010000213.1:0-5611 GCF_041552635.1 Sulfitobacter sp.
CCTCAGCCGTGATCAGACCACCGGCACGGGCCATATGATCTGTAACCGCTTGGCCAAGGGAACCGAGATAGAATACATCTGGACCATCTTTGGCGATGGCACGCAGGGTCTTGGCATAATCTGCCATTACCAACTTTTGCCCAGCACATAGCGGCACACCACCGGGGAGCAGGTGGCGGGCAATCTCCGGATCAAGTGCCAATTCGGCGGCGGCTTCTGCGATGCAGTTGGCCAAATAAGGCGTGACGGCAAAACCTTGTTCGGCATGGCGGATCGCAGGGGCCATGACATGGTCAAGCGGCAGGCTGCCATAGCTGTCGAGTGCGTCACACCAGCCCCGCAGATTGCCGGGGGTTGCGACAGCTTTGGGCCCGATCTCAGTCTCGCGGCCCGCGACCTGCATATAATTCGGCCCATTGTCCGCGATGGGACGGAAAGCATCAGGGGACGCCGCCAAGGGGGCAGCACTTAGCCCGTCTAGCACCACATGCGTGCCGTCCTTCATGCGGATATGCGCGACACCGCCGCCGAAAATGCCCACCATCATCGGTTCGACCACCGACAGGGTGAACAGGGCAGCAATCGCGGCATCAACCGCATTGCCGCCTGCTGCCAGCATCTCGGACCCCGCAGCAGTGGCCAGCGGGTGGTTGGTGACCACCATGCCCTGATCGCCGTGTGCGGGACTTTTGTCACAGTCAAATACCGTCTGCGCGGTACTGCGCCAGTCGCGCAGGCGGGGATCGGGGGCGATCATAGGCATCAACCTTCCTGTTTCAAAGGTAAGTATCTGACCACCCCCGTAGGTTTGCAACAGATGTTTAGGTCACCGCCGCGCAAGTCGGAATTGGCGCTTTACGACAACCGATCAAGCAAGGCGCGCGACGGATCGCCCGTGGCGCTTAGCCCGACGCTTTGCTGATAGGCCGCAATCGCCTTGCGGCTGTTCGGGCCGATCACGCCATCAGTTCCGTCCGTATCAAACCCGCGCGCGGTAAGGCGTTGTTGCAAGGCTTTGCGATCGTCGATCGTCAGCCCGTATTTATCAGGGCCGAACTTGGCTTGGATCGGTCCGCCACCTGCAATCCGGTCAGACAGGTGCCCCACCCCAATCGCGTAATTATCCGAGTTGTTGTAGCGCTTGATCGCTTGAAAATTGCGGAACACGGCAAAGCGCGGCCCCCCGGCATCGGGTTGCAGCACGGAAACGGGTGTCGCGGAGCCAGCCGCAGGCGTGCCCATTTCGGCCCCCCATTTCTGGCCCGACTGCCAGCCGGATTTTGCCAGATACGCCGCCGTCGAGGCCAGCGAATCCGCAGGGTCATCAGACCAGATATCGCGGCGGCCATCGCCATTGAAGTCGACCGCAAAGGCTTGGTACGAGGTTGGAATGAACTGCGTGTGCCCCATTGCGCCCGCCCAGCTTCCGTTCAGGCCAGAGGCCGAGATATCGCCACGCTCAAGAATTTTCAGCGCCGCGATCAGCTGCTTTTCAAAGAACGCGCCCCGTCTGCCGTCAAAGGCAAGTGTGGAGGTCGCCGACACCACCGGCACGTTGCCGCGCCTTTCACCGTAAAAGCTTTCCAGCCCCCAGACGGCTGTCACGACTTCGGCGGCCACGCCGTAGCGGGTTTCGATCTGGCGCAAGGTGTCGCGGTGGCGGGCAAAGGCCGCGCGCCCCTTGGACACCCGTTCGTCAGAGGCGGCGATGGCCAGATAATCCTCAAGCGTGCGGCTGAATTCGGTTTGGTTGCGATCCCGCTTCACGACGCCGGGCAAATAGCCTGCGCCCGCAAACCCGCGCCGCAAAGTACTGTCAGATATGCCCTGCCCGCGCGCGCGGGTCTTGAACGCGGCGACCCACGTATCATAGGCCCCATTGGCCTGTGGACGCAGGTCATCCGGCAGCGCGCTGTCGCTGCGCGACGCGAACACCTGCCCCCGACCTGCATTTTCGCAAGCCGACAGCCCCAGCGCCGCCAACCCGATTGTAAAACTTCTGCGTGAAATGGTCATTCTGCTCGCGCCCTTTTTTCCTGCCGCTTTGTGGCAGGTTATCCGATGCAGGCAGGGGCGCAAAGGGCCAGTTGCAAGCAAGCAAAGCTTTGCCGAGAGGACATGAGTTAGTCCCCTCGAGAGGTCTACAGAAGGTCACCCGGAGTTTGACCGGCAAAGAAAGCGTCCAGATTATCGAGCGCCCGAAACCCCATCGCGTCGCGGGTTTTACGGGTGGCGCTGCCGATATGGGGCAACATAAAGATGTTTTCATGTGCAGAAAACGCCGGATTTCCGCCCGGCTCGGCCTTAAAACAATCCAGCCCCGCAGCGGATATCTGACCCTTTTCAAGTGCGCCCAACAAAGCATCTTCGTCTATCAGGGCCCCGCGTGCCGTATTCACGATGACCGCACCTGCCGGCAGCAGGGCAAAGCGATCTTGGTTCATCAGGTTTGTTGTGTCGGGGGTGGCCGGACAATGCAGCGACAGGAAATCAGCGACTTCAAGTACGCTTTCGACGCTATCGTGATAAATCGCGCCCTTGGCCTGATCGGCCGGTAATTCCGAACGGTTGTAATAGTGGATTTCCATATCGAACCCGCGCGCCTTGGCCGCAAATGCGCGGCCCACACGGCCCATGCCGATGATACCCAATCGCGCGCCTGTCACCTGTTTGCCAACCATAAAGGCCGGTGACCAGCTGTCCCAAGCACCGGTGCGCACGATGCGGTCGCCCGCGACCGCGTTGCGCGCAGCCCCCAGCATCAGCAGCATCGCCAGCTCAGCGGTGGCATCCGACAGCACATCAGGTGTGTTGGTCACAACGATACCGTGCTCTTTCAATGCAGGCAGATCGCAGTGGTCGACCCCAACAGAATGGTTCGCAACAATCTTAAGCCGGTCCGAGAATTGCGCCACGACATCGGCGCTGAAATGTTCGGAATGGCACGGGATGATCGCATCGAAATCCGCACTGGCCGCAATCAACTGGTCGGCAGTTCCCGGCAGGTCCTCGTGATTGATGACGACATCATAATCGCGCGCGGCCCTTTCCAGCGTAGCGTCAGACAGGCGTCGCGTAATCCAAAGACGGGGTTTACGATCGGACGCTGTCATTTCTTGCGCACGCATTCATCCCAGAAATCATAAACGGCCATACCGCAAACGATCAGCCCGATTATCATAAAAGGGGCACCGCCGACAAAGCCTGCAAAACCGCTTGAGATGCTTTTGGAAAGTCCGCCGATGAAGATGCAGAAGATTGCAGTCCCGATCAGCCCCATCACCAATTTAGTTGCGTATGACATATTGTGTCCTTTCCCTTATTCAGCCGCGTCGGCCAGTTGGGTTTGCAGCCAGCGCGCCGTGCGCAGCAAGCGGTTGTCTTTTTCGGCAGGTCCAATCAGTTGAACACCAATCGGCAGGCCAGTTTCGCCGACCAGCAACGGCAGGCTGATGCAGGGCAATCCCGCCAACGTCCAAAGTGTGCAAAAAATCGGATCACCGGTGCCGGTGCCAAATAAAGGTGCCTCACCCGCCGCTGAGGGCGCGATAATCGCATCGAATTCGACAAAGAAATCAGCAAAGAACGCCTCGGCCGAGGCTTTGACCGCAAGCGCGTCTTCGTATTCGGCACGCGATATCTGATTGCCGCGCAGGATCACCGGTTTGAGCGTTTCACTGATCTGGTCCCAATGACCTTCGAACACTTCGGCTTGATGTTGGCATATCTCGTATTCATGGATACGCGCCTGCACAGCAACAAGGTTCGACAGGGTGTCGGCGGGGTCCATCCGGGTCACCTGCGGGTCCAGAATTTCCAGCACGGCCTCAAGGCCTTCTTTGGCGTCGCTGGAAAGGCGGTCGTTGAAGGGGAGGTCAAACCAGACCAGTTCGGGTGTCACCGGCGCGTCTTCGGCGGCCCCTGCGGACATGTCGGGGCGCGGGCGGGCAAAGCTGGTGGCATCGCTGCCATCGTAGCCGCCGATCACATCCGTCAGCAACGCCACATCCGCGAGGGTACGCCCAAAGCACCCCACCTGATCCAGCGATACCGAGGTTTGCAGCAGCCCTGTGCGGGATACGACACCGCGCGTCGGTTTGAACCCGAAGGTCCCGCAAAACGACGCTGGCCGGATCACAGAGCCATTGGTTTGTGTGCCGATGGCAAGCGGGACGTGATGCGCGCCAACGGCTGCGGCGGACCCGCTAGATGATCCGCCCGGGCTGTGATCGGTGTTGTGCGGGTTACGTGTGTCGTTGGCATGCACAAAGGCCATCTCGGTGGTGACGGTTTTACCCATGATCACCGCACCGGCACCGCGCAGAAGTTCAACCAGACGGGCATCATGGTCGGTCGTGCGGCCCGCGAATATCGGCGTGCCGCGCGCGGTGGGCATGTCTGCCGTGTCGATGATATCCTTTAACCCAACGGGAATACCATGCAGCGCACCAACCGCCATCCCCGCCTTGCGAATACGGTCGCATTCCTCGGCCTGTGCAAGCGCTGCTGCCGGATCAAGATAGGCCCAAGCGCGGATCGCATCATCGGTGGCGGTGATCTGCGCAAGGCAGGATTTGACCAATTCCACCGACGTAAGTTTGCCCGAGGCGCAAAGTATCAGCGCCTCGGTTGCGGAAAGTTTGTATGCGTCTTTGATCATGGAATGTATTCACCAAACAGATAGTCAGGGAACCACAGCGCGATGCCGGGGAACAGATACATCAGACACATCGTCAGGATCACGATGCCAAGATACGGCATGATCCCCCGGAAAATCTCCATCAGTTCGATCTGGTCCTTGAGCACGCCTTTTAGGTAATAGGCAGACATGGCCATGGGCGGTGTCAGGAACGATGTTTGCAGGTTCAATGCAATCAGCATGGCAAAGAAATAAGGGTTCACGCCAAACACTTCGAGCAGCGGCAAGAAGATCGGCACGAAGATGATCAGGATTTCAGACCACTCCAGCGGCCAGCCCAGCAAGAAGATGATGATCTGCGCCAGAACCAGGAATTCCCAAGGCTCAAGATCCATTCCGCCGACCCATTGCGCGATCAGGTCATGCCCGCCCAGATACGAGAAAACGGAGGCAAAGGTCCATGAGCCGACAAAGAGCCAACACACCATGGCGGTCGCTTTGGCGGTCAGGAACACGCTTTCCTTAAGCTTGGTCCAAGTCATCGACCGGTAAAGTACGGCCAGCACCATACCGCCCAACGCGCCCATTGCGGCGGCTTCGGCGGGTGTCGCAAGCCCCCCCAAAATGGACCCCAGAACAAGTGCGATCAGAACGGTTAGCGGCACAAAGCTGAACAGCAGATCTTTGTAGATTTCCTTGGGCGGTGGCACGTTTTCCATAGAAGGCTTGGGGGCCAGCGACGGGTTCGACCAGACACGCAAAATCACGTAGACAATATAGAGACCAGCCAGCAACAGCCCCGGAAAGACCGCCGCTGCATAAAGGCGCAACGGCGACAGGTCAGCGATGGCGGCATAGACGATCAACATGATCGATGGCGGGATCAGAATACCCAGCGTACCGCCGGCACAGATAACACCGGACGCAAAGCTTTTGTTGTAATTGGCGTTGGCCATAGCAGGAAAAGCCAGC
>NZ_JBFEKM010000214.1:0-5508 GCF_041552635.1 Sulfitobacter sp.
CGCAAGCAGTGGCAAAGCAAGCAAAAAGCGGCGTTTAGGCAACGACATTAACGATCCGTCCGGGCACAACGATCACCTTTTTGGGCGTGGCTCCATCCAAGCTACGAATGACAGCTTCGTGGCTGAGCGCGATTTTTTCAATATCTTCTTTCGACATATCCGCAGGCACCTGAATTTCTGCGCGACGTTTGCCGTTGATCTGGATCGGCAGGGTGACGGTATCATCGACCAGCATCGCCGCGTCGGCGCGGGGCCAAGGGGCGGTCGTGATCAGACCTGCGCCACCTTGGGCGGTCCAGATTTCCTCTGACAGGTGTGGCGTCATGGGGGCCATAAGCTGCGCCAGCGTCATGATCGCCTCGCGCTGCGCTGCATGGCCAGCCTTGGATTTCTGCAAGGTCGCGGTAAAGGCATAAAGCTTGGCGATGGCGGCATTAAAGCCAAAGGATTCGACGCCCAAGGTCACATCGTGAATGGTTTTGTGCATCGCGCGCAGAAGCTCTTCGTTCCCTTCGCCTTCGGCCCCGTCACTTATCGCGTCACCCATCGCAGTGACACGCACGCTGATGGTCCAGACGCGGCCAAGGTGCTTATAAGCCGCTTCGGCACCCGATGCCGTCCATTCGACATCCCGTTCAGGGGGCGAATCAGACAGCACGAACCAGCGCGCCGTATCAGCACCATAGCTGGCGATGATTCCCAATGGATCGACGACGTTTTTCTTGGACTTGGACATTTTGGCGGACGGGATGATGTCGACCGCAGTGCCATCGGCGAGTTTGCCGTCCGTGACCTCTTCGGGCAGGTGGTAGACGGGGCGGTCATTGGCGTCGCGGGTCTGGTAAATCTCGTGGGTCACCATGCCTTGGGTGAACAGCGCATTAAACGGTTCAATCGCCTTTTCGGGCAAATGGCCTGTGATATGCATCGCACGGGCAAAGAAGCGCGAATAAAGCAGGTGCAGAATCGCATGTTCGACGCCGCCAATGTATTGGTCGACGTTCATCCAATATTCAGCGTCTTCCATCACCGTGGGTGTGTCGGCATGAGGCGACGTGAAGCGCGCGAAATACCATGACGAATCGACAAACGTATCCATCGTGTCGGTTTCACGCTTGGCCGGGGCACCGCAAGACGGGCAGGCGCAGTCGCGCCATGTCGGGTGGCGGTCCAGCGGGTTGCCCGGTACGTCAAAGCTGACGTCATAGGGCAATTCGATCGGCAGGTTCTCTTTCTTTTCGGGGACCACGCCACAGGCATCGCAATGCACAACAGGGATCGGGCAACCCCAATAGCGCTGGCGGGACAGGCCCCAGTCGCGCAGGCGAAACTTGGTCACGCCTTGGCCGACACCTTGCGCTTCGCAGGCTTCGATGGCGGATGCGATGGCTTCTTCGCCGGTTTGCCATTTCTCGCCGGCGAATCCACCGTTGTAGTAGACACGTTCGGACTTGGTGGGGACGTAGGCTTCGGTGATTTTGGGATCGGCGTCTTCTGACGGCAGGAACGTCGAGATGATCTTGAGCCCGTATTTCGTCGCAAATTCAAAGTCGCGCTGGTCGTGCGCAGGGCAGCCAAAGATCGCGCCAGTGCCGTAATCCATCAGAATGAAGTTGGCGATATAGACCGGCAACTCCCAAGCGGTATCAAACGGGTGACGTACCCGCAGGCCAGTATCCATGCCCAACTTTTCAGCCGTCTCGATCGCTTCTTCGGTGGTGCCGCCCTTGCGGCATTCAGCACAGAAGGCGGCGATTTCAGGATTGTCTTTCTCAAGCGTCTTGGCCAGCGGATGATCCGGAGAGATCCCGACAAAGCTGGCCCCCAGCAAGGTATCGGGGCGGGTGGTATAGACTTCGATCCGGTCGAAACCGTCCGGTGCGTCAATGGTCGAAAACGCAAATTGCAACCCGCGCGATTTGCCGATCCAGTTCGCCTGCATCAGTTTGACCTTGGCGGGCCAGTTATCAAGCGTGTCCAGCGCACTCAGCAACTCTTCGGAATAGTCTGAAATCTTGAAGAACCACTGCGTTAGTTCGCGCCGTTCCACCAAGGCACCCGACCGCCAGCCGCGCCCTGCCTCGACCTGTTCATTGGCCAGAACGGTCATATCAACAGGGTCCCAGTTGACGATTGCGTTCTTGCGGTAAACCAAGCCTTCTTTCAGGAAATCAAGAAACAGCGCTTGTTGCTGACCGTAATATTCCGGATCGCAGGTTGCGAATTCGCGGGACCAGTCGATGGACAAGCCCAGCGGCTTCATCTGGTCGCGCATGTCGGCGATGTTGCTATAGGTCCAGTCTTTGGGGTGACCGCCGATCGCCATTGCGGCGTTTTCCGCAGGCATCCCGAAGGCATCCCAGCCCATCGGGTGCAGCACGCTGTGGCCCGTGGCGATCTTGTAGCGCGCGATCACGTCGCCCATCGTATAGTTGCGCACATGGCCCATGTGGATGCGGCCTGACGGATAGGGGAACATCTCAAGCACATAGTATTTTGGCTTGTCGGCTGAACGTACAGCCTGAAACACAGCGTCTTTTTCCCAGGCGGCTTGCCAGCGGGCTTCGATTTCAGCGGGGGAATAGCGGGACATCGACAGGTACCTTATCAAACGAAAAACGCCGGGCGAGCGACTAGCGCGTGGCCCGGCGTTGGAATGGCGAAAGCTCTAGAAGCGGGCTCAGAATTTGTTATCGGCGATGCGCATTTCGCGCGCGCGGCTTAGAATGGCGTCTTCAACTGCGCGTGAAGTCGCTTTGCTGACGGTGCGACCGCCACGGGTTTGCAACGCCACATTCAGTGACCGCGCATCAAGGGCAGGATCGTCAATCAAAATAGTCGCCCGGTATGACTGACTGCCGCCCGGAGGTGTGCCGTAGCCGGTCACGATCACACCTGTATAAGGGTCAATGGATTGCACGGGCAGAAAGCTCAGCACTTCGAGTGACGCGGACCATAGATACTTGTTCACCGATACACTGGTGTCCGTGGTCTTGCGATTAAAGATGGACCAGATGGTATTGTCGGGATCGGTTTCGATCACGCTTGGGCTGTTCGTGTTGGAATATTGCGGCGCAAGTTCGCCTGCAGGGCGCGCAAGACTGCCACACGCCCCAAGCGATATGAGTGCCATAAGGGCAATCGTGGATTTGAATACCGAAGTGCGCGCCATCCCAGCCGTCCTTTGCCTGTTTGGCCACTGGTCTAACCAAGCAGGGTTCGGTCGGCAAGCGCTATGTCGACTATATACATAGTAGAGGCATGTTCACTGCGGCTGCCGGATCGTGTGCACTGGGGCCGTGCAAGTCAAAGGGTAGGCGTGTCGGCGATGCGGCCGACTGTGGCAAACCTGCATCATAGTTTTTCACATTGCGGCAAAGCGATGCGCGATCCTTGCCAAAACTGGGGCAAAGGCGGAAAAGACCGTCATACCCTTTCCGGATTCCCCGGTCTGGGCATGTGAATTCAAACCGAGGGATAACTCATGAAAAAAGTTCTCTTCGCTACAACAGCTCTGGTTGCGACAGCCGGCGTTGCAGCAGCAGACGTAACATTTGGTGGCTACGGCCGTGTTGGTGTTCTGTATAACGAAAACGCAACTGGCACAGACGAAACAAACGTAACAAGCCGTTTCCGTCTGCAGATCGACGCGACAGCTGAGTCCGACATGGGCGTTACATTCGGTGCACGTGCTCGTATCCAGCAGAACAACACCGACAACACACCAACATACTCCGTTGGTCCAGACAACACAGCCGGTACAGCTGACGACATCAACGGTGCTTCCGGTCCATCCGGCACAGGCATCAACGGCGTTCGCTTCTTCGCACGCTCCGGTGGTCTTGAAGTCGGCGTTGGCAACATCTTCGGCGCTCTGGAATTCATGCCTGGCATGTACCCAATCGATCTGGGTCTGACCGGTCTGGGTTATGACTACACAGCATTCAACTTCCGCGGCGACGCGTACTCCTCCGGTGGTAACGGCGCAGCCGGTTCCAACGGTGTTGAAGTTCTGTACTCCATGGGCGACCTGTCCGTGCACGTTTCGGCTTCCGACACAAACAACCGCGTAGCTGCTTTTGCTGCTTACACGTTCAGCGGTTACACAGTTGCTCTGGGTCTGCAGGACTCCGACAGCGCATCTGACACAGAAGTTGCCTTCTCTGTTGGTGGTAACGTTGGTCCAGCGGCTCTGACCTTTGCATATGCCAAAAACGGCGATGACACAGGTGTTGGCACAACAACTGGCGATCACTACGTTCTGGCCGCAAAATTTGACGTTGGCGCAGCCACAGACGTTGAAGTTTACGTTGCAGACGCAGACTACTTCACAGACACATCCTACGGTGTTGACTTCAACCACGACCTGGGTGGCGGCACGTCGCTCCGCGGTGGTGTTGCAAGCCGCGGCAACGGTTTCGTCCGTGCCGATCTGGGTGTTCGCTTCAACTTCTAAGTTGAACGCAACAGTCTAAAAAGAGGGGCAGGCCATTGGTCTGCCCCTTTTCTTTTGCGCCAAGCTGTTGTTCTGTGCGACCTCAAACAGGGGGCCTATCATGAGCTTGGAAGACATCACCACACGCATCGCAAAAGCCGAAGCAGACGCAGGCCGCGCGCCAGGCAGTGTTACACTGATCGCTGTCAGCAAGGTCCAGCCGCTTGCACGCGTTCAGGCCGTACTGGAACAAGGTCAACGCTGTTTCGGTGAAAACCGGGTGCAAGAGGCCGAAAGCAAATGGCCTGATTTCAAGCAGCAGTATGACGGTATTGATCTGCATTTGATTGGCCCGTTGCAAAGCAACAAAGCCCGCCCCGCGCTGGAGCTTTTTGACGCGATCCATACATTAGACCGCCCAAAACTGGCGAATACCTTGGCACGGTTGGTGCAAGAGCTGGGCCAGTGCCCCGATATGTTTATTCAGGTCAACACCGGCGAAGAAGACCAGAAAGCCGGCGTTCTGCCGCGTGAAGCGGATGCGTTTATCAAGGAATGTCAGGGCCTTGATCTGCCTGTGCGCGGGTTGATGTGCATCCCCCCGGTGGACGAAGAGGCCGCGTTGCACTTTGCGCTGCTGGCCAAGATCGCGGCGCGCAACGGTCTTGACGGTTTGTCGATGGGGATGAGCAGCGATTTCGAGAAGGCGATTGCTTTGGGCGCGACCCATGTGCGGGTCGGCTCGGCGATTTTCGGCGAACGGGTCGCAGGCTAGGCGGGCAGTGGTGGGTTGGCACCCACCCTACGCGATGATCAGGCGGGTACGATGTTTAATCATCGGCGCGATTTGGCGCAAATGGCTGCGTGACAGGCCGATACAGCCTTCGGTCGGATAGCCGGGGCGGCGGTATTGGTGGATAAAGATCGCAGACCCACGCCCTTTGACGCCGTAGGGCCAGTTCCAATCCGTCAAAAGCACCAGATCATACAGCGGGTCTGGCCTGCGCAGCTTTTCGTGGCTGTGGGGATAGGGCGCGCGGACCATCATATTGTAGTCCTCATCGCGGGCATCA
>NZ_JBFEKM010000215.1:0-5495 GCF_041552635.1 Sulfitobacter sp.
ACGCCTTCCTTGATCTGCCGCCCGAGGTTTTGCAGACCTCGATGAAAGAACACCAGAAATTCTTTTCCGTACGCAACCCCAAGACGGGCCGGATTGAACGCTTTGTCACCGTTGCCAACCGCACCACGGCGGATGACGGCGCGACGATTTTGGCGGGCAATGAAAAGGTGCTGTCGGCACGGCTGTCGGATGCTAAATTCTTCTGGGAAAACGACCTGCGCATCGCACTGTCTGACGCAGGGATGCAGGTCTGGGTCGATCAATTGTCCAACGTGACCTTCCACAACAAGCTCGGCACACAGGCCGAGTTGATTGCGCGGATGGAGGCGCTTGCAGGCGAGTTGGCCCCCATGGTCGGTGCCGACGCTGACGAAGCGCGCGAGGCCGCGCGTTTCGCCAAGGCCGATCTGTCGTCTGAAATGGTCTATGAATTCCCCGAACTTCAAGGGCTTATGGGCAGCTATTATGCGAAAGAGGCGGGCAAGTCCGACGCTGTGGCGGCAGCGGCCAACGAACATTACGCGCCGCTTGGGCCATCTGATGATGTACCGACTGCGCCTGTATCCGTGGCCGTGGCATTGGCCGAGAAGATCGACAAGCTGACCGGCTTCTGGGCGATTGACGAGAAGCCGACTGGGTCGAAAGACCCGTTTGCACTGCGTCGGGCGGCGTTGGGGGTTATTCGGATCCTACTGGAGAATGACCTGTCATTCGACTTGGGCAAGACACTTTACTTTGGTCTCGAAGCAAATGGTGTGCGTTTTGGGACACCTGAGGATGAAGATGACTATACCAAGCTAGATGTAAAAATTAATTTGGAATCCTTCCTCCACGACCGCCTCAAAGTCTACCTCAAGGACCAAGGCGTCCGTCACGACATTATTGACGCCTGCATTGCGATGGAGGGCAACGATGACCTGACGCTCCTCGTGAAACGTGCAAAGGCGCTGTCGGAAACCCTCAAAACCGATGACGGTGAAAACCTGATCCAAGGCTTCAAGCGCGCCAACAATATCCTCACGCAGGCGGAAGAGGCGGATGGCGTCGAATACTCCTTTGGCGCGGATATCAAATTCGCCGAAACCGACGAGGAACGCGCGCTGTTTGCGGCACTGGACCAAGCCGAAGCGCAGATCAAACCAGCGATGGAAGCACAGGATTTCACCACTGCGATGTCCGCTATGGCATCCTTGCGCGCCCCGATCGATGCATTCTTTGAGGCGGTGCAGGTGAACTCGGACAACGGCACCGTGCGGCGCAACCGGTTGAACCTGCTTAGCCGTATCCGCACCATCTGTTCGTCGGTCGCGGACCTGACCAAGATCGACGGTTAACACGCAACTTGTTTCGTCTGGCAGGGCGCATCAAGCCTTGCCAGAGAACGCCGAAAGCCTATGCTGCGCACAAACCAAAAGGTGCCGCAGTGCAGAAACCGCCCATGACAACACTTGTAACCCAGACCGCGCCCATCGCCAACGACACCCACGGCGGGCGGGCGAAATGTTTGCAACGTCTTGTGCGGCTGGACCTGCCTGTCCCGCGCACGGTGGCACTGCCCTTTGATGCGGTTCATGATATCGCGCGGGGGCATATGCCCGACCTGCAAGCGGTGGCTGATGAATTCCCGCAAGATGCGTTGCTTTGCGTGCGCCCGTCCAGTCAGGACCCTGATTGGGGCGGGCCGGGGGCCGTGCTGAACATCGGGATGAACGATGCCCGTTTCAAAGAATACTGTGCCCGTATGGGCGAGGGGCCTGCATCGGCGCTGTATACCCGTTTTGTGCAATCCTATGCAGTGAATGTCGCGCGGCTGGACCCTGATATGTTCGACGACGTGATCGGTGACGGCCGCGATGCGTTGGACCAATCGCTGCGCGCCTACGAACTTGAGACCGAAGAAACCTTTCCCCAAGACCGTGTGACCCAACTGACGGCGGTGCTCAGCTCCATGGCCCGCGCTTGGGAAGGCACGTCAGCACGGCTGTTGCGTCAGGCCAAGGGCGCGCCCGCAGATGCGGGGTTGGGGTTGATCGTGCAGCAAATGGCGTTCGGTGTCGGCACGGGGCTGTGCGGGTCGGGCGTTTTGCAACTGGTCGACAGTGACAGCGGTTTGCCGCAGATCACAGGGCGCTACCTTAGCCAGTCACAGGGGCGCGACGCGCTGCAAAGCGATGCAGACGCGATGTATCTGACCTGCGATCCACGCGGTCAGTCGCTGGAAGAACACGCCCCCGAGGCGTTCGAGACGCTCAAGCAGCACGCCGAATTGATGCGCGTCCGGTTGCGCGCCGAAATGCAGCTGGAATTCGTGATCTCGGACGGAGAGCTGTTTATCCTTGATGGTGTGCGGGTATCGCGGTCGTCGCGTGCGGCGGTCCGTATTGCTGTGGCGCTTGCTGACGAGGGGATCATTTCGCGCGAAGAAGCATTGATGCGGGTGCAACCGCGCACCCTGACCGAATTGTTGCACCGACAGGTCGATCCGCGCGCCAAGCGTGACGTGATCGGGCGCGGCATTGCGGCCAGCCCCGGTGCGGCGACGGGCAAGATCGTGTTCAACGCCAATGACGCGCAGGCCAGCGCGTCACGCGGAGAGGCTTGTATTCTTGTGCGGCGTGAAACATCGCCAGAAGATATCCGCGGCATGCATGCGGCCCATGCGGTGTTGACCGAACGCGGCGGGATCACCAGCCACGCCGCCGTGATCGGGCGCGGCATGGGGCTGCCTTGCGTGGTGGGGGCGTCGTCGATGCGGTTTGATCTGGTCAAAGGGCAAATCACCGCACCTGATGGTCGCGTGTTCAAGGCCGGCGACGAAATTACGATTGACGGTACCAAAGGCGAAGTATTGGCAGGGGCCGCGGCGATGCTTGAGGCGCTGTTGGATGCGACCTTTCAAAAGCTGATGGCGTGGGCCGAGGAAACCGCCGATATCGGTATCCGTGCCAACGCGGATACGCCCGCTGACGCGCAGACGGCTAGGAATTTCAACGCCCATGGCATCGGGTTGTGCCGGACAGAACACATGTTCTTTGACCCCAGCCGTCTGACCGTGATGCGAGAGATGATCTTTGCCGACAGCAGTGACGAGCGCCGCGCGGTGCTGGAGCGGCTGCTTCCCATGCAGCGAGATGATTTCATCCAACTCTTCCGCATCATGCAAGGCCAGCCGGTTTGTATCCGTCTGTTCGATCCGCCTTTGCACGAATTTTTACCGACCAGCCGGGCCGGTCAGCGTGATCTGGCAGAGGCGCTTGGTTTGCCGCTGTCCGACGTGACCCGCCGCATCGAGGCGATGTCGGAATATAACCCCATGCTGGGGCTGCGCGGGGTGCGCCTTGGCGTGACCGTGCCCGAGATTTACGAAATGCAGGCCCGTGCGATTTTCGAGGCCACGATCGAAGCCAGCCGTGACGGTGACCCCGTGGTACCCGAGGTGATGATCCCGTTGGTTTCGGCCAAGCGTGAAGTGGAACTGGTCAAAACCAGTATCGACAAGATCGCCACGGCCGTGCGCAATGAACGGGGCGCAGATTTTACCTATCGTTTGGGGGTCATGGTCGAAACACCGCGTGCGGCCTTGCGGGCGGGGGAAATCGCACCGCATTGTTCGTTCCTTAGCTTCGGGACTAACGACCTTACCCAGATGACCTATGGCCTAAGCCGCGATGATGCGGGCCGGTTCATGTCAACCTATGTGCAGCAGGGCGTGTTCCCCGAAGATCCGTTTCACATGCTGGATCAGGATGGCGTCGGAGAGTTGTTGCAGCTGGGCGCTGCGCGTGGTCGGGCGGCACAGCCGGGCATCACTTTGTCGATCTGTGGTGAACACGGCGGCAACCCCGAATCGATTGCTTTTTGCCGCGAAGCCGGTTTTGACTATGTTTCTTGTTCGCCATTCCGGGTACCTGTGGCGCGGCTGGCTGCTGCGCAGCTTGCCATTAGCCACAAGATATTGAATTAAAAATGGAATAGTTGTCAATATGTTGATTCTTTAGGCGGGTTCCCGCCCGATTTCGCGCATTAGGGTTTACGCAAGGACTGTTGCTGGATAACTGGCAACGACTGAAACAGCCTGCGAGGCGCTATATGCGTTCGATCACTAAACTAGCCGTAAACGTATTTTTTGCCGTCTCTATGATGGCACCTATTTCCGCATTCGCGAACTCTCAACAGGCGAAATCATTGGCCGAGATTGAGACAAAAGGTTTGCGTGCGGTCGGAAGCGAGCGGTTGGAACAGATGATTGCGGCGAACAACAAGGCTGGCAATATTGAATTCACCCGCAGCTGGTTGGCCAATCAACCTGCTGCATCGGGCGGTGACCAGTGGCGCTGCTTGTCCGAGGCACTGTATTTCGAAGCCCGTGGCGAGACCGTCAAAGGCCAATTCGCGGTGGCTGAAGTCATCATGAACCGGGTGAAATCGACACGGTTTCCGGGATCATTGTGCAGTGTGATCAACCAAGGCACAGGTCAAAAATACCGCTGCCAGTTTACCTATACCTGCGATGGCTACGCCGAGGTGATCGCCGAGCCTAAAGCCTATGCGCAGGTTGCCAAGATTGCCCGCGCCACGCTGGACGGGGCGGTCCCCGCGATTACGGATGGCGCTACGTATTACCACACGACAGCGGTCAAACCGCGCTGGTCGCGGGTTTTCACCCGCACAGCCAAGATTGGCGTGCACCTGTTTTACCGCGATGGCGTTCAAACGGCCTCTAACTGAACTGCCTTTCATGTCGTCTTTGGTGGCTGGCCAGCCGCCACCGGCTTTGGTAAACGGCCTTTGACGGGCTAGGACTGTCAAAAGTGTGACACAGCAAAGGCCGAAACCATGACCACTGATACCAGGCTTGCCTTCGCGCATCCCTCTGAACGCGCGGCGGCGACCGCCGGTCCCGAACCCCTAGACCGGATTTCACTGCGCGATCATATCGTCGAGGTCGAAATCGGCGCGTTTCAGGCAGAGCGCGGCGTCACGCAACGGATTTGCTTTAACATCGTCGTCGAAGTGCAGCCCCTTACCAGTCCCGCAGAGGATGATGTCGACCGCATCCTTTCCTATGACCGCGTCACCGAAGCAATCGCCTATGAGCTTGCGGCCGAGCGGTTGAATTTGCTTGAAACTTTGGCCGAACGGGTGGCCGACCGGATCCTGTTGGAACGTCAGGCGATGCGGGTTTTTGTGCGTATCGAAAAGCTGGATCGCGGACCGGGGGCCTTGGGCGTCGAAATCGCCCGCGCGCGTGATGATGTGCCCGATCTGCGCGCTGCCGCTGCCGAAGTACCGCATCCAGAATTGGTTTATCTCAGCAACATGGCGATTGCGTCGCCCCATTTGTCCGGCTGGCTGGACCAGCTTGAACAGTTGGGCCGCCCTTTGATCCTATGTGTCGGGGCGTCTGATACGGCTGCGCCGCAGGTGGCTCACAGGATGGCGCAGCGGCGGATTGACCTGTTGGCTATTGAACAAAACGCATGGGTTCTTGCATC
>NZ_JBFEKM010000216.1:0-5210 GCF_041552635.1 Sulfitobacter sp.
ACGCTATCCTCGCCCTGCACCACGGCCATGCGATCCTGAAGCTCAGCGATGTCAATCTGCATCGCCCGCCACTGGTCCAAAAAGGACGCTATCGGGCCATAGGTAAAGGCCCAGAGCGTTGTTGCGGATCCGACAATAATGCCGATCGCGCCGAGAACCTTCGCCAGCTCGACAACGCGCCCCGCTAGGCTGTGTGGGAATTCGTCTGACGTCATTGTGCCTGCCTCTTTCATTTATCGTATTTGCATCCTTCCCGTCCCCTTAGGAAACCGGAATGGACCGCGTGGGCATGAATGCTTTGAGAGAGGCGTTCGCAGCGTCCAACTCTTCAGTCGTGAACAGCCGATCAAGACAAGCGAGATAGGCAACCTTTCCATCGCCTGATCCGGGCGATGAACTTGACCGCGCCCCAATTATCCAAGGATTGTCGCTGCGCGTAATTCCGAAAACATCAGAGCGTGCCGAGAACCTAACGCCGCCATCATAGAGGTAGGTTGTTGCCCGTTCCCCCAGTGGCGCAGTCATTGCAATCATGACGAAACTGGAAACGCTGGAAGCCGGATATTCAACGAGGCCGGAGTTTCCACCGTTACCGTTGTTGTTGATCAGGTTGTAGGTGTTGCCAGAGCCAGGATTAAAGCGATAGCTTCGCAAACCAGCCAGCGGGCCTATGGTGCTGAGGTCTGTCAGGTCCGGATCTTGATAGAACCAATCCCCAAAAGACGTGGCCAAATCACGCTGCACAACCATAATGATCGTGAAATTATCCGGTGCCACAAAGTCGGTTTGCGCTCCATATGACGGGAAAAGTTCGTTCCCGTTGGACCGGATCGCCATATAACCGGTGCCGTAAATCGGGGCACCAATCTCGACTAGATCAGCGGCGCTTGGGTCTGCAAGGTTCGCTTTGGATTCCTCGTAACTGCCCCCCAACAGATATTCAGCAACAAGGCCCCGCGTGTCAAGAATGCGGCGGTTGCCAATACGGTTAGCCAGAAAATCCGCGTCTGAAACTTCGATAGCGATGGACATTATAGTGCCTCCTCAAAAATCACTGACCAGTTGTGCATCGGCACGTCGGTATATCCCGCGCCGCCGTCAAAAATGATGGTGTCGCCCTGCTCGTCGTGAAGGTTGCCACCGTCCTCCCACGCATACCGGACTTTGCCGCCCGTCGGGTCAGATGCACAGGCAAGTGACACGGTATCAGGCCCTATCAGGTCCGCCCTGTCGATGATGATGGGGTTGCCAAGGCTATCCAAAACGCTGAACCCCTTACTTGCGACCTCCGCCAACAAGGTCGTATCCCAGACCAGTCGCCCTGCGGGCACATTGAACCGAACGGTCACATATTTGCCCCGATATGCCTCTTGCTCGATTGGTTCGACTGGCTTCCAGCGCACACCGTCGATCAAGACGCGCTTTTGCACCAAACCGTACATCGCGCCGATCCTCTTGTACTCAACAACGCCGGGGTGCAGCACCGTCGCTGCTTGGAACGGATACCAAGGCCCCGCCATGTACATGTGCTGATTGTCCCGGCAGACGACGCGCGTGATGTTGGCAATCTCGGGGTCGCGGGTAGCGCCTCCAGACTGGTGGCTGTTGAATTGGCTGGTGATAAGGGCAACGGGTTCTGTCTGCCCCGTCTCTGCCTGAATTGCTGTTTCCAAGTCACGCCTGATCTGCACAAGACGCGGGCCATAGATCGCGGCAGGTGTTTCCGCCGACCCTTGATCGGTTTCGCCTTGGGACCAAAAAACCGACCTGAATTTAATAGACTTTCCATCAGCGTTGGCCAGTGTGACCGCGTTCTGCACATCAGCCACAACGCGGTCAAAATAAACTGTGCCTTCAGCAAGCTGCGCGATGTTTTGCGACCCCTGCCCCGGTGCAGAGCCGAATATCTGCCAGTCAATATCGGCGAAGGCGATCCCATCTTCACTTTCAAGCAGCTCGAACATCATTTCAGCGGACCCGGAAATCGGCGTTTCGCTGTAGGTTATTCCCGAATTGACGGACAACTGCTCCGTAAGGGGCACAAAGCTTGTGTAGGGCGTCGCGCTGTCTTGGCTCCGAACCCCGCCTGATAAACGTAGGTTGTTATAGCGATCTACCGTGGAAATCGCGGCCTCATTTATTGTCCCGATTGCGTTGGATTGGCCATAGCTAAGTACCCCCTCAATGTTCGACCGCATACCGGCAAGCAAGGCGGCGACGGGCAAAACATCAGCAATCGGATACCCATTAATCTCCGACATTCGTACCTTTGAAAACGTCGCCACGTCACCGGCCACGCTCATCACATAGTTGCCGTCGGGATCAACGACAGAGAAATCAGACACCGGAACCGGACTTGCATTCTCGATGAAGTCTAAGGCAAGCCTGTCTTTGTCAGCATCTGTGAAAGCGTTCGTATCTGCGTTGCTCTCATAGGCAACCTTGATTTCAGCCGCCGTCAAAGCGCGATCAACCAGCACCCAAGGCATCGCGCCTGTGCCGATCGTGATGGTGCTGGCCGTGGTCTGCCAAACCTGCCCGCCGTGGACCGTGCCCGCTTCGACAAATACAGACGCGAAATCCACCTCTGCATCTGCATCCATGTCAGTTGCGCGCGCCCATGGGCCAGCCGCCGAAACATAGATGCCGTTTTCAGCGGGGGCCGTTTGGTTCTTGACCAAAACCCGGCTTGTGCTTGTCAGCACCCCGTCAAGCGTCTGTTCGCCAGAAAGCGTGATATTCGCGGTGGTCGCAACCGCCACCGCCGCCTTTGGGTTCGGTGCTGTTCCGTCACGGGATGCCAGATCCGCCACGTTGCCTTCAACAGCATCAATGGCCGCGCTGTAATCTAGGATAATCTCTTCAGCAAGTAGCTGCGCATCACGGTTAGCAGGCCGATAAGTATCCGAAGCAGGCGAGCCGCGAAATACCTCTTGAGGTGTCTTTGTCAAAGCCATGTTTCAGCCTTTCAATATGATGAGAGTTTTAGGTGACTGTTGCGCTTAGAGGGCCGCTTTCGTTGCCCTCAACTCCGGACCCGTTCACAGGAACAGCCCAGTATGTGTACGATCCCGCAGCAATGGTTTCGGTGAAGCTACTGCTGGTGTTCGCAGGATAAACCCCATTCCGTATAAGGGTCGCGTCAGCGAAGGTTGCGCCGCGATACAGCCGAACCGCAAACTGGTTGGGATCATTTTCCGTGGTAAAACTTATTGTTGCCTGACCCGCAACGCTGTCGTCGACATCAGCCACCACCAGATCCGCCGGGGCCGTTGGATTAGCAGTCGCCACCACGTCAATGAATTCGGGATCATCCCGCTCATCAGACCAAACAGTCGCACGCCCACCGGCCGTCACTGTCTGCCAGGATACGCGATAGGTCTGCCCGTCATCAACGATCCCCGATATTGCGTTCAGTTCCTGCATATCCGTGGTCAGGTAGCGCTCAGAACCCTCCAGAACCGCACGGAACCGGTAGAAACGGTCAATACGTGCAGGCGCATCAAAAACAGCCTTTAGCCGGACGGCGGCACCACTTGATGTCTGGACAGGCTCCGCAACCACGATAACGCCTTGTGCAATTTCAAGGGTGGTGTCGATATCCAGGATCGGCGTTGGTGCTGGCGGCTCGCCTTCTTCGCCGTCGCTCAATATCCAGCGGTCAACCTGCAGCGGCACGACAGCAAAACGCCCAAATTGACCACTTGAATCCTCTTCAACAGGCGTGACGATCTCGTGCGGGCCTGCAAATTGGACATTGTGATCAAGCTGGATACCCCGTTGGTTCTTTGCGAGGATCGCCTTGATGTTGGTGCCATAGGCCGCACGACGCGCAGCTTGTTGACGCAAGCCGATTGCGCGCGCCAAACGAACCGCCTGATTATGCTCTTGGCAAGCAAGGATCGGCACGTTCAGATAATTCGGCTCGCTGACGCCATCATAGTGCAAAACATTGACCCAAGGCGCGCAGGGCTGCTTGGTGTAATTATGGTCGGGGCTGATGTATTCCACGATCACGCCGTCCATAGGCGCTTCCCCATCGTCGACAGTCTGCGTTTCTGCAGTAAAGATGTCGCGCGCCGCGGAAAAGGTAAGCGTCGGCTCTTGATAATATCCACCTTCGATGTACCAGCGACCCTGATCATCATAAGCTGCAAATCCATCGCAAGCGGCAAGGATTTCGGCCTCGCATTCATGCCGTGGCTTGTTATCAGCAAATGCCACCCCGCCACGATATAGCGGGACTGGGTCACCCGCACGGTTCAGAACGGTTGTGTCAAAGATGTCCGCCCACTCTGCAATCTTGTCCCAATTTATCGAATCCACGCTTTGATTTCGCCCGCGCGGATGGGTCCGGAACCATGCCGCAATGATTGCAAGATTGCCATTGCTCGCCACCCAGGTCGATCGGTCGCTCAAATCAATCCCCTCAACACGAGGGTCGGGCATCCTGTCGAAATTTCCAACAATTCCGATGCTTGGCTCACCAAGGCCGATTGGCCCGCGCCAGCGATACGCGTTCTGACGTTTCTCGGGACGAACGGCCCTGCCCCTAATGATTGAGTAACAAACACCAATCCCATAGAAATCATTCGGTAAATTCGGAAACGCTGCTGTGAATTCAGATGGCTTTGCCCCATACAGGCTCTCGCTATCCGGCGTCACCGTGTAGATGCGCCAAACAGGATCGCGCGTGCCGTCCCCCTCAAACTGGTCACCGCCTGTCGTAAGGCAGAAGGCATCCGTCAAAACATCACCAGCTACAAAATCGTCAGTACCATCGCTCAGCTCGACCTTGATGCTGTCCAGATAGTAATCCGGCTGATTGGTAAGTTCGGCATCACCATGCGCAATGATGTACCAAAGATTTCCGTCCGCATCGAATTCGGCAAATATGCCGGCGGTGCCACCAACCGCCGCCCGACCACCAACAATCCTGCGTGGATCATTTGCAATACGAGAATTGACGCGGGCATCCTCGATCGTCGGAGATTGCTGTTTTTGCTTTGATGCCAACAAATAGCTGACGCCAAGGTTCACAAGTATGCCACCAATCACGGTCGTTCCCAAAAACGCCCCTGCCGTATAGGCAAAACCGGTCAACCCACCGATGGCACCCGCCACGGCCGCCGATGCTGCCGACCCACCGGCAAAAGCGACAAAAAACGCTGAAACCGGGTCTGCAGATGCGGGCGCAGGCATCCAAAGAA
>NZ_JBFEKM010000217.1:0-5166 GCF_041552635.1 Sulfitobacter sp.
AACTCTACATCAAAGTGACGGGAAACTTCGGGGGGCAGGTCAAGGTCAGTAGCTTAATGGCAAGCTAAGCGGAAGTGGAGCGCCAAAAGTGCCGACTTGTTTTGCGCATGTATCATCTATCGCTAAACTAAGAAGAGGGCAGGCGAAGCTGTCAAAGATGGTGTCTTTGATGAAAACGCTGGTGGAGGGCATCGATATGCTTGGCGGGGCTGTCCTACGCTGGGTGTCCGGGCCAAAACCGAGTGAAGACAAACTGGTGTGGGGGCCGAATGCGCCGAAAACCAAAGAGGACCGCATGCGGATTGCGACACGTATTAAACCAGTGATGCCAAAACTGAAGCCCCTCGCGCAATCCATCCACCGCACGATTGAAGAAACCCTGAGCCGTGAGCGCGCCGAGATCGCAGCAGATGCGGCCTACGTTCTCGAACAGCGCGAGAATTTGAAAGCGGGGCAACGGGCCGAGTTGACCCGCATTCTGGATGCAAACTCAGATACCGACCCGAAGTCTGACGGGCCGGGGGTATGATCAGATCACGGCTGGTAACCTCTCAATGGCCGCCTGCAGGACAGCGGGCGGCGTAGGCTTGCTATAGGTGCGCTCATGGGTGTCTTTGCCCTCATGGCCAACGATGTCGCGCAGCACCTTGTCCGTGACATCGGGAACGTGTTCCAGCACAGCTTGAGCATAGTGGCGCAGACTGTGGAACGACAGGCCAGCACCTTCGGCACCAAAGGTCTTATCAACGATCTGGCGCATCCGGCGGCCCAGTTTGCGGCCATGCTTACCCGTTGCTGGTTCGCGCAGATCGGGGAACAGCTCGGCTTGCCCTTTGGCGCGGGCTTCTTCCATGAAATCCAGAAATCCCAGGGCGATCAGGCGACTGTGGATTGGCACGACCCGTTTTGACGAGATGTTCTTGATCCGCCGTAGCTCGGAATCCTCGATGCTGAGGCAAGGGATGCCATCGCGCTCAACAATGTCAGCAGGGGCCAGCCCTGCGATCTCTTCACGCCGCGCCCCTGTAAAAGCGCCGATCAAAGGCGACCAATAAACGCCGTTGCGGTAGATCTCGGTGCCCGGATCGGTCTGGTGATATTCGGATTTCGATCCGGACCAAACCGGAGATTTGAACAGGCTGTGCAACTCTGCCTCGGTGAACGCCTGTTTCTTGTCACAGTCGCGAACAGTGTCCTTGCGGCGTAGTTTTCCGGGTTTGAGCTTGGGGTTTACCGCAATGCCCTCATCCGAGGCCCACTCAATAATCTGGCCCAGATGCTCAAGATGGCGGTTGATCGTGCCGATGGACAGCCCGACCTTCTCGGGCGGCAGTTTGGCTGCGCGGGCCATGATCTCTTCGCGGGTGGCATTGCGGTCTGCAGGGCTTTTGCCCCAGCTTTTCGGCAGCTTGTAAAGCGCCGCGCGAAATCCCGTGGCATCCGTTTGCCGGATCTGGCGCACGTCGCGAATGCCCGTCAGCGTGGTAAACAGGCCAGCAAAGCTCTCATATTGGCGCAGGGTCTTTTCCTCAATGCCTTCGCTGCGCTTCATGTCGTTCATGCGGGACACAACGGCGTGCATGTCGGGATCGAGAGTGTCAGCTTCTACCTCGGGGGCAGAGACAAGCTGCAGGGGGGCGGCGTGCGCCTCTGGCTCTGGTGCCAGCAATTGAGAGGCCCTTTCCCAAAGGTCATCCGCCGCCGCGTCGATATCTGCCAAGGCCTCTTCGTGCCGGTTCCATGCAGCGGACTTCCCAGCGATCAGCAAGGACACCAGTTTTGCACGGTCAAAGGCCGAAAGCTGTGGATGGCCCGTTAATGCCTTGAAATCGCGCTGAATGATGTTCTGTCGTGCTTCGCTGGTGAGGTCATCGCGGATGATGTCCAGTTTAAGAGATACCAATGGATGATCAGACGTCGCGCCTTGCAAGCCGTCCTCATTCACCTGTGCCCAAGCGTCAGCTGTAGCTTGATCGTGGCGATGGTCGTCAGCGGGGTCGCCGGAATCAAATCGATGCAGCAGTTTCAAATTCTCGATCTTCGCCCGCTCTTTGGTGATGACACTGGCAAGCCAGCGCCGCGCCATGTCCGACGTGATCTGTTGATGAATGAGTTGCTCCATGACGATATCGCTTTCCGCACTGATCCTGCGGGACAGTATATGAGCGCAGCGCAGGTCTGTCGTCCCCAGCGAGAGCTTAATATCGACGATTCCTGTGGATTGTCGGCGTAAACGACGCCGCCATTGATAGGTATTTCCGCGTTTTGAGAGATGGGGTTGGTTCAACATTCGTTTCAGATCCGATTGGGACGGATACGAAACGGTCATGCCATCTGGCTGCAGGGGGATGTAACACCCTGATGCCACACCTACGAAGCCACGCTGTGACTTCGGTAGGTATTTCAACAACTTAGGTTGTAAATGGCTCCGACGGTAGGGGGCGAAGCTAATATGTCTTAAGTATCTGATCTTGTTTTGTTATTTCTGATCTCTTCGGCGTCGTAAAAGTGAATATATGACTATTCAGTATGACACATTCAGTATTTAGACAAGTCGACATGACGGGCGGATTGCGGGCTTTCGCTGCTGGTGCGAATTGAATTTTTAATAGCGGCGAGAGCTGACATTGAAACGGTCAATGTCCGTCTACGCATCCCGAAGAAATTAGCTTTTGATCGGTAGGTTCGACTGATCAACTTTTAAACAATTCGTGAGACAGCTTCACGCTTTATCGACAAAGCTTTCATAATCTCAGTGATTTGTAGCCAGTATTTCCAGACCCAAGCGGTCGGGAGACAGAGTCAGAGGTTTATCGTGTCCGAACTGCCGTTTGCAAGTTTCCCGTTTCCAAGAGCTGCGGGCTCCGCGTGCGTTGCGAGTCATTTTTCCAGTTTTGCGGGGGTTTTGCTTGAGCAGTTATTCGGGGAGCTGGCATGGCAACAGTAAGCGGTGGCAGCGGCAACGATACCCTAAGCGGCGACAGCGCAAACGACTATTTTGAAGGAAACGACGGCAACGACAGCCTGTCTGGCGGCGCGGGCGCAGACAGTGTCGATGGTGGCAGCGGCCAGGACACGCTCGACGGGGGGACAGGCAACGATCTTATTGCCGGCGGCCAAGGCAGGGACAGTATCAGAGGGGGCGATGGCGAAGATTTCATAGTCGGTGATGGTGATGCCTATGATCCAGCGTCGCACCGCTCCGGTGCGGGAGGGACCGCCGGAAATCTAACGGTCATCAACACCTCTGGCGCTCCAATCACCCTTGTCCGGCTGAACGAGGACGGCTCGCAAACCACAGTTGCCACCATCGCGGACGGCCAGACGCTGAACTACGCCACCGACAGTAACGACAACTTTGTCATACGCGGCCCGGAAAACATTTTCGTTGGACATGTCGAAAATGCTGCTGGTAAGTCCATCACCATCTCGAACGATGCCAACGACACCATCGACGGTGGACTTGGCAACGACACGATCTATGGTCAGTTCGGGAACGACAGCATCATCGGCGGCGCGGGGGCGGATTCGATAAGTGGCGGATCGGGTGACGACACCATCCGCGGCGGCGTCGGCAACGACAGCATGGACGGTGGTACCGGCTCTGACACCTTCATCATCGAAGACGGCTTTGGGAACGACACCATCAGCGGTGGCGAGGGCGGCGTCGATCTGGACACCATCGACCTCAGCCTGCTTAGCAGTGGCGTCACGGTCACCTACACGGGCAATGAGGCCGGCACGATCCAGAACGGTGCCAACCAGATTAGCTTTACCAATATCGAGCGGAACATCCTGACCGACAGTTCTGACATCTTCAATGCTGGGTCCGACAGCGTGGGTGTCAACGTCGATGGGCGAGGCGGCAGTGACTCGCTTCTGGGTGGGTCGGGGGCTGACACAATTTCCGGTGGCGCTGGAGCCGATACAATTGACGGCGGCACGGGCAATGATCTGCTGACCGGTGGCGCGGGCGACGACGTCTTCATTTATGCGACGGGTGATGGCGCAGATACTATCAGTGACTTCAACACCGGCAACAGTGGTGCTCTAAACGACGGTGATACCAACAACAACGACTTCATCGACTTGTCGACCTATTACGGTAATATCTGGGATCTGCGTGCAGACTTTGCCGATGATGGTATCCTCAACCAGTCGAACGATGGCCCCGGCGGCACCGACTACTCTGGCAAAACCCAGTTCGCACCTGGCGACAGTCTGACGTTCCAAGGTGCTGGCCAAAGCAGCTTTACCACCGACAACACAGGCGTCGTCTGCTTCGCCGAAGGCACGATGATCCTTACACCATCCGGTGAAGTGCCCATTGAACAGATCCGTCCAGGTGATCTGGTCGTAACAAAGGACAACTGCCCGAAACCCTTAGTCTGGAGCAGCATGCGACGTCTCAGGATGCGAGAGCTTGACCAAATGCCCCAACTCAAGCCGATCGAAATCAAACCGGGCACCTTCGGGAATCATAGCGCTCTTGTTGTGTCGCCTCAGCATGGGGTGTTGCTGCGTCATGACCACAACGAAGTCATGATCCGTGTCAAACATCTCGCTGAAATAGGCGGCGAGGTGGTGCGGGTCAAAAAAGGGTGCCAGAATGTGACCTACTGGCATCTCTTGTTCGAGCGACATGAGGTGATCTTTTCCAACGGCCTGCCCAGCGAAAGTTTCTTCCCTGGGCCAGAGGCGATCAAGACGCTGAACAATGGTGCCTTTGATGAACTGATAACCCTCTTTCCCTTGCTGAGCCGCGACTTAAATAGGGATGGAGTTTTGCAAAGCTACGGGCAAACAGCCCGAAGGTTTCTGCTGCGCAAAGAGATACCTTTAGAAATTAAGGCGCTTAATGATCGTTAGACGCTGCCGACGCGGCGGCCCACGAAAAGCAAGGCTCTGCTGGAAAACCACTATTTTTCAGGCGATCTTGGACGTCAGATCGGGGGCTTCGCTAATTACTATAACAACCAGCGTTACCATGAGAGGCTAACCGCCGATCAGGCCGCTGCACAGCTTGATGCGTTTGAGGAAAAATGGGCAGGGAAATATGCGTCCATCGCCCCGGCCTGGCGTCGAGCTTGGCAAGAGGTGATCCCATTCTTCGCCTTTGATCCCGCAATCCGAAAGATCATCTACACCACGAACGCCATCGAAAGC
>NZ_JBFEKM010000218.1:0-5159 GCF_041552635.1 Sulfitobacter sp.
CTCCCAGCGGCGGAAGTCGGTCTCGATCTCGTCGGCCAGTTCGCTAAGCATCTGCTCCACGCCGATGTCGATCACAAGCTTCATCATATCATCAACACTCACGAACGGGACGAGGCTGAACGGGCCGGGCAGATGGGTTGTCATGCATAAATTCCTTGAAAATGTCGTGAGAGCAGGCTTCGAATTGAACATATTTTTGCTTTTGTAAACTGTCAACAGTTGACATAATATGAATCTCTCTCCAAGCTTGACGTAATGTAACTGCGCCGGTCACAGGCGCGTCCAACCGGAGGGAACTACTTTGCGTATCTTTAAACTTATCATCGCAGCAGGTACGGTCATGGGATTGGCCATGTCCGCATCCGCGCAGCAACAAGGGGGCACGCTGAAGGTCGCGTTGAGCCCTGAGCCACCCAGTGCAGTGGCTGGCGTTTCAGGACTTGGGGCTGCGGAAATTCTGACTTCCAAAATGTTCGAAGGCTTGTTTACCTATGGCTTCGACCTGACTGTTCTGCCCGGTCTGGCCGCATCGTGGGAAACATCCGATGACAATTTGACATTTACCGTGCAGCTCAAGCCCGATGTGCGTTGGCATGATGGCGAAGCGTTCGATTCTGCTGACGTTGTGACATCTTTCAACGTAATGGCCGCGGCCAATCCGAACCTCGCTGTTATCGCGCCTCAGGTCGCATCAGTCGAGGCAACAGGTCCGCTGGAAGTTACCTTTAGCCTGAAAAACCCTGTTCCTGCGCTGGCGCATGGCCTTTCACTCGGTGGGATGCCAATCATCCCCGATCACATCTATGGGGGTGACGCACCCTTCCGCGACAATCCTGCAAATGACACCCCAGTGGGGACCGGTCCGTTCAAACTGGCCGAGTGGGAAAAGGGCAACTTCATCAAGCTGGTGCGCAACGACGATTATCATGTAGACGGCCAGCCCTATCTGAACGAGCTGTTCTTTGTGATCATCCCCGACAGCCAAGGCCGCTCCGTTGCGTTCGAGCAAGGTGCAATTGATGTCGTTTCTGCCTCCAATCTTGAATTGTTCGATGTGGAGCGTCTGGCCGCTCTCGACGGGGCGCAGATCACGGACAAGGGCTGGGAATTCTTTTCTCCCCACGCTTTCCTTTGGGTGAATAATGAAAAAGCACCCTTTGACGATCCGAATTTCCGCCGCGCCATGAACTTCGCCATGGACAAGGATTTCATCCGCGACGTCGTGTTCAGCGGCCTCTCCACGCCGACAAAGGGCCCGATCGGATCAAAGACGCGCTTCTTTGACGATCAAACCGAAGGCTATGCCTATGACGCCGATAAAGCGCGCGAGCTGGTGAAAGCGTCAAGCTATGATGGCCGTGAGATCCAGTTGATGCCTGCGTCTTTCCTTGGGTCCAGCTGGTCGCGTCTGGCCGAATATCAGGTTCAGGCATTCAAAGATGTCGGGATTAACGCGAGCCTGAACTCTATGGACCCCGGCGCGTTTCTCAAGCGACTGGGAGATCGGGACTATGATCTTGCGCAGATGTACCTTTACCAGCGTGCAGACCCGGCCATCGGTGTATCGCGCAACTTCCTGTCGATTGCTGCAAAAGCCGGATCGCCATGGAACAACGTCGCGATGTACAAGGACGCCGAGACCGATACGCTCCTGAATGGTGCTGATGGCGAAGTCGATAACGCAAAGCGCGCGGACCTCTACAGTCAGGCGCAGCGCCGCATCGCGGATCAGGCTCCTGTTGTCTGGCTCGGTGAATTGCAGTTTCCGACGCTCTACAAGGACAAGGTAAAGAACCTGATCACCAACGGTACGGGCCTCAGCTCGAACTTTGCTGACGTCTATATCGAAGACTGAAAAACCGGCCGGACGGCATATGCTGTCCGGCCTTTTTGTAAACTCCAAGGAGGCGCGCCCGTGGCCCAGACCCTGATCATTGAAACACTCAAACGTGTGCTGGTGCTTGTACTGGTGATTGCGGGGACATTCCTGTTGATCCGCTCTGCCCCCGGCGACCCCGCAGAATTCATCGCAGGGGAAGCCGCATCCGGCGATCCCGCATTTATCGAGCAGTTGCGCATCCAGATGGGGTTGGACAAGCCAGTCATTGTGCAGCTTGCCCTCTACCTCAAGAATGTTGCGATGTTTGATTTCGGGATGTCCTACCGTGAAGGGCACCCCGTTCTAGACATGATCCTTGAGCGCTTGCCCAACACGCTGATCCTCGCCGGGGCCGCATTTGTAATGGCGCTGGTGCTGGGTACGTTGGCTGGATTTACCGCCGCCGTCTTTCGTGGCACGTGGATTGACCGCGTGATCTCGCTCGGCTCGGTCTTGTTCTTTTCCTCCCCCTATTACTGGGTTGCCCTGCTGGCGATTATCCTGTTCTCGGCCAAGCTGAACTGGTTGCCCGCAGGCGGTACACAGACCATCGGCGCGGGCTACGAAGGGTTCCGCGCCACGCTGGATTTCATTCATCACCTGATCATGCCCGCGACAGCCTCGGCGCTGTTTACCATGGCGATCTATGCGCGTCTCGTCCGCGCCTCCATGACCGATGTGGCCAACACATTGTTCGTCAAAGCCGCACACGCAAAAGGCATGCTGCCCCGCCGTATCTGGTTTCGCCATGTGCTGCGCACCTCGCTTTTACCGATCACCACAATGGCGGGCGTTCAGGCGGGCCAGTTGGTCGCGGGTACCATCCTGACCGAAACCGTCTTTGCATGGCCCGGTATCGGACGGCTGATGTACGACAGCCTGATTGCCCGCGATTACAACGTGGTCGTCGGCGTGTTCATCATGACATCGCTCATTGTGATCCTCGCCAATCTGGTGGTCGATCTCCTTTATCGTTTCGTTGATCCGCGCACCCGCGCCGCCTGAGAAAGGACATCACAATGCCAATCTGGAAATCAATTATCTCACGGCCTGACGGGATCATCGCAGTGTTGTTTCTTGTCATCACCGGTTCACTCGCGTTGCTGGCACCTGTCATCTTTCCAGACGGCCCGTGGCGCATGGTTGCGCGACCGTTTCAGTTGCCTCTTGCCGACATGAAGCATCCCCTGGGCACTGACGCCTTGGGCCGTGATATGCTTACGATGATGATGTACGGCGCGCGCACGTCACTGGGCATTGGTCTGGTTTCGACCGTGGTTGCGGTGCTGCTGGGTTTAACCGTGGGCGGCATTGCCGGTTTCTTCGGGGGCCGCATCGACAGCTTGCTGATGCGCGCCACAGAGCTATTTCAGACGGTGCCGAACTTTGCCCTCGCACTGCTACTTATCGCGGTTTACTCGCCCTCGATCACCTCGGTCGTTGTTGCCATTTCGGTCGTCAGCTGGCCGCCGGTTGCACGCCTTGCACGTGCCGAATTTCTCAGCCTGCGGCGTCGCGAATTTGTGCAGGCGGCTTTGCTCTCGGGGCAATCGAACCTGCGCGTGGCCTTCAGTCAGGTCTTGCCGAACGCGCTTTCGTCGCTGATCGTGATGTCTGCGCTGATGGTCTCCATGGCAATCCTGTTTGAAAGCGCGCTCAGCTTTCTGGGATTAGGTGATCCCAATGTCGTCAGCTGGGGCTACCTCATCGGTGCCGCCCGCGCCGTCATTTCGCAAAGCTGGTGGCTGACCTTCATGCCCGGCCTCGCGATCATGCTGACAGTGGTTGCGATTTCCATCATCGGTGACGCGATCAGCGACAGTCAGGACCCATTCTTTGAGCGCCGGGAGAACACATGATGAGCGTACTTGATATCAAAGGCCTGCATGTCGGGATTGCGAACAAGGTCGAGATCGTGAAGGGCGTGAGCTTTACCGTCGAGAGCGCCAAGACCCTGTGTCTTGTGGGGGAAAGCGGTTCGGGTAAATCCATGATCGCCAACGCGGTGATGGATCTGCTGCCGTCCTCCAAACTCAAGGTCACCGGGGGCGATATCCGCTTTGGCGAACGGTCATTGGTGGGCTTGCCCGCGCCAGAAATGCGCAGCCTGCGCGGCAAGGAAATCTCGATGATCTTTCAGGACCCGATGTCGGCCCTGAACCCTGTGCGCGGCATCCGCACACAGTTTGACGAAGTGTTTTCCGCCCATGGCATCGATCCTGAACAGGGGCGCCGCGCGCGCATGCTGGAATTGCTTGAACTGGCGCGATTGCCCAATCCCCCGCGCATCCTTGATGCCTATCCGTTTGAATTGTCCGGCGGCCAACGCCAGCGCGTTATGATCTCGATGGCAATGGCCTTGAACCCCAAGCTGCTGATCGCGGACGAGCCGACAACCGCGCTTGACGTCACCACCCAAGCGCAAATTCTGCGCCTGATCCGTGATCTTCAAGCCGAATTCGGCACGGCTGTCTTGTTCATTACCCATGATTTCGGCGTCGTCGCCCAGATCGCTGATGACGTCGTCGTGTTGCGACAAGGTGAGGTCGTCGAACAGGGAACCGCGCCGAAACTTTTACGCAGCGCGCAGCATGATTATACCCGCGAGCTGATCGCCGCGATCCCCGATTGGGCACCGCGCAGTACGATGGATTCGTCCGCGCCGATGATCGACGCACGCAATATCGTCAAAACATTCGCTACCAAAACTGGTCCTGTTGCCGCGCTCGACAATGTCTCCATTAGCGTAAAGCCCGGTGAGACAGTGGGCATCGTCGGCGAAAGCGGCTCTGGAAAATCAACATTTGCGAAATGTCTTGTTGGTCTCGAGGAGGCGCAATCGGGCGAGATTGACCTTGAAGGCAAAGACATTCTGGTATTGGACAGATTATCGCGGCGTAAGGCACGTCACCGGATGCAGGTGGTGTTCCAGGATCCGAGTGCTGCGCTCAACCCGCGCCACACCATTGGGCGCACGATCATAGACGTGCTGCGCGTGAACGGACACAGCCGCCGCGACGCCCCCGAGACCGCACTGACGTTGCTGGATGACGTAAAGCTGGAGCGGGGATTCATCAATCGCTTCCCGCATGAGCTGTCGGGCGGGCAACGTCAGCGGGTCTGTATCGCGCGTGCCCTTGCCGCAAACCCGAAGGTGCTTATCGCAGACGAGGCGCTGTCGGCGCTGGATGTTTCGGTGCAGCGGCAAATGCTGGCGCTTTTTGCCGACCTTCAGGCACAGCGGAACCTTACAATCCTGTTCATCACGCATGATCTGCGC
>NZ_JBFEKM010000219.1:0-5142 GCF_041552635.1 Sulfitobacter sp.
TGCTTTACGACGCAGATGCATTTATCAATGATCTGTGCGAGATGGATGTGGCGCGGCCCGCCCGCGACTGGACCCCACAAGAGGTCGTGTCCGCCCGTGCGCGCTGGCGCGCAGAGATCGAGGCAGAGCGTCCAGGCATCCTGCCTGTCGTTGAGGCGCTGCGCGATGCGGTGCCCGACGGCGTGATGATCTATTCCGATATGACCCAATTTGCCTATGCCGCGAAAGAGGTCTGGGACATGGAAGGCCCGGGCCAATGGCATCACCCTTACGGGTTTGGCACATTAGGCTATGCGACGCCCGCCGCCATTGGCGGGGCGATTGGCCGGCCGGGTTTGCCGACGATGGCCATCATCGGCGACTACGGATTTCACTATACGGTGCAGGAACTGGGTGTTGCGGTTGAACTTGGACTGCCGCTGCCGATTATCCTGTGGGACAATGGAAAATTGGGAGAGATCGAAGACAGCATGACCCGCGCGCAAATCGCGCCCAACGCCGTCATCGCGCACAACCCCGATTTTTGTAAATTGGCCGAAGCATTTGGTGCGCTGTCTGCGGCACCCCAAAATCTTGATGATCTGCACAGTGCAGTGGATCAGGCGTTCAAAGCGGATCGCCCAACGTTGATTTATGTGACGCCAAAAGTCACGAGGTAGCCGATTTTTTCAAAAAACCGGGCCAGAATTTTCGAAAATTCCGGCCCGAATATAAACGATTATTCCCAGCAATTGACCAAAACGGTCATGTCCTTGGCCTTTTCACGTAGGTCCTGAGGCTTGAGTAGCCCTGCAGATACCGCAGTCTGAACTGTGATGCCTGCCGCTTGCGCCACTGCTGCAATTGCCTTTGATTCGATGGCAAAGTTGACATCATCGGGCAACTGTTGCGCGCCATTGGCGCGTGGCAATAACATTCCCAACACGCGTCCGTTGCTGTCAAACACGGGCCCACCCGCATCACCGGCCTGCGCTGCCAACGTGAGCCGTGCGATGTTTTCTTCGCCTTGCAAGCCGCGTACATCCGCCAATGCACCAAAGGTCACTGTGGCGGCCCCAAGCACGCCTTCATAGGGAAACCCGCCCACGGCGATTTCGGATTGCAGGCGCGGGGGCACGGTGTTGAAATTTGCGATCTCGACAGGGGCAAGCGGACTGCGGGGTTTAAGCAGCGCGATGCCACTTGCGGCGTCGTTTACAACCGTGTCCAGTTCTGTCTCGTCGTCCAGCGTCACCCGGCTACAGCTTTGTAGCGCCTCGATGGTGGTGGCGATTGTGCCGTTGCTGTCGATAAAAAATCCCGACCTCGAGATTTTGGGCAGCCGGATTTGTAGCCCAGCCACAAGGTCGATCGCCTGATCGTCGCCGCCACCTGCGGCAGCATCCAGAACGCCGGGCAGCCGCACCAGACTTTTGGTCATCTCGGCGAACACGCGGCGGCGGCGGTCCTCGTCACCTGCAGGCCAGATCAGCGTAAACCCCTTGATCTGCCCGCCCTCAAGATAGGCTTGGGTCTGGCTTACGATTCGTCCATTTTCACCGATCAACTCGAAGCGGTTTGATTTGCGTTCACGTGGGCCTTCGGGGGGCACGATCTCGAGTGTTTGCATGACGTCATACAACCCAAAAAGCGTGTCCTGATCGCCCTCTTGGCTGATCAGAAGAACCCGCGCATTGATATCGCCGGTGGCGTTATACTGTGCGAATGGCGGCTCGTAGGTGGCAAAGCTGACCAGCTTGGTCGGCATGGTGATTTCAATCCCGGCCCGCGCGTCGCGCACCGTTTGCAGGCCAAGTCCGTCAAGGACGGCATTGTATTCGCCCAGCAAATCCGCGCGCTGCTGTGTCGTCAGAATGCCGGTAACCTCATAGCCATTGGCGCTTTGCCAATCTGCCATGGATTGACGCGTGCCCCGCCCGAACGCCCCGTCAATGGTGCTGTTGTAAAATCCGGCCCATTGCAGAGCGATCTGCAGGGCTTCGCGGTCTTGCCGCGTCAATTCACGCTCGCTGCGCTGTGCTTGGGCTGGGGTTTCCCCGACGGGTGGTTCGGGCAGTTGTGGCTGAACGGCGACTTGCTCGGGCTGCGCAGGGGCGTCGGGTTCAGCAGTCTGCGCGGGTTCAACAGGGGCCATCAGCGGAATATTCAAGACATTCACGCCCACAGGCCAGAATTGCTGGCGAAACCGTTCCGAAAACTGCAAATAGCTGTCGCGCGGGATCAGACCCTCGCGCAGATAGCTGCGCAACAACTGTTCGGCGTCCGACCGACGATAGGGGCCGACGGCAATCGCATACCAGCCGCCGCCCAAGGAAAATCCGTTCACATCCTCAAGACCATTCGCATAGGCTCTGGCCCTTTGCGTGGCTTTTGCAAGGTTGGGCTGTGCTTCGATTTGAATCCAGACCACATCTTCACTTGATTGGGCTTGCGCAATGAGTGGGGCAATAAAAAGGGCGGCAAAAAGGGCCACAAACAGTCGCTTCATAGGTAATGTGCTCTCACGGATTTAAAGTTGCGTTAGATAAATCAGGATTGCATGTGAAATGCCATGCTTGTTGCGCGTCAATTCATCACAAAGCTGCCAATTGACCCTTGCCGCGACGCGCCGTAGGAAAGGCGCGCAGCAGCAAAGGCAAATAACCCATGTCCGACCCGGTCCAGCGCCCCCGTTCTTTTCAGGAAATCATCCTCGCCCTCCAGACATACTGGGCACGGCAGGGATGTGCGATTCTACAACCCTATGACATGGAAGTGGGCGCAGGCACCTTCCACCCGGCAACGACTTTGCGCGCGCTTGGCACCAATCCTTGGGCCGCCGCCTATGTGCAGCCGTCGCGCCGCCCCACCGACGGGCGCTATGGCGAAAACCCGAACCGGTTGCAGCACTATTACCAATATCAGGTGCTGATCAAACCCAGCCCGCCCAACCTGCAAGACCTCTACCTCGGCTCGCTTCAGGCCATCGGCATCGACATGGCCCTGCACGACATCCGCTTTGTCGAAGACGACTGGGAAAGCCCAACCTTGGGCGCATGGGGCTTGGGTTGGGAGGTCTGGTGCGACGGCATGGAAGTGTCGCAATTCACCTACTTCCAACAGGTCGGCGGGCATGACTGCCACCCGGTTTCGGGCGAATTGACCTACGGGCTTGAACGCCTTGCCATGTACGTCTTGGGTGTTGATCACGTGATGGACATGCCCTTCAACGATCCCGATGCGTCGATCCCGCTGTCCTACGGTGACATCTTCAAGCAAACCGAAGAAGAATTCGCGCGCTGGAATTTCGACGTGGCCAACACCGAGGTGCTGCTGGATCATTTCGTCGAGGCGGAAAATGAATGCAAATCGATCCTGTCCCAGGACGCTGTCGATCCCAAAACCGGCAAGCGGATCATCATGGCGCACCCCGCGTATGATCAATGCATCAAGGCCAGCCACATCTTCAATTTGCTCGACGCGCGCGGGGTGATCTCGGTCACCGAACGCCAGGCCTATATCGGCCGCGTACGGACCCTCGCCAAGGCCTGCGCCGATGCCTTCGTGCAAACCCGCGCCGGCGGCTGGTCCGAGGACGCAGCATGAACGGCAAGATCGTAGGAGGCGTTATCTTGATCATAGCAGCCATCGCGGGCATCACGCTGTATTACCTTCAAGTCTACGGCTACTACCGCGAGGTGCCTGCCCCCGCGCAGGGCGTTGAACTGGTATCGCTCAACAGCAACGCACCCGAACCGATCCTGACGGACAACTTCCGCGCCATCGACGCCGACAGTTCGCCAATCCGCTATCGCGCCTGCTTTGACACCACGCTCAGCCTTGCCATGCTGACCGAAACCTATGTGATCAGCGACAAGATCGACCCGCGCAACGCGCCGGGATGGTTTGACTGCTTCGACGCCGCCGCCATCGGTGCCGAACTCGAGGCAGGCACAGCGCTTACATTCCTCGGCCAAAAGAATATCCACTTCGGCGTTGACCGGATCGTGGCAATCACGTCGGACGGGCGTGGCTACATCTGGCACGAACTCAACGATTGCGGTGACAAAGCCTATGATGGCACCATCGTCGGCGAAGCATGCCCCGAACTGCCAAACCAGTAACCTGCATCTTCTCTGGCTCCTAAATATCCTCGCGCGAAGCGCAAAAAATCCAAGGCCCCATTCCCTACGCGGCCCCCGAAAGGTACCACCCCATGCCCGACCTGCTGATTGAGCTTTTCTCCGAAGAAATCCCCGCACGCATGCAGGCGCGGGCCGCAGATGATCTGAAAAAGCTGGTCACCAACGGCTTGGTCGAGGCCGGTTTGACCTATGCCTCTGCCGCCGCCTTCTCAACCCCGCGCCGGTTGACCCTGACGGTAGAAGGGATGCTGGATGCCAGCCCTTCCATCACCGAAGAACGCAAAGGCCCCAAGGCCGACGCGCCCGAAAAAGCCATCGAAGGGTTCTTGCGCGGTGCCGGCCTGACGCGCGACCAGCTTGAGGAACGCGAAACCCCCAAGGGCAACATCCTCTTCGCCATGATCAAAAAGCCGGGCCGCCCCGCAGCCGAGATTGTGGCCGAGGTACTGGAAGCCACCATCCGCAATTTCCCTTGGCCGAAATCCATGCGGTGGGGCACCGGTTCCTTGCGGTGGGTGCGCCCGCTGCATTCCATTCTCTGCATTCTCTCTGCGGAAGACGGCCCGCAGGTTGTGCCGATGACTGTTGACGGCATCCAAGCAGGGGCAACCACGCGCGGCCACCGTTTCCTTGCGCCTGACACCCTTACGGTCAGCAGTTTTGACGACTACACCGCCAAGCTCAAACGCGCTTTTGTTGTGCTGGACCCGACCGAGCGGCGCGATGCGATCTGGCATGACGGCACCAACATGGCCTTTGCCAACGGGTTGGAAGTGGTCGAGGACGCAGGTCTTTTGGCCGAAGTCGCGGGTCTGGTCGAATGGCCCGTCGTGTTGATGGGCCGCATCGGCGACGCCTTCCTTGATCTGCCGCCCGAGGTTTTGCAGACCTCGATGAAAGAACACCAAAAGTTCTTTTCCGTGCGCAACCCCAAGACGGGCCGCATTGAACGCTTTGTCACGGTCGCCAACCGCACCACCGCCGATGATGGTGCGACGATTTTGGCAGGCAATGAAAA
>NZ_JBFEKM010000220.1:0-5021 GCF_041552635.1 Sulfitobacter sp.
ACTGGATGTCGCTGAGGACGTCCTTCATGCGGGCTTTGGTTTCGGCGTAGGGCAGGATGCGCGGGCCGGAAACGTACTGGCCATACTCGGCAGTGTTGGAGATGGAGTAATCCATGTTGGCGATGCCGCCTTCATAGATCAGGTCCACGATCAGCTTGGTTTCGTGCAGGCATTCGAAATAGGCCATTTCGGGCTCGTAGCCGGCTTCGACCAGTGTTTCAAAACCCATGCGGATCAGTTCAACGATACCGCCGCACAGAACCGCTTGTTCGCCGAACAGGTCGGTTTCGCATTCTTCGCGGAAGTTGGTTTCGATGATGCCGGAGCGACCGCCACCGATGGCCGAGCAATAGGACAAGCCGATTTCCAGCGCTTTGCCGGAGGCGTCTTTGTCAACGGCCACAAGGCAAGGCACGCCGCCGCCTTTGGTGTATTCGCCGCGTACGGTGTGACCTGGGCCTTTGGGGGCCATCATGATCACGTCAACGCCGGGCTTGGGTTCGATCAGGCCGAAATGGACGTTCAGGCCGTGGGCGAATGCAATGGCGGAGCCTTCGCGGATGTTGTCGTGGACGTATTTCTTGTAGGTCTCGGCCTGCAATTCGTCGGGCATGGTGAACATGATGACGTCGGCCCAAGCAGCGGCTTCGGCGATGCCCATTGTCTTCAGGCCTTCGCCTTCGGCCTTGGCAATCGAGGAGGAGCCTTCACGCAGAGCGACGACGAGGTTCTTCGCACCGGAATCGCGCAGGTTCAAAGCGTGGGCATGACCTTGGGAGCCGTAGCCGAGGATGGCGACTTTTTTGTCCTTGATCAGGTTAACGTCGCAGTCACGGTCGTAATAAACGCGCATTGGGGCGTCCTTTCGTATTCGTTGAAATCTGGGGTGGTTATAACTGATGGTTCGGGTGATGCCATTGTCGGATTATGAGTTTATTTGGCAAAATGAAGATGGTAATGCGTGGTTTGGGAAAATTATGGAAAAATCATGCTTGATGATGAGGATCGGCGCATTTTACGCCATTGGCAGGCGGATGCAGGGCTAAGCCCTGGTGAGCTGGCGGAACGGACAGGGACCAGTGCTGGCAAGGTCGCGCGACGCATTGTCCGGATGCAAGAGGCGGGCATTGTCGAGGGTGTTGGCATGGTCGTGGATTGGGCCGCGCTTGGTTATACCGTCGAGGTGTCGTTGCGGATCACGCTGGACAAGACGCAAGGTAATGCGTTTGACGCGTTCTTGGTCGCCGCGCGCAAGGTGGATGAAGTGATTGAAATACAGACGTTTCTGGGACGCGTAGATGTGCGTCTGTCGATCATTGCGCGTGATATGGGGCATTATCAGGCAATCTATCGCGGCAAAATCCTGACCTTACCGCATATCGCGGATATTGAGGCATTGATGCATGTCGCACGGATCAAATCGGACGAGGCATTGCCGTTATGATCACCCTAGACGAGATTGATCACAGGTTGATCCGGTCGCTGGCACGCGATGCCACGCAAAGCGCAGGCGCTTTGGGGCGGCATATGGGGCTGTCGCAGCCCGCCACGTGGCGGCGTATCCGGCGGCTGGAAGAGGCTGGCATCTTGCGCGGCAAACGGCTGCGCCTGAATCGCGAAGCATTGGGGTTCGGGGTGACGGTGTTTCTGGGCGTTAAGCTGGCCACCAAGGGACGCGTGAGCCTTGAGGATTTCGAACGCGCGGTCAGTGCCATCCCCGAAGTTCAGACGGTCGAGCATGTTTTGGGGCTTTATGATTACCGTTTGCGGGTTGTGGCGCGGGATTTGGCTGATTTTGAACGGGTCTTGCGGCGGCGGATCATGACCCTTCCGGGGGCCGGCGCAGTCGAGGCCAATGTGTTGCTGAGCGAAGAACGTCTGGCGGGGCCTTTGGGTCTATAACTTTGACGTGCAGCGCGGTATCTTGGGCGCAAAGAAAAAGGATACCCCCATGCCAGCATTGCTAAACACTGTAGACCCGCAAGGTCTTGAGGAATTTTCGGTCGTCTTTACGGATCGGTCGCTGAACCACATGTCCGCCGCGTTCCAGGGCGTGATGAAGGACATCAGCGCCATGCTGAAAGAAGTGTATAGTGCCGATGCCGTGGCCATTGTTCCCGGCGGTGGTACATTCGGGATGGAGGCGGTGGCCCGTCAATTCGCCCGCAATGCCGATGTGCTGGTCGTGCGCAACGGCTGGTTCTCGTACCGTTGGAGCCAGATTATCGAGAATGGTGATCTGACCGGAAACGCGACCGTGCTGAAGGCGCGCACCACCGGCAACAGCACGCCAGCCCCCTTTGCGCCATGTCCCATCGATGAAGTCGTTGACGCGATCCGTGCCCAGAAACCGCAGGTCGTGTTCGCGCCGCATGTTGAAACAAGCGCAGGGGTGATCCTGCCAGACGATTATATCAAGCAGATGACAGAAGCCGCCCACGAGGTTGGCGCGCTGATGGTGCTTGATTGTATTGCATCGGGCTGTGCGTGGGTCGATATGCGTACGCTTGGCGTCGACGTGCTGATCTCTGCCCCGCAAAAGGGCTGGAGCGCGTCGCCGTCGGCGGGCCTTGTGATGATGTCGGACCGTGCCATAGCGCGGCTGGCTGAGACGAAGTCGGATAGCTTCTCGCTTGATCTGGGCAAGTGGCACAGCATCATGCAGGCCTATGAAAATGGCGGCCACGCTTACCATTCGACGATGCCAACAGACGCGTTGAGGGTGTTCCGCGATACGATGAAGGAAACGCAAGCCTATGGTTTTGCCCGCCTGAAAGAGGCGCAGTGGCGTTTGGGTGACGGGGTGCGCAAGATGCTGGCGGACCGTGGTGTTGTGTCGGTTGCCGCAGATGGGTATGGCGCGCCGGGTGTCGTTGTCAGCTATACGTCTGATCCGTCGGTGCAAAACGGCAAGGCATTTGCTGCCGAGGGTATGCAGATCGCCGCAGGTGTGCCGTTGATGTGCGACGAGCCGGATGATTTCCAGACGTTCCGTTTGGGTCTGTTCGGCTTGGACAAGCTTTATGACGTTGACGGAACGCTGGCGCGTTTGGCGCGCGTGGTCGATAAGGTACTTTGATTTCAGAGCGTTGCGGCGGGGTCTTAACCTTGCCGCATGCCCAACCCCATCCCCATCAACATTTTGCGCACCGGTGCCATCGCGTATAGCGCGTTCAGACCCGATGCGCGGGCATCGCGGGCCAATGGCGCGCTTGCCTGACTTGCACGGTTCAGCAGATCAATGCCGCGCACCCGCAGCATGATGTCGCCGTAGCGCGCCTTGTGATAGGCATCCAGCATCCTTTGACTGCCCAGATCGCCGGGGTTGGCCTGCGCCAGTTCCAGCAGGGTCGCGACATCTTGCAAGGACATGTTCAGCCCCTGCGCGCCGATGGGGGGCATGACATGGGCGGCCTCGGCGATCAGGGCGATCCGTTCCCCTGACAGGCGCGTTGCGTGTTGCGTGATGATCGGCCAGATGTTGCGTCCGGTGGCAAGGGTCAGCGGGCCGAACAGGTGGCAACTGCGGATCGATGCTTCTTCGGAGAAAGCGTTTGCATCCAGCTTCATGCGGCGCGTGCATTCGGCAGCATCATCCATCCAAACCACGGCAGAGCAAGGCATGCTGTCGCGATCAGGCAGCGGCACCAGTGTGAACGGCCCCCCCGTGCGGTGGATTTCAGTCGATACATTTTCATGGGGCACGGGATGGGTGGCAGAAAACACGATGGCCTTTTGCCCGTAGCCCGATTTGGTCACGCCAATGCCCGCCGCCTTGCGCATCGGGCTGTCGCGTCCGTCAGCAGCAATCACCAGCGGTGTCGTGATCCGGCTGCCGTCGCTCAGGCCCACGCGGGCCTGCGCAGTTCGGGTAAACAGCGACGTGGTGCCGGTGCCGGGTCGGAAATCGACTGTTGGCAGGTCAGCAAGACGATCCAAAAGCGCGCGGCGCAATAGCCAGTTCGGAAAATTCCAGCCAAACGGCTGATCCGAAATCTCGGTGGCGTTGAATTCACGGGTGACGCGGGGGATGGGATCAGCCCCGCCGGCATCCACAATGCGCATGATCTGCAAGGGGGCCGCGTGGTCTTGCAGGTGGCTCCAGATGCCAGCGGCCTCAAGAACGCGCCGTGCTGGTTGCAGCATTGCGGTGGACCGCAGGTCAGCGCCTGTCGCATCGCCATCGGTGATGGGCGGGGCGGGGTCAACGCAGATCACCTTGAAACCAGCGCTGCCGAACGCCGCCGCTGCAGTCAGTCCGGCGATCCCGCCCCCAGAGATAAGAATATCGCAATCCATGGTCATACCCGTCAATTAGCCCGTGATCCGCCCAAGGAAATGGCTTAGATCATCGGTGTGAAAATGAATATGTTCGCCTGCCTCGGGGGTCGGGGCAACATGGACGGTGCCCATGCCCATGGCATGGGGTGCTGCAAGGTTACGGGGGTCGTCCTCGAACATCACAGCTTTGGTCGTGTCCAGATTGTCGGTGGTGAATACCTGTTCAAATGCAGCACGTTCGGGTTTTGGCAAAAAACGGGCATGTTCAACGCCATAGACTGCATCGAACAGCCCGTCTAATCCGCGCGCCTTGACCACGCGTTCGGCATAGGGCGCGGTGCCGTTTGTATAGATAATCCGCCGTCCCGGCAGCGCTTTGATCCTTGCGGCCAGCACAGGGTCAGGCGTCAGCACATCCATAGATATGTCATGCACGTCATGCAGATAGGGGCCGGGATCTAGATCATGTTCACGCATCAGCCCCGCAAGGGTCGTGCCATAGGTGTGCCAATAATGCTTGCGCAAGTAATTCGCGCGGTCCTTGTCGACCTTGAGGGCGTCCATCACCCAACGGACCATGCGGACCTCGATTTGGTCGAACAACCGTGCGGAGGGCGGGTAAAGCGTGTTATCAAGGTCAAAGACCCAAGTGTTCACATGTGAGAAAGCTGTATCAGGCATAGAGCCTAGCTAAGCCCCCGCGTCCATTTGCGCAAGATCGCGGGCTTGCGCAAATGGAC
>NZ_JBFEKM010000221.1:0-4985 GCF_041552635.1 Sulfitobacter sp.
AAGTCTATTTTCTTTAAGATTTTCGGCACTGTTCTGTCGTAAACGCTGTTGGATATAGAATGGACGTGTTTTTTCCGACCACCTCAGTGTCGAATTCTCTCCGACTTCGACCACTATGCGACCTTACTTTTTCGAGTTTCGGTTCCCGATGTCTGGAACTTTTGGGTCAGCTCTCGCAGCGCAGTCGCACTTTTAGCAAGGTTAATACATGCCGCATTCGTTTCTTCGAATTTCGCCGCATTGAGCTGTGTAGCTGAGCCCAAATCCGAGATTGATGAGTTAAGTGTCGAAATTTCCACGCTCTGGGTTTGACTGCTTTGTGCAATAACATCCATTTTCGACGTTGTCCCCAAGACAGCCGCCACAACTTCTTTAAGAGCGCTTACCGTATCGGCGATCTTTTGAGATCCTTTCGCGACTTGCGATTCGGACCGGTTGATCAATGCGCGAATGTCTGTCGCACTTTCAGATGATCTCTGAGCAAGGGCGCGCACTTCGGAGGCGATAACAGCAAAACCTCGTCCGGATTCACCTGCCCGAGCCGCCTCAACCCCAGCATTAAGCGCAAGCAAATTTGTCTGGAAAGAAATAGCGTCGATGACTTCAATGATCTTGCTAATCTCTTGGCTTCCCCCTTGGATCGCTTCCATGGCAACGGACGCATCAGACACAACATCGCCACTTTTTGAAGCGCTGGATTGCGCATCTTGCGACGACGTGTTCACTTCGGCAACAGTTCTGACATTGTCGTTGACGGTCTTGGTCAAGTCTTTCAATGCTTTCGAAATATTACTGAGAGTCATCGCCTGATCTTCGGTTTGCCGGGCCAAGTGATCAGTAGATGTGGAGATTTCGTGGATTTCAAAATCCATCTGGGTTGATCTGCTCGCCACTTCCGACACCATATCCTCAAGCGACTGAACCGCTGTATTGAACCCGTCTTTAAGCTCCTCGTATTGAGCGGGGAAGTCTTTGACAATGCGCGTGGTCAAGTCGCCGGCTTCGAGCTGGGCCAAGCCCAAGCGAAGGGCATCGACGATGGCTGCCTGTTCTTGTGTTCGTGCCAAGTCTCGTTCAGCCTCAATCTCTTGGTTTTTCTGTCTATGCGCCTCTAAACTTAAGCGTGTTGTCTCTGCTTCGTTCAAACGCGCAAGTGACAATTCCGCCTTTTCTTTTGCTGCTTGTGCTTCTTCTTTGGCAGTTACCGCATCTTTTTGCGAAAGATGTGCATCCTGTCGGGACGCATCAGACAATTTCAGGCTTTGTTCCAGCTCGTCCGCTTTAGTCTCCATCTCTTTGTTCATGTGTTGCAGTTCACGAACGACGATGACCAGAGCAACGGTCTCAAATACCACGATCACAGCGTGGATTGCGGTGCGTTCGATGTTCTCAATGAATCCACCAGATGGATAGACGAGTGAAGGCATCAAGACAGTCAGAGAGACATGGTGGACAGCGATGACGACCGCCCCCCCAATCAAGGCCGGAATGCTGCGCAGACCGACAAGGCAAGCCAGCAGTGCAAAGAAAAGCATGTGGCTGTCGATTTGCCAAGGGTGTCCTTGAAATGCCATAGTAAAGGCAATGGCCTGACCGATCAACGCAACAGCGGCACCAATAGCAAATAGGCTGGGTTGGCTGCGCCCCATCGTGTAACCGAAAGCAAGGAATGCCATTGAAACAATGGCGCTAGATATTGCCCCCCCGCCTACGAAAGCGGCGATCAATGCAATACAAGGTAACATTGCCGCCGCGGTGATAAATATCGTTCGCACGGGCGATGTCGCTGCAATTGATAAAGCTGATTTTTTTTCCATCGCTATGTACTCGTTTCCTTGACTTTTATCCCGCAAATCAAAGCCAATGCACTTGCGGGCATGACGATATAGCCGGACTTTATTAGATGCGCATGTCCCGTCGGCACGGCAGTGATCATCCGGGCGAAAGGTGCACGCACCGGCCCGATTTCCTTGGCCCCGATGCCCGCAAGATCACGTGTCAATCTATGTGACCCGCGCGTTTCAAACACGAGATAGATATCAGCGTCGTCCGGACGGCCCGATTGCGCCACCGCAAACGTGACGGGACCGATGGTCATTGCAAGAAGGAACGCGGCACAGAGCCAGAGACTGGTTTTGATCATGGGTCGACCTAACCGAGCTCGAGTTACGTTTACGTTAATACGTCAAGTTTCAGCCGCTGACATTGCCGACAAATTTAGGCGCATCACCGATCGCCTGCACTGCCACCTTGGATGGTTGGCTCTTTTCACTGTCGGCTATCGGCTTGCCACCGGGCAAAGCCCGCGCTTACGCCCCGTGCCGGACCTTCATGGTCAAGAAAATGATATCTACGGCCTTGATCCAGCTTTCTGGTGCGGTGTCGCGAACCGGAATGAAAAAGCGCTGCACACAGCGCTAGGCAGCCAGCCGCCGCCGCGTTCAAAGCAGGCCATAGACCCCATCTAAGAGATGTCGCATAGGGTCAGACGCCATAAACACAGATGCGCTGAAAGGACAGCCGATCCCCCCTCAAGCGGGGCGGTACTCAACGCGCGATCACGATATCTGCCCTAAGCCCCCCCAGCGTGTCCGACGCACCCAAACGCAAAACGCCACCATGCGCGCGTGCAATATCGGTGGCAATCGCCAACCCCAACCCCACGCCGCCGCCCTTATTCTGGTTGCGCGCGGGGTCCAGCCTTGAAAACGGGCGTGCAGCTTCGGTCCGGCGATCTGCGGGAATGCCGGGACCGTCGTCTTCGACGCGAATGCGCAGGGTTTTATCAGTCAGCAGAACCGACACCTCGGCCCGCGTCCCGTAGCGGACAGCATTCGAAATCAGGTTGTCCACAGCGCGCAAAAACGCGATTTTGCGCAAGCGCACCGTGCCGCGGCCATCCCCCTCAAAGGGCAAAAGGGTGACATTGCGCCCTGCCCGCTGGGCCTCGGCCACGGCGGTTTCCATCAAGGCGCGGGGGTCCAGTTTTTCAGGCTCGCCCTCGGCGGCACCTTTGGCGAAATCTAGGAATTCGTCCAGCATCCGTTGCATATCGTCCACGTCTTGCAGCAATGGCCCTGCTTCATCATCCTCAAGCATTGCCAGACTTAGACGCATGCGGGTCAAAGGCGTGCGTAGGTCATGGCTAACACCTGACAGCATCAAGGTCCGCTGTTCAATCTGCCGTTCAATCCGCGCGCGCATATCAACAAAGGCATTGCCCGCTGCGCGCACCTCAACGGCCCCAGCCGGGCTGTAGGGGACATGCCGACCCCGGCCAAAGGCTTCGGCCGCGCGGGCCAGACGTTTGATCGGACGCAACTGATTGCGCAGATACACAAATGAAATCAACGTCATCAGAAACCCAAAGACGAAGGTATAGACAAACAACTGATGCGGGTTTGTCGCCGAAATGCGCCTTCGGTCAAAGCTGATCCGGACCGGCCCCAGTTCGGTCAGGGTCACCAGACCCACGCGCCCGGGTTCGATCAAATCAAGGGCCTGAAACACCGACAGCCGGTCTTGAAACCGTTTGATCATCACGCGGCCCGAATAATCATACCACGTCAAACTGTTGCCCACAGGTACTTCTTCCGCCGTTAACGGTGTGACCTGCATCTGCAGCGGCGCAAGATTTTGGCGCACCAACGGCGTGATTTCATCTGCCGACGGGGCTTTGTCCACGACATCCAGCACCAGCGCCACTTCGCGCAGCACGGTGTCGGTCATCTGATGGGTCACACCTTCATAATTGCGCTGCGCAAAGATCACCGTGACCACCAGTTGCAAGATCACAACAGGCAGCAGCAATATAAGTGCTGCGCGCCCATAGATGCCGCGGGGCATATATCGTTTGAGCCAGACAAAGAACATAAGATAGACCTTAACCAGCCCCCTGCCCCTGCGAAAGGCCAAACCATGCTGCCCCCTGACGACTTTGATCCCCCGATCGGCATTCCCCAAGACCTAGAGCCCGGACTGCGTCGCATCGTGGCCGACAACCCGTCCCCCATGACCTATCGGGGCACCAATACATATCTGGTGGGCACGCAAGGTCTGGCGGTGATCGACCCCGGCCCCGCGTCCAAGGCGCATCTGGCGGCTATTCTGGCTGCCGTCGGACCAGACCAGCACATCAGCCATATCATCGTGACCCATACCCATCTGGATCACTCGCCCTTGTCGCGCGATCTGGCGCAGGTGTGCGACGCTCCGGTCTATGGATTTGGTGGGCCTGCCGCAGGGCGGTCACCGATCATGGAAACGCTGGCCGAGAATGGCGATATCGGCGGCGGTGAAGGCATCGATCTGGAATTTGTTCCCGACCACTGCGTGTCTGACGCGGAAATGATCGACGGCGACGGATGGTCCCTGCAGGCCATCCACACGCCCGGGCATATCGGCAATCACCTGAGCTTTGCCTGGAACGATGTCTGTTTTACTGCCGATCATGTCATGGGGTGGGCCAGCTCACTTGTGTCGCCCCCTGACGGGGACTTGACGGCATTTATGGCCTCCTGCGACCGCTTGCAGCGCGATGCTTGGCGCGTGTTCTACCCGGGCCACGGGGCCCCCGTCACCGACCCCGCTGCAAGGATGGCGTGGCTTGTGAACCACCGTCGTTCCCGCGAAGCAGCTATCCTCGAGGCCCTTGCCGCAGGCCCCGCAACCGCGCATGCCCTAGCGGCCCAGATCTACACCGAAACGCCGCCTGCCTTGCTTGGGGCCGCCATGCGAAACGTGCTTGCACATCTGGTTGATCTGACAGGCAAAAACCAAATTTCTCCCATCGGCCCTCTCGTGAAATCCGCGACATTTAAGCTGATTTAAGATGCTTTGATAAAAATCTGAAAAAACTGCCGAAACCCTCTGGACGCCACAAAATACCACTGCTATATCGCCCAGACCGTTCCGACGTAGCTCAGCGGTAGAGCAGTTGACTGTTAATCAATTGGTCGTAGGTTCGATCCCTACCGTCGGAGCCA
>NZ_JBFEKM010000222.1:0-4957 GCF_041552635.1 Sulfitobacter sp.
GTAGGGATGCGCCGGTTTGCGGATCACATCGCGCACTGTGCCCTGTTCGACCAAACGGCCCAGATACATCACGGCGACCTTGTCCGCGGTCTGCGCAATCACCCCCAGATCATGGGTGATAAAAATAATCCCCATGCCGAACTCGGACACAAGGTCTTTCATCAGATCGATTACCTGCGCCTGAATGGTCACATCCAGTGCGGTCGTCGGTTCATCAGCGATCAACAGCTTGGGCTTGGTCGACAGCGCCATCGCAATCATCGCACGTTGGCGCATCCCGCCAGACAATTCGAACGCATATTGGCCAAAGCGTGTGCCAGGGTCCGAAATACCGACGCGATCCAGCATTTCGATCGACAGCTCTTTGGCCTGCGCTTTGGAAAAGCTGGTGTGGATCAACAACTGTTCCACCATCTGGTCACCAATAGAAATCGCAGGCGCAAAGCTGGCCATCGGTTCTTGGAAGATCAATGAAATCGACCCACCGCGCACGATTTTCATCTCTCGATCGGTTTGCAGTGACAAAACATCAACAGGGCCGTCTTCAAGATGCAAGGTGATCTTGCTGTCGGGGCCATAGACCGCATTGCCGGGATTCAGCTTCATCAAGGACTTGGCCGTCACTGACTTTCCCGACCCGCTCTCACCGACCAGCCCCATGACCTCGCCTGCCTCAAGGCTAAAGGATACGTTGTCGACGGCAGTGACACGGCCTTCGTCGGTGTCGAATTGAAGGGTCAGGTTTTCAACGTCGATCAGGCGGCTCATTTTTTGGTATCCCCATAAGGATCGGCCGCGTCGCGCAGACCGTCCCCGACAAACACGAATGCCATGACAAGCACGATGAAAAAGATCACCGGAATGAAATACCATTGATAATTCAGCAAAACATCCGCGCTGGTCACGTTTTGCAACATGACCCCAAGCGAATTCACCGGATCCTTGAGGCCAAGCCCGATAAAGCTGAGCGCGGTTTCAGACAGCACCATATAAGGGAAGGAAATCACCAGATCGACGATAATATAGCTGGTGAAGCTGGGCAGCAGATGCTTGCGAATAACATGTCCGCTTGAGGCACCGCAAAGCTGGGCGGCCAGCACGTATTCCTGATTTCTTTCGGTCAGAAGATGCGTGCGCACCCGTCGCGCCAACGTGGGCCAACCGATGAAGCCCAATATAATCGAGATGAAGAAAAACCTTTCCTCTGCGCTCCAGGTATCTGGAATAAACGCGGCCAGCGCCATGAAAAGCGGGATGGCGGGGATCGTGCGCACCGCATCCGTCACCATCTGGATAAAGCTGTCGATCCAGCCCCCATAGAACCCGGATATGCCCCCGATAATCAAGGCAAGCACGAAAGAGATGAACACCCCGATCGTCCCCACAGCAAGCGAAGTATTGATCGCATGGAAGGTACGCGAAAAGATATCCTTGCCAGTGGAATCGGTACCAAACAGGTGGATGTATCCGCCGTCGATTCCGAAAAGATGGGTGTCGAACGTCATCCCAAAGTATTTATACTCTGACCCTTTGACGAAGAATTGAACATATTGCCGTTTTTCGGTATTCACCGTGGTGACCCACCTGAAATTGGTCTTGGCCGACCGTTCACGTTCCAGCGCATAGATAAAGGGGCGCAGCGAACAGCCATTGTCGTCGCAAAAGCTCGGGATGGTGGGCGCGCCGTTCAAGTAATCTTTGTCGCGGCCGGCAATGGTCGGGTCGTAGGGGGTCAAAAAAGGCGCAAACATGCCGGACAGGATCAGGATCACCAGCACCCACGCCCCGACCATTGCCGCCTTCTGTTTCTTGAATCGGGTCCAGATCAGCTGGCCTTGGGACGCTGTGAAATAGGCGTCCTTGGCGGTTTGATCCACGGCGGCGTCATAGAAATTGGGTTCAGCCATATCATTTACCCCAATATGCTGCGACGAATGCGCGGATCGACCAGTGCCAGCGCGATGTCGGTGATAAAGTTGATCGCGACGATACTGCCCGTCAGGAAAAAGATGATAGCCCCCGCAAGCTGTTGATCGTTTGACCGGGCCAAGGCTTCGATCAACAGCGATCCCGCTTCGGTCAGGGTCAGGATCAATGCGACGATAGGCAGTTCATTGAAGATACGGTTCAAGTCAAAGCCAAGCGAATTGATGATCGGACTAAGCGCATGGCGCGCTGGATAGCGCATCAACAGCCGCCGTCCTGACACACCGCGTGCGGCGGCGGCAGTCACGTAAAGTTTGCTGATTTCATCCGACATCAAGGCGCGCACTGTCTGGATCGCAAAGGCGGTTGCAGACCAGCCAAGGATGAAGACAGGCAGCCAGACATGGCCAAGGAAATCTTTTACTTTGGCCCAATCCCATGCCGCGTCCCTGAATTCAGGCGAGAATAGCCCCGTCAGACTGTTCCCGAACATCACCGTGGAAAACAGCATGATCATCAACGCCAGCAGAAAATTCGGCAACGCCAGACCCAGATAGCTGACCAGACGCAGACCGTTGTTCAGGAAAGGATTGCGCGATGTGGCAGCAATGATGCCTACCGGAATGGCGATAAGATACGCCAAGAACAGCGAGCCAAGGCAAATGCCGATGCTCAGCCAGACTTTTTGGCCCAAAAGTTGATTGATGTTGAGGCGCAGGATGCAACTGTCGCCGAATTCGCCCTGAAAGGCGTTGAAGATCCAGCTTGTCCAACGTTCAAGATAGGGGCGGTCAAGGCCAAGGCGGACGCGCTCGGCTTCGATATCAGCGATGGAAATCTGCGCGCCTTGGCTGTTTTTGAAGGCAAGATAACGTTCGGCACAGTCACCCGGCACCAGCTCCATCAATGAAAAGACAATGAATGACACAAGGCACAGCGTGAAAAGGGCAAGTGCGGCGCGGATTAACGCAAACCGAAGAAACTGTACCATTAGATGTGCGCCCCGTGAAAGAATACGACCCGTTTGGGTTCGCTTTTATGTCGTGAATTGCGGGCCACCTGCGCGGCCCGCAACAAAAGGTCACTCAGGGTTTATTCTTCAAGAAACCACTGCGATGGACGGTAGGGATATGTCCTGTAATAGGCGTAAGATGCTGTTTTGAACGGTGTGACGTTTTTCAAAGCTGCCGAAAAATAAAGCGGCTTTTGTTCCTTCACCGTACCGATGAACAGCAAATTACCGGTCATGTTTTCGACCAATTTCAACCCCAAAGCGTCGGATTCAGGGGTACCGACTTGCGTGGCCTGAAACGCTTTGACGTCCTCCATCATCTCTTTGGCATAGGCGGGCGGTTCCACACCGGAAGCGCCATCAGAGTCGACATATTCCCCCCAAAGCATTGCGGTGCGCATGTTGAAGTAGTTGTCATATGGCGGAATAAAGATTTCCCCATTGCCCAGAACAACGGCCAAAGGCACGCTTTTCTCGAACATCGTCACGTCCAACTGGTTTGACGATTGCGACGACCTGTATTCGTCGGTCGTGACTTCTTTCACCGTGTTGTTGATGCCCACTTCGCGCCAGCTTTGACCGACAAGTTCGACGATCTTGATCGAAATACCTTGTGTGGCAACCTGTAGGTTCAGCGTCAGCGGATCACCATTTGGCAATTCGCGCATGCCGTCGCCGTCTGTATCGACAACGCCGATTTCATCCAGCAATGACTTGGCCATTTCAGGGTCGAACTGTGCGTAATGCTGTTCCCATTCCGGTGTCACAAACGAAGGCGTTGGCGAAAAGCCGATATATTGCTGGGGCGTGCCCAGACCGAACATCGCAACCTCGTTGATTTCGTCACGGTTCATCGCGACGGACATCGCTTGGCGGAACTTTAGATCACCAAAGACTTTGCGCTTTTCCAGATCTTCGGATGTTACGTTAAACGCAAACGTCGGCATCGTGATGTCAGGTTTCAGATCAACGACAAAGCTGCCTTTTTCCTGGCTTTCCATCAGCAGCGGTACATAGTCGATTTGCAAGGCTTGCGCTTTGTAATCCACTTCGCCGTTGACCAGTTTCAGCAGACGCACTTCGCTTTCACCGACAAAAATTTCGTCCATTTCGTTGATGTAGGGCAGTTGGTGGCCCGCAGTATCGACCATGTAGAAGTAGGGGTTGGCGACAAATTGGCGCCCCTCGGTAGTTTCCGAGATAACGATGTGGCTTTCCAGCGTCGGTGCCGCATCAAGGGGTAGATTGGCGACCTTGTCCGGGTGGGCCAGCATCGGTGTTGGCGTGTCCATCCAGTCAGAGCTGCCATAATAGGCTTTGATCAGGTCATAACCATTTTCGAACCCCAAAGATTGCGCCAATGTGTCGGCATCGGGGTTGATCGCAGGATGATACTGGCCAAGGAAATGCTTGGGCTGGAAACCTTGGGCATAGTGGTTGGCGAAATGCGCAAGGAAACCGGGCTTGGGCGACGGCATGTTGAACCGCACGGTCTGCGCGTCGATGACATCGACAGTCATCGCCTCGCCACCAGCCAAGACATAATCCTTGGGGCTTTCGATTACATTTGGATCAAGGGCAAGGTTCTCGTACCAGAACTCTACATCCTCGGCACCAAAGGGCTGGCCATCAGACCATTTATGGCCTTCACGCAGTACAAATGTCAGCTGCGTATAGTCGTCATTCCACGACCAGCTTTTCGCGACATTGGGCACGATGGTGGTCAAATCATCCGCATAGCGCACCAGATTGACGTGACGCACAGACATGAAATCGGATGTGCCCGCCTCGGTTGCGTTGGACAGCGCGTTGAACGTGCCGCCATAGCTGCCGATCTTGTCATATGGGGCGACCACCAGCGGCTCGGACGGCATGCGATCGGCCAAAGCGGGCATTTCAGGGTTGCCGCGAATCCGCCCGTTCAGCGCTGCAATGGTAGGGTTTTCGGACATCCCGAGGGTACAGTTTGCAAGGGTCTGAAATTCCGACAGTTCGTATTGCTGCGGGAACGCCCCGGCA
>NZ_JBFEKM010000223.1:0-4901 GCF_041552635.1 Sulfitobacter sp.
ACCCTAGGTTCCGCCAAACTTCGAAGGCAGGCCAAGTGTGGTTTGCGCCCCCATAAAAAGGACGATCCCCATGCAAGGCATTCAACAATTCGTGCCCCTTATTCTGATCTTCGCGATCATGTATTTTCTGCTTATCCGCCCTCAGCAGAAGAAGGTCAAAGAACATAAAGCCATGGTCGATGGTCTGAAGCGTGGCGATCAGGTCGTGACCCAAGGCGGGCTGATCGGCAAGGTCGTCAAGGTGAAAGACGACGGCGAGCTTGAGGTTGAACTGGCCGACAACGTCAAAGTACGCGTTGTGCAGTCGACCATCGCGACTGTCGTGACAAGAACCGAACCTGCCAAGTAAACTGCCAATACGGCAGCGTTAAGAAGGGCTTAAGCCATGCTTCAGATTGATCTGTGGAAACGGGTGTTGATCATCCTCACCTGTGTGGCTGGCCTGTATCTGGCGCTGCCGAATGCGTTTTACGGCCCCGTCGAGCAGCATAATGATGCGCTCAAGGCGATTGAAGTGGCCGGGTCAACGCCCGAACTTGAAGCGCAAGCAGCACTTTGGCCGGAATGGTTGCCCGAACGGCTGGTGAACCTTGGCCTTGACCTGCGCGGCGGTGCGCATCTGCTGGCCGAAGTTAATGTCGCCGATGTTTACGCAAACCGGATGGAGGCGACATGGCCAGAGGTGCGTGATGCCTTGCGGTCGCTGACGCCGGTGCGCCGTGTCGAAGCGCCCGAGGGGGAGTTGCGCGTGCGGATCGACGATGCAGGCAAAATGGCGCAGGCCCTTGAGGTCGCGCGCGGTCTTGCACGGCCCGTCCAGACGCTGACAGGGGCGGGGTCGAATGACATCGTCGTCAGTGGCGATACGGACATCCTGACGCTAACGTTGTCGGATGCCGAAAAGCAGGCGACCGACGAACGCACCATGCAGCAATCGCTGGAAATTATCCGCCGCCGTATCGACGAGGTCGGGACACGTGAACCCACGATCCAGCGTCAGGGGTCGGACCGTATCCTGATCCAGGTGCCCGGTATCGGGTCGGCATCCGAGCTGAAGGCCATCATCGGCACCACGGCGCAGCTGACTTTCAACCCTGTTGTGAACCGTGGCGCGGATGCCAGTGCCGCCCCCGGTCTGGGTAATTCGCTGTTGCCCGATGCCGAAGCGCCCGGCGTGTTCTACATCATTGAAACGGCTCCGGTTGTGACAGGCGAAGAACTGGTTGATGCGCAGCCTAGCTTTGACCAGAACGGGCGGCCTGCGGTCAGCTTTCGCTTTGACACCACAGGTGCGCGGAAATTCGGCACCTATACGGCTGAAAACATCGGTGCGCCCTTTGCGATTGTTCTGGACGATGCTGTGATCAGCGCGCCCACCATCCAAAGCGCCATTCCCGGCGGGTCGGGCATCATTACCGGAAACTTTTCTGTCGAGGAATCAACCAATCTGGCCGTGCTGTTGCGGGCAGGGGCCTTGCCTGCTGGGCTGACCTTTGTCGAAGAACGCACCATCGGGCCGGAATTGGGCCAAGACAGCATTGATGCGGGCAAGATCGCCACGACGGTGGCCTTTGCCGCCGTGCTGTTTTTCATGTGGGCGACCTATGGCTTGTTCGGCTTTTTTGCCAATATCGCATTGATCGTGAATGTCGGTATGATCTTTGGTCTGCTTAGCCTGATCGGGGCCACCCTGACATTGCCGGGCATCGCGGGCATCGTTTTGACCGTCGGCATGGCGGTGGACGCCAATGTGCTGATCTTTGAGCGTATCAAGGAAGAGTTGAAGACCGCAAAGGGCCCCGCCCGCGCGATCAGCTTGGGCTATGAACGTGCGCTCAGCGCCATTCTGGATGCCAACATTACCACCTTTATCATCGCCATCATCCTTTTCGTGCTTGGTTCCGGCCCTGTGCGCGGATTTGCGGTGACCTTGGGGATCGGTATCGTCACGTCGGTCTTTACGGCATATTTCGTCACACGTCTGATGGTGGTCTTCTGGTTTGAACGCCGCCGCCCCAAGACCATCACGGTATAGGAGGCTGATATGATCCGCCTGAAACTGGTTCCCGACAATACGAACATCGATTTCTTCAAACATGCCAAACTGACCTTTGGCGCGTCTTGCGTCGCGGTCGTGCTGGCCTTGGCGGTCTGGTTCACCATGGGGTTGAACTATGGCATCGACTTCCGCGGGGGCACGACCCTGCGCGCCCAAAGCGACACAGTTGTCGATGTGGCGGCCTACCGCACTGCGCTGGCCCCGCTTGAATTGGGCGACATCACAATTTCAGAGGTGTTTGACCCCACCAGTGACGGGTCTAAACACGTCGCGATGGTCCGTATTCAGGCGCAAGAAGGCGAAGAAGCAGCGACCCCCGAGATGATCGCGAATGTTGAAACGGCGCTGAAAACCATCGCGCCGAACATCATCTTTACCTCGGTTGAATCCGTTGGCCCCAAAGTATCCGGAGAGCTGATCCAGACTGCCCTGCTGGCTGTGGCTGCATCCCTTGGCGCGATCCTGATCTATATTTGGCTGCGGTTCGAATGGCAGTTCTCTGTCGGGGCGGTCGCCGCGTTGTTTCATGATGTGATCCTGACAATCGGACTTTTTTCGATCCTGCAAATCCGCTTTGACTTGCCGGTCATCGCTGCGATCCTGACGATCATCGGCTATTCGATCAACGATACTGTGGTGATCTTTGACCGGTTGCGTGAAAACCTGCGCAAATACAAAAAGATGCCGTTGCGCGATATCATGAACCTAAGCGTAAACGAAACGCTGAGCCGGACGTTGATGACGTCGGGCACCACGCTGTTGGCGTTGATTGCTCTGCTGGTTCTGGGCGGTGACGTGATCCGTGGATTTGTTTTTGCCATTACGTGGGGCGTGATCGTCGGGACCTATTCTTCGGTCTATGTGGCCAAGAACGTGGTGCTTTACCTTGGGGTCAAACGCGACTGGTCCAAAAAAGACACCAACACAGGCCAATACGCCAACATTGATGCCTGAGATTTTTGCCGCAGCCGGTTCAGACGCAGGTCTGATCTGGCTGTTGGCAAGCGTTATCGTCGCAGGGCTTGTGCGCGGCTTTGCCGGATTTGGCAGCGCGATGATCATCATGCCGGTGGCTGCATCCGTGTTGACCCCTGTGCAAGCGGTTATTTTTCTGGCGGCAGCAGAATTGCTGGGCCCGCTACCAAACCTTTCTTCGGCATTGCGCATCGGCACCAAACGCGACATCGGTTTGCTACTGGCAGGCGTGGTCGTGGCGCTGCCGCTTAGGCTTTGGGGGTTGTCGGTGATGTCGCCTGAACCGTTCGGTTGGATTGTGTCGGGCGTGGTCTTTGCATTGCTTGCGTTGCTGGTCACAGGCTGGCGCTATGGCGGCGTCCTGAACCGGCCGCTCGTGCTTGGGACCGGCGCATTGGGCGGGTTCATGACGGGCTTTGCAGGGATCGCGGGGCCGCCGGTCATCATGCTTTATATGGCCAGCAAACTGCCTATTTCTGTGATCCGCGCGAATTTTCTGCTGTATCTGGTGGGCATCGATCTGCTGCTTTTCGCGATGCTGTGGGGCGCGGGGCTGCTGGTTTGGCCGGTCGTTGCCTTGGGCCTGATGATGGGCATCCCGAACGTGCTGGCCAATATCATCGGGGCGCGGCTTTTTGACCCGCAATCCGAACGTGTTTTCCGCACGGTGGCCTATATTGTTATTGCGCTTTCGGCTATAGCTGGCTTGCCGCTGTGGAAAGGATAACCTGATGCGCTTGAACGAAGTCGTTTTCACCGATGCCAAACCCGTCGAAGGCTATGGACCCGGTTTTTTCCGCATCGGCGGAGAAGTCGTGCACGGTCCGGTGATCGCAGGCCCGATGGGAACGCTGTCTTGGGCTGGCTATGATGACGCAGATGCGCTGCTGGCGCTGGCGGGCAAGATCGACATCCTGTTTATCGGCACTGGGGCTGACATCGCGCATTTGCCCGCCGACTTGCGCCGCCAATTAGAAGATGCGGGCCTTGGGCTTGAGGTTATGTCATCGCCTGCGGCCTCGCGAACCTATAACGTTTTGCTCAGCGAAGGCCGCCGTATTGCCCTTGCGATGATCCCCGTCTGACATGACGCTCTCGATCCATGATCTCGCCGTTGCGCGCGGTGGCGTGCCGGTGCTTAGCGCGGTGTCATTTAGCGTCGCCCCTGGCGAGGCGTTGATCCTGCGCGGGCCGAATGGCGCGGGCAAAACCACGCTGCTGCGCACGATTGCAGGGCTGCAAAAGCCGTTGTCCGGTGTGATCGATGGCGCGGAAGAAACCATCGCCTATGCGGGTCACGCCGATGGGCTCAAGGCGATGCTCAGCGTGACCGAGAACCTGCAATTCTGGGCGCAGGTGTTTGGCCGCACTGATATCGACTTGGCGTTAAATGCGTATCAGCTTGGACCTTTGGAAAGCCGCCTTGCGGGTACCTTGTCAGCGGGTCAGAAACGCCGCTTGGGGCTGGCACGTCTGATGGTGACAGGCCGTCCGATCTGGGTGCTGGACGAGCCGACCGTGTCGCTGGACGCCGATGCGGTGGCGATGTTTGCCGCTGCCGTCACCGCGCATTTGGGGGCAGGCGGCATGGCCCTGATTGCGACACATATTGATCTTGGCCTGAATGCTAAAACCTTTGATATCAGCCCCTACCGTGCCACGGCAGACACGCGCAGCGGTGCCAGTGACGAGGCCTTCTTGTGATCGCCTTGCTGCGCCGCGACCTGATGCTGGCCTTTCGGGCTGGCGGGGGCTTTGGCCTTGGGCTGGCGTTCTTTTTGATCGTGACGGTGCTGGTCCCGTTCAGCGTGGGGCCGCAATCGGAATTGCTGTCCACCATCGCGCCGGGGGTGTTGTGGCTGGGCGC
>NZ_JBFEKM010000224.1:0-4892 GCF_041552635.1 Sulfitobacter sp.
CCCGCGTTGCGCAACGAAATGCTGGATCTGGTGCATGAACTAGTGACCGAAACCCGCGCCAGCCTGATCATGGTGACCCACGCCCCCGAAGACGTGCGGCGCATCGCGGATCAGGTGATCTTTGTCGCAAACGGTCAGGCCAAAGCACCCCAACCGGCAGCCGCGTTGATGGATAATCCACCACCGGAACTGCGCGCCTATCTGGGGTAACGAAACCTTAGCCGCGTGCGCCAACCAGTCTTGCAAATGGTTAATGGGCAAAAAGTGTCAGCTTTCCGAGGTCGCCATGGCCGCCAACCCGGCGCGATAAGTCGGAAAGATTGGCTTCCACCCCAATGCCTGCTTGATGCGATCGTTCCGAACCTTTTTGCTTTCGGCATAAAAGCTGCGTGCCATCGGGGTCATGTCCGCATCTTCAAAGGCAATGGCAGGGGGCACCGGCAGGCCCAGCAATTCGGCGGCATGGGCAATCACGTCTTGCGGCGGGGCCGGATCATCGTCGCACAGGTTATAGATCGCGCCGGGGTCGGGACTGTGCAGCGACAGATCAAGCGCCTGCGCGATATCTGCGACATGGATGCGCGAAAACACCTGACCGTCTTTGATGATCCGCCGCGCTGTGCCAGCGCGGACCTTGGCAAAGGGGCCGCGACCGGGGCCGTAAATGCCCGCCAGCCGAAAGATATGCAGCGGCAGATCAGGGATCGCCTGCCAACGCGCCTCGGCCTCGACGCGGGCCTGACCGCGCTTGGTAGACGGGGTAAGCGGCGTGTCTTCATCCACCCAATCGCCACCATGATCGCCGTAAACGCCCGTGGTGGACAGATAGCCAAGCCAACGCACATGCGGCGCGGCGCGGGCGATGTCATCCTCAACCGCATTCAGCACCGGATCACCGTCCCGCCCCGGCCCGGCAGAGACTAGGATATGCGGAATTTCCGCGATCAAAGCACCAAGATCGGCACCGGGCCAAATGACGGGTGCAACACCGGTCGCCGCAATCTCAGCGGCCTTGTCGGCGCTACGCGTCGTGCCCAAGATATGCCAACCCTGCGGGATCAACCGCGCGGCCAAGGCCTGCGCACTATACCCGTGACCGATGGAAAGAAGCGTCTTGTCCACGATTCAGCCCATGTCCAGCGGCAGCTTGATCCGCTTGTCCGCTGGCACCAGATCGTTCATCTGGGCGATATGTTCAGGCAGGCATTTGGTCAGGAAATCGTACGTCTTGACCACATGTTGGCGCGCAGCAGGGCCAAGATGGGCATATTTCGCGGGCGTGGCCAGCACATCAATCACCTGATCTGCCAAAGCTTCAGGATCGAAGAAATCAAACAGCAAACCTGTCTCGTTATGAGTGATCGCCTCGCGGACGGGGGCCACATCAGAGGCGACAATCGTTGCCTCCATCGCCATTGATTCCAGCAGCGACCATGACAGCACAAAGGGCATCGTCAGATACAAATGACAGCGGCTGATCTGGATAATCTTCTGGTAATCCTCGTAGGGCAGCTTGCCCAGAAAATGCACGCGGCTCCAGTCTACATCCTTGCCGACTTCGGCTTCCATTTCGGCGCGCAGACCACCGGGATGTTTGCTTTTGCCGCCATAGGACGTGTCATTGCCCCCCAGCACCAACACCCGCGCATTAGGCCGTTCGCGCAGCAGTTTCGGCAAGGCGCGCATAAACACATGAAAGCCGCGGGTACGTTCAAGGTTGCGCGTGACATAGGTGACAATTTCATCGTCGCGGGTCAGGGCACGGTCCATGCGCCCCAGCTTCAACTGCACATCGGGCTTCGGTTTCAACTGATCCGTCCGGATCCCGTCGTGGCAGACATAAAGCTTGTCGTGAAAGCTTTCGGGAAAGCGGTCGCGCTGCCAAAAGGTCGGACTTAGTCCCACATCGACGGTTTCGATATTGGCAAGCGGCACGGCGTTGCGCGCGTGCAGCAAGAACGGCGTATTCTCGGACACCGGTTCTTCGGGGTCAAACCCCACAGGACCGCCGCTGTCGCTGTAGTAATATTCGAAAAAGCCGATGATCGGGACGTCTTTCCAAACCTCTTTGAAGAATGTCAGCTCGCCCCAACCCACATGGCCCACCACGATATCGGGCTTAAAACCTTCGGTCTTTTCGATCAACTTGGCGGCGCGGGCGGCCCCAAGACCGTTGCCCGCGGATTCCTCCCAATTTTTGGACAGACCGTACGCATCCTTGGCGGGCTTGTGATGGCTTTTGTAAATCCGGGTCTCGACACCCTTAAAGCTGGGCGGTTTCTGCCGTTGGGTCAGGAAATAAATTTGATGTTCGCCGGTGTCCGCCAGCCATTGCACCAGTTCGCGGTACTGACCGGGCATATTCTGGTGCACAAACATAATTTTCATCAGGGCCGCCTGCTTTTGGATGCGCGACCCTCAGTTAGCCCAAGCGCCGCCTTGTTTAGAAATAAGGCTGCTATTTGCCCTTCCAGACGGGGTCGCGTTTTTCGGTAAAGGCGCGTGCCCCCTCCATCTGGTCTTCGGATGAATACAGCGTGTCGATCGACGCCAATTGCCTGCCTGTGATCCGGTTCATCGCATCCTGAAATTTCGAATCCTCGGCATCGCGCACAATTTCCTTGATCGCGGCATAAACCAACGGCGGGCCAGAGGCGAGCAATCGCGCCAGTTCCCAAGCACGATCCATCAACTGATCTGCGGGAATGACTTCATTGACCAGCCCCCAACCTTTCGCCTCGTTTGCATCAAACCAACGGCCTGTCAGCAACAGCTCCATCGCAATGTGATAGGGAATACGCTTGGGCAGCTTGATGCTGGCAGCGTCGGCAACGGTGCCAGACCGGATTTCGGGCAAGGCAAATGTCGCGTGGTCCGCAGCAAGGATCATGTCGGCGCTCAACGCCAGTTCCAGCCCGCCGCCGCAGGCAATGCCGTTTACGGCGGCAATCACCGGCTTGTTCATGCCACGCAATTCTTGCAATCCGCCAAAACCGCCTACGCCGTAATCGCCATCGACGGCATCCCCGCCAGCGGCCGCCTTCAGATCCCAACCGGGGCAGAAAAATTTGGGGCCGGCCCCGGTGATGATCGCCACGCGCAAATCGCGATTGTCGCGAAAGTCGCGAAACACCTCGCCCATCAGCCTTGAGGTTTCCAGATCAATTGCATTGGCCTTGGGGCGGTCCAGCGTGACCAGCAGGATGCTACCGTCGGTTTGGGTTTTAATGACACTCATTGGGCTATTCCTTTTACGCTTTGCGGATCAGCGCATCCACGGCTATCGCCGCGCTTGTGGTGCAGATCAGCGGATTGATCTCAACTTCGCTGATCGTGTCCTGATGGGCAATCACATAAGCCTGCACCGACATGATCGCGGCGATGATGGCAGGGATATCGGCACCCGATTTGCCGCGATAGCCGTTCAAAAGCGGCGCAATGCGCAAGGCCTGCAACGCATCACCGATTTGCATAGCCGTCACGGGCAGCAACAGCGACGTGGTATCTTGCCAAAGTTCGGTCAGGACACCGCCAGCCCCAAGGGTCAGCAAAAATCCGTGCGCCGGGTCGCGGGTCACACCGATCAACAGTTCGGCCACAGGGTCGGTGATCATTTCTTCAACCAGAAAACTGCCCGCCTGCATTGCGCTGGCCGCTGCTTCGACCTGATGCGCCTGCAACCCGATGGCCACCGCCCCCGCTTCGGATTTATGCGCAAAGCCCAGCCCCTTCAGGACGACGGCGCTGCCAAAGGACAACGCCAGCCGCGCGGCGACTGTGGGCGTTTGTGCCACCGCACCCTGCGGGACGCGCAATCCAAAGTGATGCAGCGCGGCCTTGGCGTCTGCCTCGGTCATCAGATACGCCTCGCGTTCGGGGCCCGGAGGCAGCGAAGGCACCGGATCGGGAGCCAGATCAAACGCCGCAGCCTCGGCCGCCAAGATGGCCTCTGTCAGACCGCAGATCGGTGTTACCCCACCGGCAAGCAAACGGCCGATAACATCTTGCGGCATCAGTTCGGGCAGGGTTGCAACCACAGCCACAGGCCTGCCCGACAATGCGTGCAGATTCAGCGCCGCCTGCGTCGCACATTCCCAATCACTGGCATCGGTATGCGGGTAATCGACGATTAACAGCGTCAGGCCAATATGATCTGCCGCCATCGGCAACCAGGCGGCGGTCATCTTTTCAACATCCCGCCAGACATAAGTGTTGTAATCCAGCGGATTGGACAGCGCGACCATGGGGCCAAGCGCATCCCTCAAGGCATGGCTTTGCGCATCTGTCAGCGCAGGGAAATCAACCTTGCGACCATGGGCCGTATCGGCAGCCAAACTTGCCTCGCCGCCCGAGCAGCTTACCGATGACAGCGCGCTTGACGGCAACCGTCCTTGGCTGTGCAAGAGCTTTAGCGTTTCCAAAAAGCTCGGCAGATCATGGAGCCGCGCGATCCCCAGCCTTGCCAGCAAGGCCGCGGCCCCCGCATCCCCGCCCGCAAGCGACGCAGTATGAGACACGGTTGCCTGCTGCGCTTGATCAGAAGCACCAACCTTGAGCGCGACGAGAGGGATATTTTGTGCTGCCGACTTTAGCGCCAATTCATGCCAAAGCCCGAGGTCGGAAAACCCTTCGATATGAAGGCCAATGGCAGTGACCCTTGGATCGTCAAGCAACGCCAATGCAATTTCGGCCTGCTGGGTCTGCGCCATGTTTCCGCAAGTCACCATATAGGCGATCGGCACACCGCGCCGCTGCATGGTCAGGTTGATCGCAATGTTGGATGACTGCGTCAGAATAGCGACCCCAGTCTCGACGCGACTGCACCCATGCTGGTCAGGCCACAACAGCGCCCCGTCGAGCGCATTGATGAAACCATAGCAATTTGGCCCAAG
>NZ_JBFEKM010000225.1:0-4870 GCF_041552635.1 Sulfitobacter sp.
ACCAAGGCCCTGACGGACAACGGGAATGTCATTGACGCCCATGTAGACGCGACGACCGGGTTTGGAAACCCGCTTCAATTCGCGAATAACAGGTTCGCCCTCGTAATATTTGAGGCTGATTTCGATTGCAGGGTGGCCATCGGCGCCTGTCATCTTTTCGTAACCACGGATGTAGCCCTCGTCTGCGAGCACGTCCAATACCCATGCACGCAGCTTGGAAGCTGGGGTCATGACTGTGGATTTGCCGCGCATCGAAGAGTTACGGATGCGTGTCAGCATATCTGCGATAGGATCGTTCATCTGATGCGCTCCTTACCAGCTCGACTTGACCATGCCGGGGATTTGGCCGCTTGAGCCAAGATCCCGCAACGCGATCCGCGAAATTTTCAGTTTGCGATAGTAAGCATGCGGACGGCCAGTCAGCTGGCAACGGTTGTGCAAACGCACAGCGCTGGAGTTGCGTGGCAGCTTTGCCAAAGCCAAAGACGCGCGAAAACGCTCTTCCATTGGCTTTTCTTGGTCGCTTACGATTGCCTTAAGTGCAGCACGCTTGGCTGCAAACTTCTTCACCAATGCTTCGCGCTTCTTTTCACGCTGTATCATGGATTTCTTAGCCATATCTAATCCTTCCCGCGCTTACGATGTGAAGGGCATGTTGAACGCTTTCAACAGTGCCTTCGCTTCAGCGTCGGTTTTCGCCGTGGTGGCGATCACGATGTCCATTCCCCAGTTTTCATCAACTTTATCAAAGTCGATTTCAGGGAACACGATGTGCTCTTTCAAGCCCATGGCATAGTTGCCACGGCCGTCAAAGCTTTTGCCGTTGATGCCGCGGAAGTCGCGGATACGAGGCATTGCTATCGTGATCAGACGATCAAGGAATTCATACATCCGGTCGCCACGCAGGGTAACTTTCGCACCCAAAGGCATGTCTTCCCGAACGCGGAAACCCGCGATGGATTTCTTGGCCATTGTGGTCATAGCTTTTTGGCCAGCAATCGTTGTCAGGTCTTCCTGAGCTGATTTGGCTTTCTTGCTGTCACGAACAGCTTCAGCGCCACAACCGATGTTCAGAACGATTTTGTCCAACCGCGGGATCTGCATCCCGTTGGTATAGCCAAATTCTTCTTTCATCGCGGCCCGGATGGTGTCGTTATAGACGCCCTTCAGGCGGGGTGTGTAGTTTGCAGTATCAAGCATCGATCACGTCCCCCGTGGTTTTTGCGAAACGCACTTTCTTGTCGCCTTCGATCTTGAAGCCCACGCGCGTTGCTTTGCCATTGGCATCAACAAGCGACAGGTTGCTCAGATCGATTGGCATCGCCTTTGGAATACGACCGCCCTGCGACGTCTGGGACTGACGCGTGGCGCGGATTGCCATGTTGATACCGGAAACGATGGCTTTGTTGGATTTTGGGTCAACGGAAGCGATGTCGCCCGTCTTGCCTTTATCCTTGCCAGCCAGCACGATAACTTTGTCACCTTTGCGAAGTTTAGCAGCCATTACAGCACCTCCGGCGCAAGCGAGATAATTTTCATGAAGTTTTTCGCACGCAGTTCGCGAACAACCGGTCCAAAGATACGTGTACCTACGGGCTCGTTGTTGTTGTTCAGGATGACGGCGGCGTTACGATCAAAGCGAATGGCTGTGCCATCGTCACGACGTACTTCTTTGGCAGTGCGAACGACGACGGCTTTACGCACGTCACCCTTTTTCACACGACCGCGAGGGATGGCTTCCTTAACCGACACGACAATAATGTCGCCGACGGATGCGTATTTACGCTTGGAACCACCCAGTACCTTGATGCACTGAACGCGGCGAGCGCCGCTGTTGTCAGCAACATCCAGGTTGGTCTGCATCTGGATCATTTGGTTTCTCCCGACCTTCTGGGGGGCGATGCGTGCCCGTTCCCCAGGGTTTCGATTATATTGGGCTGCCCGTAATGGACATCACGTTCGTGCGTTTGGCCCCTGCCGTCCCCAGAGTCAAGGAAAACAAGGGCCGCGCGCCAGAACCTTTAGTGCTTTATGCCTCGGCGGCTTGCAGCACTTCCCAACGCTTGGTTTTCGATCGTGGTGCACATTCGATGATGCGAACGCTGTCGCCCACTTTGAATGTGTTGTTCTCATCGTGAGCCCGGTATTTTTTGGACTTACGGATGGTTTTCTTCAGAACCGGGTGCGTAAAGCGACGCTCTACGGATACGGTTACGGTCTGCTCGTTGGCATCGCTTGTCACGGTGCCTGTCAGGATACGTTTGGGCATACTCTCAGGCTCCTATTATTCAGCAGACGCCGCAGTTGCGGCTTTCTGGTTCAGAATGGTTTTAACACGTGCGACGTCACGCTTGACGGTCTTCAAACGTGCGGGATTTTCAAGTTGGCCTGTGGCTTGCTGAAAACGCAGGTTGAAGGATTCTTTTTTCAGGTTAACAAGTTCGTCACGGAGTTGATCCGGCGTCTTGTCGTGTAGTTCCTTGGCGTTCATCGCCTGTTCCTTTCGACATCACCAGGTGGCCCCTTATGGGTGACCATGATTCTGGTGGAGTTCATGTGAGAGGTTCCCATATAGCCGTTACAGGCGCTTGGCAAGCAACCTTTGCGCAAAACCTATCGCCACTCTGCCCCACCTCATGTAAGAGATGCCTCATGTCACAAATAGATTCCCTTTTCGTCACCCGCCTGTACCGCGCCCCCTTGTCCGAGCACGGCAAACCCGTTGACCCCGTCGAGCTTGAGGCCGCGTGCCTTTCTATCGCCGAGGATGACGAGGCAGGTCAGGAATGGTGCGATCAGAACGATTTCCCCGGCTACACCAGCTATGCGTCTTTGACCGACCTGCCGTGGCGCTTCCCGATCTTCAAGACGGTGAAAAAAGCGCTGGATAAACATGTCAAAGCCTTCGCGACGGATCTGGCGTTTGATCTGGACGGTCGCAAGTTAAAGCTGGAAGATATCTGGATCAACATCCTGCCCGAGGGCGGCATTCACACCGCGCATATCCATCCGCATTCGGTGATATCGGGAACAACCTATGTCGCAATGCCCGAAGGCACGAGCGCGCTAAAGCTTGAAGATCCGCGCCTGCCGATGATGATGGCAGCCCCCGGTCGCCTAAAGGATGCCCCCCAGGAATTGCGCCAGTTCGTCTATGCCAAGCCGGTTGTCGGCGATGTTCTGCTTTGGGAAAGCTGGCTGCGCCACGAAGTTCCGATGAACATGGCCGAAGAAGACCGCATCTCGGTGTCGTTCAACTACGCTTGGGCTTAACCGCCTTACGTGCTTCTTCCTGCTCCTTGACCGCGGCTTTCTCTTCTTTGGTCAACTTGTTACCCCACTGATTGTTGGAAAGGCCAAGATCATCCGGCATCGGCTTGGTCTTGCCTTTTTTGATGGTGCCACCTTTGTTGAGGAACTGCTGGATGAGGTCTTCGTCGGTGGTGGGCTTGGGGACGTGTTTCATGGGGGCGAACCTTTGTGTGGGGAGCGTTCTTTCTTTAGCAAGTGTAGTACCAAGTTATAGGAATTGGAATGCCCGCCACAGCCTTAGATCCGCTCCAACTACACGCACAAACAACAATTTGCCGTTTGCTTTCACTCGTAAGTTGCGCCAACTTCATGTCATTGATTTTATAATTACATGGCGTTCTTCGATGACTGGTTTTGATGTACTTATTCTTCTTTTCATAGTGATCGCACTTTATTGCGTGGTGACTTGGACGAATAAACCCAAAGATTACAATTCAGAAGAGACAGGGCATCGCACCACCCCTACACCGATCTCTCGCGATGTCGCCCCACGACAGCGGCAGTCTTACGCGTCTGCTCCTCCGAAACCGATTTCCGCAACAACTGCGGGAAAAAAGATTCCCTCAAGGGTCGATCACGCACCGCCACCGCCTATTCCTTCATCAATGGAACTTCTTGGGAAAGCCTACGTAATAGACGGAGACACCATCGTCGTCAGTAAGATCAAAGTCCGACTGGCCGGCATCGACGCCCCTGAGCTTGATCAACCTTGGGGTCAAAAATCAAAGTGGGAAATGGTTCGCTTGTGCAAAGGCCAAGCAATACGCGTCGAACTTACTGGGGAAACTTCTTACGACAGATTAGTTGGCACATGCTATTTACCAGATGGCACAGATATCGGAGCCGAAATCATCAGAAGCGGGCTAGCCTTAGATGGGGGAAGATATTCAAAAGGTAAGTATCGGCATCTTGAACCTGACGGTATCCGTAGAAAGCTCAAATTCTACGGGCATTGGCGCTAAACAGAAATCCCCACAGAGATTAAATCAGTTCTCGCGCGAAAGAAGTCCGGCTTTCTCCGTCCCCTCTTAAGCGAACTTTGCACATAATTTATCTGTGCCGCAGAAAAAAGGCCCCCGCTGATCACTCAGCAGGGGCCTTTTTATCGGTACGACATATGTGAGTTTCACCCACCCTATGTAGGGTGGGTGAAACCCACGTTCTTACCAGTCCTCGCGGACCACGACCCGTGTTTTGATTGGCAGCTTCATCGCAGCAAGGCGCAGGGCCTCGTGTGCGATGGCTTCGCCGACGCCGTCGATTTCGAACATTACGCGGCCCGGCTTAACCCGGCATGCCCAGTAATCAACGGAACCTTTACCTTTACCCATACGGACTTCGGTAGGCTTCGATGTGACTGGCAGATCCGGAAAAATACGGATCCAGACACGGCCTTGACGCTTCATGTGACGCGTCATGGCACGACGTGCAGCTTCGATCTGACGCGCGGTTACACGCTCAGGCTCCAGAGCCTTCAGGCCAAAGGTGCCAAAGTTCAGGTCAGACCCGCCCTTTGCAAGACCCTTGATTTTGCCTTTGTGCTGCTTGCGGAATTTCG
>NZ_JBFEKM010000226.1:0-4863 GCF_041552635.1 Sulfitobacter sp.
GATCGGCTTCTTAGGCGTAGTGCTGGTCGTCCGCCCCGGCATTGGCGTCAGCGCCGGCCTTTTGTGGGCGCTTGCAGCGGGCACGTTTTATGGCATCTTCCTGACGATGTCGCGCTGGCTGTCGGACCTCGCACCACCTCTGGCATTGGCCTTTAGCCAACTCATCATCAGTACCGCGCTGTTGCTGCCGCTTGGCCTGTTGCACCTGCCCGACTTCACCATGCCGGTCGCCGCCCTGACGGCCACCAGCGCCATCTGTTCGATGTTGGGCAATCTGCTGATGCTCTTTGCCTACAGGCTGGCCCCTGCGACCAGAATCGCGCCGATGATCTATTTTCAACTGCTGTCTGCGGTCGCCCTTGGCTGGCTGCTGTTTGGGGCCTTGCCCGATATGCTGACTTGGGTCGGGCTGGCCGTTATTCTAGGCGCGGGGATCATCTCGACCCGGTTACGATGACCACTTGCCCGACGCGCGGATCGCACTTGAACTGACATCCATCATCGGCACATTCACGAAACACCATGCCGGGGCCCGCGCGCGCGCCAAAAGCTGACTGTGCCGCCCTGCAATACGATAAGGCGCATAAAGCGTCGCGGCGCGGCTCATGCGTGCTGAAATACGCTGTCCGGGGCGGGCCAGCACACCAATCGGCACGGTTTCGACGATCTGCCGCCAGTCCTGCCACAGATGCAACTGCGCCAAATTATCAGCCCCCATCAACCACACGAACCGGACCGCAGGATAGCGAGCCCGCAAGGCAACCAAGGTTTGCGCCGTATACCGCGTGCCAAGCTGCGCCTCGATATCCGTAACGTCCACGCGAGGGTGCTGCATCACGGCGCGCGCCCGCGCCATGCGTTGATCCAAAGGGGCCGGACCGTGCGCTTTCAAAGGGTTGCCGGGGCTGACCATCCACCACACACGGTCCAACCCGAACCGCTTTAGCGCCTCGCGGGTGATGTGCGCATGCCCCGCATGGGCCGGATCAAAAGAGCCGCCCAAAAGGCCGATCACCTGTCCCGGTGCCGCATATGGTAATGGATAGCCCACAAAAACGGCCCCCGAAATGTATCAGGGGCCGAAAGGAGAGGCTCTTGCCCCCTTTGTCAATCACGTTCGCCGTTGATTAATCGACGAACTTCTTCAACTCACCCGATTCCAACCGGCTGAAATAGCTTTTCATCTCGCGTTTGACGATCGGCATCAAGAAGTACAGCGCCGTGATGTTCACAACCGCCATAGCAAAAATCATCGCGTCAGAGAAATCGATGACCGCGCCCAAATTGGCAGCTGCCCCCACAATAATGAAAAAACAAAAGATCACCTTGAACACGATCTCTTTGGTTTTGCCTTCGCCCACCAGATAGGTCCACGCCTTGAGACCATAGTAGGACCAACTGATCATCGTCGAGAACGCGAACAGGATGACCGCGATTGCCAGCACATAGGGGAACCAGCTAAAGCCGGTTGCAAAGGCCGCCGATGTAAGCTGCACACCGCTTGACCCGTCAACAGTCATGATCGACGTGCCTGCCTCGTTCAGGATGAACTGACCGGTTGCGGGATCCATCACCAAAACGCCAGATATCGTGATGACCAAAGCGGTCATGGTACAGATCACAACCGTATCGATGAACGGTTCAAGCAACGACACGACGCCTTCGGTCACAGGTTCCTTGGTGCGCACAGCAGAGTGTGCAATCGCAGCCGACCCAACGCCCGCCTCGTTCGAGAACGCAGCCCGTTTGAAGCCTTGAATCAATGCCCCGACAAGACCACCGGCAACGCCAAGACCGCTGAATGCGCCCTCAAAGATCTGGCCAAAGGCCCAGCCGATTTTGTCATATTCGACAATCAAAATCACGAGCGCGGCAAGAACATAAAGAATGCCCATGAACGGTACGACCTTTTCTGTCACCTGTGCGATGGATTTGATGCCGCCCACGATGACCGCGAAAACCAGCACAGCAAAGATGATGCCCGTGATCCAACCGGGGAAATCCCCGACGATACCGGATATTTGCGCATGTGCCTGATTGGCCTGGAACATGTTGCCGCCGCCCAACGCGCCACCGATGGTAAAGATCGAAAAGACGACTGCCAGAAAACCGCCCATTGGCAGGCCACGTTCTTTAAAGCCCTTTGTCATGTAATACATCGGACCACCGGACACGGTGCCGTCAGGGTATTCATTGCGGTATTTCACGCCCAGCGTACATTCGGTGAACTTTGACGCCATGCCCAAAAGGCCCGCAAGGATCATCCAGAACGTGGCCCCCGGCCCGCCGATCCCGACCGCCACAGCAACCCCCGCGATGTTACCAAGCCCGACCGTCCCCGAAAGCGCCGTTGTAAGGGCTTGGAAATGGCTAACCTCGCCCGCGTCGTCAGGGTCGGAATAGTCGCCTTTGACCAGCGAAATGGCATGACCAAAAGCTTTGATCTGGATAAAGCCGAAATAGATGGTGAAAACAGATGCTGCAACAACCAGCCACAATACGATCCATGGAAAGTTTGTGCCCGGCAGCGACATAAAGATCAGATTGACGAACCAACCGGTCGATCCGGCGAAAATATCATTGATGCGTTGATCCAGACCGGCCGCCTCTTGGGCCGATGCAATGGCGGGCAATGCGGATGCAGCAGCAGCGCCAAGCCCTGTTGTAATAAATTTATTCATTATTCGCCCTTTCATGGAATGATCGTGACCGGCACGCTGGATGCAACCGCCAAACGGGCCGTCACGCCGCCAAACATGCGCTCTTTCAACCCGCGCAGACCGACGCGGCCCACCACGATTTGCTGCGCGCTGTATTTCTTGGCAAGATCATCCAGAATATCCGCTACATCGCCATGCTTGACGATGCCTTCCACCGTCAGACCGCTATCCGTGGCAGTTTTTACCGCCGGGTCCATGATGCGCTCGCGGGCCTGCGACAGTTCTTCCTCACGACGCTTGTGGCGCTGTTCGTTTTCTTCTGATGTTTGAAAGCTGAACGGCGACCATTCGATCACATAGACCAGCTTTAAGGTGCAGTCTTCGATCAGTTGGGCCTGTTTCGACGCAAAGGCCAGCGCGCGTGCGCCAGCTTCTCCGCCATCAAGACCCACAACGATGGTGGATGTTGTCATTGTATTGTCCCTCTTGTCGTTGGCGCGGCCTCTTGCGGGTCGCATTCTTCCAAAGGCTAAATCACCCCTAGATTGAATCACCTTAGACCAGAGTCGAAGATTTATTCGACTGATTTTTCAAAGGATCGCAGGGATTTCGACTTCGATATCCCTGAATGCAGGTAAATTGCGCATAAAAATCCAGATTTTTAGTAGCTTAAGTTGGGATCACTGAATCTGTCAGACGGATCAAACTGGGGCGGATCACGCTGGCACACCACCCACCGTGCCCGCGCACAGCCGAGTATCCCCCCTTGCCCAACGCTTCCTCCATCCTGCTGCACGGCGCGCAGATGACGTCGAAAGACAGCACTGCTGTGCCGATTTGCACCTGCCTACCTTTCAACGCTGACAGGTTGATGCCAGACACAACGATGTTGCGCCGCAGAACTTCGGGGGCCACCGCACCCTGCCCCAGCATCGCCCCGATGGGCCCCAGATGTTCCGCCTGAACCACGGTCACTGCCCGCTTGCCGGGGCGGCCGTGGTCGCCCTCCAGCCCCTCATCCGTCACCATCACCTGCCCCACCGACAGCATCTGCGCCCGCCGCGCGGGCCGCAGACCAATCCATGTCACCTGCCCAGGTGCGCATAACCTGCAATCAATGCCTTCAAATCCGTCACAAGCCCCCCATATATTGAGTGTTTGATCTTGCCCGGTTTGGGCGATATTGCACAACCAAACAAATCGCAGCTTATCCGAGGATTCCCAATCGCCGCCTTTCAATATGTCTCTCACATGTCCGGTGTCTCCAAGACCTATCCGGGCGGCAAGAAATGTTTCGACAACATCAACCTGAACTTTTTGCCCGGTGTGAAAATCGGTGTCGTTGGTGTCAACGGGTCGGGTAAATCGACTTTGATGCGGATCATGGCCGGCCAAGACAAGGATTTCTCGGGCGAGGCATGGGTCGCTGAGGGGGCCAAAGTTGGCTACCTTGAGCAGGAGCCCTATTTGGACCCCGCCCTGACCGTACGTGAAAACGTGATGCTGGGTGTGAAAAAGAAAAAAGACATCCTTGATCGCTATAACGAATTGGCGATGAACTATTCCGACGAGACAGCCGACGAAATGGCCGCTTTGCAGGATCAGATCGATGCCGAGAACCTTTGGGATCTCGACAGCCAGATCGACGTGTCGATGGAGGCATTGCGCTGCCCCGCCGATGACGCCGATGTAACGACACTTTCGGGCGGTGAAGCCCGCCGCGTTGCCCTGTGCAAGCTGCTGCTTGAAGCGCCAGAAATGCTGCTGCTCGATGAACCGACCAACCACTTGGACGCGGAAACCATCGCGTGGCTGCAACAGCACCTGATCGACTACAAAGGTACGATCCTGATCGTTACCCACGACCGCTATTTCCTGGATAACATCACCAGCTGGATCCTTGAACTGGACCGCGGCAATGGCATCCCTTACGAGGGCAATTATTCCAACTGGATCGACCAGAAAGCCAAACGGCTTGAGCAAGAGGCCCGCGAGGACAAGTCCAAGCAAAAGACACTGTCGCGCGAACTTGAGTGGATGCGTCAGGGGGCCAAGGCCCGTCAGGCAAAATCCAAAGCGCGGATCAGGTCCTATAACGAAATGGCCGACAGTTCAGAGCGCGAACGCTTGACCCGCGCCCAGATCGTAATTCCCAACGGTCCCCGTCTGGGCAGCAAAGTGCTTGAGGTCGAAGGCCTCTCCA
>NZ_JBFEKM010000227.1:0-4820 GCF_041552635.1 Sulfitobacter sp.
CACCGTGCAATTCGGGCTGCGGGGCATGGGCGTGGCCCCCGCCGGTGTCGAAAAGGACCTGACAGGCCACCACCATCTGGTGATCGACAGCGCGCCCTTCGGATCGGACAACCCCGAAGCGCTGAGCGAGGCGCTCCCCGCAGACGAAAACCACATTCACTATGGTGGCGGCCAGACCGAAGCAATGGTGGAATTGGCCCCCGGCACCCACACCCTGCAATTGGTGTTGGGCGACTGGAGTCATACCCCCCATGACACCCCGATCATGTCCGAGGTGATCACGATTACGGTCGAATAGCTTTCGACACTGATAAACGTAGGGTGGGCGATGAGCCCACCTTTCCCTGTTAAAGTGCCGCTGCCAGCCGTGTGCCTTGATCAATCGCGCGTTTCGCGTCCAATTCCGCCGCGACATCCGCGCCACCGATGACGTGGCAAGGGATTCCCTTCGCCTCAAGCGCATCGGCAAGGGACCGATTAGACAGTTGGCCCGCGCATAGCACAATTGTATCCGCTTCGATCAGTTGCGGTTTTTCGCGTGCTTCGCCAAAGCTGATGTGCAGCCCGTCGGCGTCGATCTTTTCATAGTTCACGCCGCCGATCATCTGGACGTTCTTCATGGTCAATGAAGCACGATGAATCCAGCCTGTCGTCTTGCCCAAGCCTTTGCCGACCTTGGTGGCCTTGCGTTGCAGCATTGTCACCTCGCGCGCAGGTGCGTGGGGTTGCGGGCCTTCGGGGGCCAGACCGGAGCGGTGGTCGGCGGGGTCAGTGACACCCCATTCCTTCATCCATTCGGGCAGGTTTGTGGTGGTGCTGTCGCCGTCATGTACCAGATGTTCGGACACGTCGAACCCAATACCGCCCGCGCCGATCACGGCGACCTTTTGGCCCGCTGTCACCTTGCCGTTCAGGATGTCGATATAGCTGACGACATTCCCTGCGTTCTGCCCTGGTATCTGCGGATCGCGGGGCACAACGCCGGTGGCGATGATGACCTCATCGAAATCACCCAGATCATTGGCCGATACTTCGGTGTTCAGCTTGACCGTGACGCCGTGTTCTTTGACCATCGCGCGGTACCAGTCGACAAGGCCCCAGAATTCCTCTTTGCCCGCGACCTGCTTGGCAAGGTTCAACTGACCGCCAATCTCGGATGCGCGGTCGAATATGGTAACTGTATGTCCACGCTCAGCCGCTGTAATGGCCGCCGATAAACCCGCAGGGCCGGCACCGACAACGGCGATTGTCTTGACGTCCTGCGACGGCTCAACCTTCAACTCGGTCTCATAGCAGGCGCGCGGGTTGACCAAGCAGCTTGAGATTTTGCCACCAAAGGTATGATCCAGACAGGCCTGATTGCAGGCGATACAAGGTGCGATCTGGTCAGGCTTGCCCGCCGCCGCCTTGGCCACGAAATCCGCATCCGCCAGCATGGGCCGTGCCATCGACACCATGTCGGCGCAGCCTTCGGCCAGCACATCTTCGGCCACTTGGGGCGTGTTGATGCGGTTCGAGGTGATCAGCGGAATGCCCACCTGACCCATCAGTTTCTTAGTGACCCATGCAAAGGCGGCACGCGGGACGGACGTCGCAATCGTGGGAATGCGCGCCTCGTGCCAGCCGATGCCGGTGTTGATGATGGTGGCCCCGGCGGCCTCGACGGCGCGTGCCAGTTGTGCGACCTCGTCAAAGGTTGATCCGTTCGGGATCAGATCAATCATCGACAAACGGTAGATCAGGATGAAATCGGGGCCGACGGCCTCGCGGACGCGGCGCACGACTTCGACCGGCAGCTTCATGCGGTTCTCGTAGGAGCCACCCCATTCGTCGGTCCGTTTATTGGTGTGGGTGACAAGGAACTGGTTCAGGAAATACCCCTCAGACCCCATCACTTCGACCCCGTCATAGCCAGCTTGCTTGGCGCGAAGCGCACAGGCGGCGATGTCGCTGATCTGCTTTTCGATGCCTTCGGCGTCCAACTCCTTGGGGGCGAACATCGAAATCGGGGATTTGATCGCAGAAGGGGCCACGCAATCGGGGCTGAACGCATAGCGGCCCGCATGCAGGATCTGCATCGCGATCTTGCCGCCGGCCTCGTGGACCCGCTGTGTTACGATGCTGTGGTTGTCGACATCCTTTTGCGTGGTCATCATCGCGGCACCATGGGCGACCGATCCTTCGGGGTTCGGGCCGATACCGCCCGTCACCATCAACCCCACATCACCACGCGCGCGGGTGGCATAGAATTCGGCGACGCGGTTCCAGTCGCCGGTTTCCTCAAGCCCGGTATGCATGGACCCCATCAGCACGCGATTTTTCAACGTGGTAAAGCCTAGATCAAGCGGGGCCAGCAGGTGTGGATAGTCGGACATGGGGCGATCCTTTCGAGGGATGGGGGCGTTGCAGCCGATTTCATCTTAACCGGCTGGTTCTGTCACGCACAACGCTGCGTAAGCCAATATACAGAGGCGCGGCTTTTGTGCTAGGTCCCTGCCTAACAGACGTAACCAAAAGGCCGGCCCCATGACACCTGACGAAATTGCCAAACTGCCCTATCGCCCCTGCGTCGGCGTGATGCTGGTCAATGCCGATGGCCATGTCTTTGTCGGGCAGCGCCGCGACCGCGATCAGGATGCTTGGCAAATGCCCCAAGGCGGCGTTGAAAAAGGCGAACACGCCGAAGTCGCGGCCCTGCGCGAGCTTGAGGAAGAAACCGGTGTATCGCCAAATTCTGTTTCCGTTGTGACCCAGACCGAAGGCTGGCTGCCCTACGAGTTGCCTCATGATCTGGTTCCGAAAATCTGGAAAGGCCGGTATCGCGGGCAGGAACAGAAATGGTTCCTTTTGCGTTTTCACGGCGCGGATTCCGAGATCAATCTGGAAACTGATCATCAAGAGTTTTCCGAGTGGCGCTGGTTGCCCGTCGATGATCTGGTCGCCAATATCGTGCCGTTCAAGCGCGATGTGTATGAGGCCGTTGTCGCAGCGTTCCGGCCACATTTGGGGATGGCGTAAAGTTGGAAGGCCACGTCTGAAACATCCCTTCCAAGGCTAAACCCACCGTCTAGCAAAGATCAACCAAAGCGCGTTCTTCAAATGATTTCCGCCTGTCCGTCGACATGCCAAAGCATTTGAAACGCCTCTTTGCCAGACCGCGATCTGATGTGTATCACAAGATCGTCGGCCTTTATTGGCGGCTTTGGACTGGTCCGTTTCACGACGAACTGTTGCGCACCATCAGATTTCGCGCAATTCGCCCTTCCATTTGTTCAGGGCGCTTATCAGCTTTGTTGATTGGGCCGAAAATTCGCCTTCAAGTGTTTCTTTTGACTTGGCTGTATTCCCGTCAAGCGCATCCTGAAGAACAGTTGATGCTGTGCGGTGAAATTCTGCGTGAAGACGGGTTATCACCTGATAAGGCATCCCGCTTTTTATATCCGCAGGCATTGTTTCGTCATGAAGCCACTTGCCGAATTCACATTTGTTATCGCACGCTACAACATCCGGGGAAAAATCGCTGGACCCGCTGTTAATGGCTGTTTTCAACCGTAGTTTCCACAACCCATGAGCACCAATTGCTTTTTGGATTTCCTCGAGTGTACGTTCGTTTGCCATAATATTCTCTTTTCGCGCGTTTCAAAAAATGCTCCTGACAATGTTGATAACTGCGAATTTCTTAATCTAAGCATAACGGGCATTTAAAACGCTTAACGGCGCAGCGCTCCTTAACAAGAAATAATCCCTTTAATTCAAGGGATAATGGGCACATTCGGCCCTGCATCACGCCCCAGCATGCCTGTCAGACGCGGATCATCTGCAACCTCGATCTGGCGTTTATAGGGCGTGAAACCGCTGCGGATATAGAACGCCAAGGCTTGCGGGCTGTCGATGGTGCAGGTGTGGACGTGGAAACGTTTGATGGGTTTGGACCACGCAGTCGCAATGGCGTGGTTCATCAGATAGCGGCCTGCGCCAGCGCCGATCAGCGCAGGGGTCAGACCGAAATAAGCCAGTTCGCATTCACCGTTTTGGCGGAAATCCAGTTCCAGCAGGGCTTCGTCTTGGCCGTCCTTGGACAGTGTATAAAACGCAACATCGGGGTCGTTCAGGATCGCGATCAGCTCTGCGTCCGACATCTTGAGCCGGCCGAACCACAGCCATTCCTGTGATCCGACGCGTTGGAAAATATCTCGGTACCAGTCCAGCGTCGGGGTCACCTGCCGCAGGGCTATACCGTCTGGCAAAGGAACGTCCCGCACGGGGGCCGGGCTGTGCATCTCAAGGTGGGTGACCACCATCGCCAGCTTGCCCGCAGGCACATCGTGATAGCCGTCACCCAACATGTTTCAAGCCAACCCTTGGGCTTTGAACAGCGCCATGATGTCTGCTTCGGGGCGGGGACCGACGTGGCTGATGACCTCGGCCGCGCAGATGTTGCCCATCTTGCCGCATGTCTCAAGATCGCGGCCGGTGGCCATGCCGTACAGGAAGCCGGCGGCGAATTGATCGCCTGCACCTGTGGCATCGACGGGCGTAATTTTGGTCACGGGTACATCGACACGTTCGCCGTCGCGAATCAGCGTGACGCCGTCGCCAGAGCGCGTGCACACAACCGTGCCACACATCGCAGAGGTCTTGGCCAGCGCGTCCTCAAGATTGTCGGTTTCAAACAGGGATCTGATTTCGGCCTCGTTGCCGATGACGAAATCAAGTTCGTCTGCAATCATGCGCAGGAAATCGGCCCGGTGACGGTCAACGCAGAAGGGATCTGAAATCGCGATGCCTGCTTTGCCACCCGCAGCACGGGTCAGGCGAGA
>NZ_JBFEKM010000228.1:0-4798 GCF_041552635.1 Sulfitobacter sp.
CAGTGAGCCCGATATTGTTTGCTGTAAAACACCACGTTACGCGGCTTGTGTTCATCAATAGCATCCTTGATAGCAGTGATCCGCGTGGGCAGCATCGCAGCTTTATAGCTGGCCCGATTGTGTAAGATTGGATCGTTTGAGAATTGGTTGTAGTGCCAAACGCTTGTCTTGGGTGAAGGAAGTGGCAACAATTCAATCCCGCAAGTTTTAGACCCGCTACGCAACCAACGTTCACCCTGCATTACTTTTGATGCAGTAATGTCATGCGCCTTACCCTCGGATAGAAGTTGCGCCCGTATAAGCCAATCCCATGTGCGTTGTGCGGCACGCACTGGAGGGGTGAATAAATGACCCGCTCCAATCGCGTGATGATACTCTGCGCAGTCCTCAAGGATACGTCCTCCACGCCCCGCCCATGTGCCGATGCGGGTCTGGACATCCTTAAGGCTATTACCGCCACCTTCTTCCATACCAATGAACCAAGTGTTAGCATTGAAATCGCCGTAGCCCATGAAAGTATTCATGAAAGTGTCGAGAGTGTTTTGATCTAGCATTTATATTTCCATTTTTGTGCGTTCGTAGCGCTTGCACCTTACCCAAAAAACCTCCTTTTGGCGCTCCTGCAAAAATCCTCGTTTGATGCATCCACGAACCCCATTAACAATCCAAGAGCCTGCTGAACGTTTTTTGCCACTACCGTGATAGGAGACATTCGCTGCACTGCCAAAATTTGGTAAAGAGGGATCAATCCGGACCTTCGCTGCGTTGACCGTGAAAGTCGGCTGTGGGCCGTTTGAGTGTAGCGCGACACGAGGGCCGAAACCTGCGCCAAACTGACCAATACATCGCAGACGCTGAACCGCAGCTTCCCTAACCAAAAGCATACGAGCTGCTCAATACCAGACCAGTTACTATTACGCCCCAGCGGATAGCTTGTTGCGGAATGAGCTTCCCTATCCGCACGCTGGCCCATCCGCCTGCTATACTCGCACAAGCTACAACGAACACTGACGGCCAATCCACTGCACCAGAAACTATAAACACGATCACCGCGAGGCCCTGCATCACGCAAGCCAGCACATTTTTTTGCCGCGTTAAGCCGGTGAAAGTCGCGCCCTTCTGTCAGCGAAAGCGTAGCGAGCATCATTATCCCCATGCCTGCACCAAAATAGCCACCATAAATGGCCACTGCCCCTTGAAGGGCTGTTGCACTTGGGCCGGGTCCGCTACCTGCCGCTCGTCTTGCAGCCAATCTTTCACCGACGCCTGCAATCTGGGGTGACAAGGCGAAAAGGACGGTCGCAAAGAAAATAAGCCATGGGATCAACACTCGAAATACCGATGGGTCGGTCGCCAGCAACAAAACTCCTCCTGCGGTGCCGCCCAAGGCTGAGGCGATAATAAAAGGAATCAGACGTCGCGCGACGGCTCGAAGCTCCGACCAATACGCAATCCGACTGGCCAACCGTCGCAATGGACCGCTCAGCCACTTAAATTATTAATCGTTTGTAAAAGTTCTGCAGAGTTCACTGGCGTTGACAGGTTTTTGATAGCTGCAAGGCCAATGGATTTTTGCTGAACTGGCAATCTCTCAGATTCAACCACGTAGAACTGCCACTCTGATACGATACGCTGATCATCCCCTTCGTGCCACGCGAATACATATAAGTCTGCAAATCTCTTTCCGGATTGGTTGATCACATAGGTTTTACCATCGCAATAGTGACCCTTAGAAGCTGCAATGCTGAATCGCGGCAAGCTTATTGAAAGGCCCCAAGACTGAGCCTTTGCGGATTGCTTCACCTCAATCCGAAGTCCGTCGGCACGTTCAAGATCCCAAGCTTGTTGAATGTCATTGAGAACTGACCCGGTATTGTCACCGAGATTTGACCCACCTTTAATGTTTATCAGCAGTTATGTTTTGGTCAACGCTGGCTTCTCCTTTGCTGTTTTCTTTGCGGCCTCTGAACTGGCCTTGAAGCGGTAGCTGTCGTTTCCGGTTTCTAGGATGTGGCAGCGGTGGGTGAGCCGATCGAGTAGTGCTGTTGTCATCTTTGCATCACCGAAGACCTGCGCCCATTCACTGAAGCTAAGGTTGGTCGTGATGACGACGCTGGTGCGTTCATAGAGCTTGCTCAGAAGGTGGAACAGCAGCGCGCCGCCGGACGGGCTGAACGGCAGATAGCCGAGTTCATCAAGGATGACCAAGTCGATCTTTGTGAGCATCTCAGCCAATTTCCCTGCCTTTCCAAGGGCCTTTTCCTGCTCTAACGCGTTGACCAATTCGACGGTGGAGTAGAAGCGCACCTTGCGTCGATGATGCTCGATCGCCTGCACGCCGATAGCTGTGGCGACATGGCTTTTGCCGGTGCCAGGTCCACCAATGAGAACGACGTTTTCCGCATTCTCTATGAACTCACCGCGATGGAGTTGTCGGACCGTGGCCTCATTGATGTCGCTCGACGTAAAGTCAAAGCCCGTCAGGTCCTTGTATGATGGGAAGCGCGCCACCTTCGTGTGATAGGCAATCGAACGCACTTCCCGTTCGGCCATTTCCGCCTTGAGCAGTTGGGACAACATCGGAGTGGCCGCCTCAAATGCTGGAACACCTTGTGTAACCAGATCGTCAACCGCGTGCGCCATGCCAAGCAGCTTGAGACTGCGCAGCATGATGACGATTGAAGCTCCTGCAGGATCATGACGCATTGCGCTTTCCTCCTGCTTGTCTCAGATCGTCGTACCGATCTACGTTTGCCATTGGGGCTGTTTCCAAAGCCAAGGCATCTGGTGGATCGATCTCTGGTTGATCTGTCCGCTTTGGATCAATCAGCCTGTGCAGGAGGTTGAGGATATGCGTCTTCGTCGGCACCCCGACTTCCAGCGCCAGTTCCACTGCTCGCAGAACAGCGCTTTCATCATGGTGTAGAACCAAGGACAGGATATCAACCATCTCGCGATCTCCGCCTTCTTTGCGCAACATGTGATCCTGTAGTCGACGGAAGATGTCGGGTATCTCTGTAAACGGTGCACCATTGCGTAATGCCCCCGGTTTGCGTTGGATGACCGCCAGATAATGGTGCCAATCATAGATGACTTTGCCTGGCTTGCGGTGAGAGCGATCAATGATGCGGGCATGTGTGCAGACGGTCCGACCTTCAGCAGCAATAACCAACCGGTCCGGGTAAACACGAAGGCTGACAGGGCTGTTCGCAAAACTGGCTGGCACGCTGTACCGGTTGCGTTCAAAGGTGATCAAGCATGTTGGCGACACACGCTTGCTGTGTTCAACAAACCCGTCAAAGGCTGGTGGCAGAACCATCAACATAGGCTTCTCAGCGTCCCAAGCATCGGCGATTGAACCAAGCAATTCCCGGTGCGCTGTCTCTGACCAGAGCGCGATGCAGCGATCCTCAAGCCACTGATTCAGCTCTCCCAGATCCTTGAAGACAGGCATGACCTGCCACAAACGGTTGCGTGCATCCCGGACGTTCTTCTCAACCTGGCCCTTCTCCCAGCCCGCCGCTGGATTGCAGAACTCAGGTTCAAAGACGTAATGGCTCGCCATCGCTTTGAAGCGTGCGTTGACATCGCGCTGCTTACCACGCCCAACACGATCCACGGCCGTCTTCATATTGTCATAGATGCCACGCCCCGGAACGCCGCCAAACACGCGGAAGGCATGCCAGTGTGCATCGAATAGCATCTCATGTGTCTGCAAAGGATAGGCCCGCACAATAAAGGCGCGGCTATGTGAGAGTTTGGTATGCGCCACCTGAAGTTTGACACGTTCGCCACCAATCGTGGCCCAGTCTTCGCTCCAGTCGAACTGGAACGCCTCGCCGGGTTGGAATACCAAAGGCACAAACGTGCCGCGTCCGGTTGTTTGTTCTGCACGATGTCGATCAGCACGCCACGCGCGTGCAAAGGCCGCGACGCGCTCATACGAGCCATCGTACCCGAGCTTTACCAGATCCTCATACATCAGTTTTGCGTTGCGCCGCTCTTTACGAGACTTACGCGTCTGCGCCAAAAGCCATGCTGACAACCGATCCGAGTAAGGATCCAACTTGCTTGGACGCGACGGCGTTTTGAACTTCGGTTCTACAGCATCTTCGCGGAGATACTTTTTAATGGTGTTGCGAGACAAACCCGTACGTCGCGCAATCTCGCGTATTGGCATTTTGTCACGCAATGCCCAGCGTCGGATAACACTCAAAAATCCCATGTCGATCACTCCATGTCTCCCTGAACAAAACTGTCAGGGCAATGTGTTCACATGGGTCAATTCTCAGTGACAATTTATGGGGCTACCGGGTCAGTTCTCAATGACATTCAACAATCGAACCCTCTGTTGGTAGCGTCGGTGACTCCTACGATAATGCCTTGGCCGAAACGATAAACGGCCTCTACAAAGCCGAGGTCATTCACCGACTGGGCCCCTGGAAAACCATGGCCTCGGTCGAATGGGAAACGCTCAAATGGGTCGACTGGTTTAACAACCGCCGCCTGCTCGAGCCCATCGGATACATCCCGCCAGCAGAAGCAGAAGAGAGGTACTATGCACAATTTAATGCGTTAGATATGGTCGCGTGACACGAAGTAATCAGCCTCCGGCAAACAAGGGGCGGTTCACAACTCTCCCTAGAATTACAACCTAAAAATCGCTATCAAGAAAGAAAGTGGGAAACAATCCACAGCATTTGAGGTGATTATGACAGTACAAGACGATCGACGTGAGCTCGAGCAGTTGGAGCTATTTGAATTATCAACCCCCCCGGAACGTTCTCGGTCAGATACG
>NZ_JBFEKM010000229.1:0-4741 GCF_041552635.1 Sulfitobacter sp.
ACGGGGGCCAATGCCCGCGTGCGCACAGGGACGGCGAAACGCAGCGCCGAGGCGATCGCTGGTGTGGTTCTGCGCAGCAATCCGGATGGATCATCCCTGACGGTGGGTGATGTGGCGCGGGTGATTGAACGCGGGTCTGACCGCGAGGTGGGGTATTTCGTCAGCGATGATCCCGCGATTTCCGTGCGCATCGACCGCTCTGATGGGGGCGACGCGATCGGAATCCAGCGCAGCGTCGAAGAGGTTGCAGGGGACATGGCCGTCATGCTGCCCCAAGGGGTTACAATCGAATTGATCCGCACCCGCGCCGAGGCGATTACTGGCCGTCTTGACCTGTTGATCGACAATGGTCTGACGGGATTGGCGTTGGTGGTTAGTCTGTTGTTTTTATTCCTCAATGCGCGCACCGCGTTTTGGGTCGCCGCCGGTATTCCGGTCGCGATGGCGGCAGCAATTGCGTTGATGTATGCAGGGGGCGTCACGATCAACATGATCTCGCTTTTCGGGCTGATCATTACGCTGGGCATTGTTGTCGATGACGCAATCGTTGTGGGTGAACATGCCGACTACCGCCATAAAGAGCTTGGCGAAACGCCCTATCAAGCCGCAGAAAACGCTGCGCGGCGTATGTCAAAGCCGGTTTTCGCCGCAACAATGACCACGATTATTGCCTTCTTCGGCCTTTTGGCCGTGGGCGGGCGCTTTGGCAGTCTGATCGGGGATATCCCTGTTACAGTGATTGCCGTGCTGGCCGCATCTTTGGTTGAATGCTTCCTTATTCTGCCCAACCATATGGCCCATGCGATGATTTCCGGTGCCAAGGAACGCTGGTATGACATCCCCAGCCGCGTGGTGAACAAGGGCTTTGTCTGGGTTCGTGAAACGCTGTTCCGCCCCTTTATGGCGGGGGTCATCAAGGGGCGCTATGTGGTGCTGGCAGGCGTTGTTGCGGTGCTTGCCTCGCAGGTTGCCTTGTTCATTCAGGGCGACGTGCAATGGCGGTTCTTCAACGCGCCGGAACGCGGATCGGTCACCGGTAACTTTGCCATGGCCGAAGGTGCGACACGCGCGGATACGCTGGCGATGATGCGCGAAATGCAGCGCGCAACCGAGGCATTGGGGGCTGAATACGCCGAGCGCCATGGCACCAACCCCATCGATTATGTGATTGCCCAGATTGGCGGCAATGCGGGGCGCGGGCTCGACGGGGCAGACAGCAAGGATGCCGATCTGTTGGGCGGGATTTCGATTGAACTGATCGACGCTGATCTGCGGCCCTATTCCAGCTTTGCCTTTGTTGGGGAATTACAAGAAACTGTGGTGAACCACCCGCTGGTGGAAACGGTCAGCTTTCGCGGCTGGCGCTCTGGCCCCGGGGGGGATGCGCTGGATGTCCAGTTTTTCGGTGCCAGCACCGACGCGCTGAAAGCGGCGTCAGAAGACCTGCAAAACGCCTTGCGCCAATACCCCGAAGTCAGCGCCGTGCAGGATAATCTGGCCTATGATAAAGAAGAGTTGATCCTTGATTTGACCCCGCAAGGCCAATCGCTGGGCTTTACAATCGACACGCTGGGCCGCGCGCTGCGCAACCGTCTTGCCGGGATCGAGGCTGCGACTTATCCTGATGGTCCCCGCTCTGCCACGATCCGGGTTGAACTGCCCGAAGGCGAATTGACGGCTGATTTCCTTGACCGCACCCAGATGCGCACGCCCGGCGGGCAATATGTGCCGCTGGCTGACATTGTTAGTGTGGATCGGCGTACGGGGTTTAGCACAGTGCGGCGCGAGAACGGGATCAGGCTGATTTCGGTCACGGGCGATATCTCCGAAGATGACCCCGCGCGGGCCACGGAAATCACCACTGCGATGCAAGACGAAATCCTGCCCCGTATCGCGTCCGAACGGCAGGTCGAATTCCGTATCTCGGGCCTGAGCGAACAGGAAAACACCTTTTTATCCGAAGCTTTGACCGGATTGATTCTGGTGCTGACGGGCATCTATCTGGTTCTGGCGTGGGTGTTTGGCAGTTGGACGCGCCCGATGGTGGTTATGGCGGTGATCCCATTTGGACTGGTCGGCACGATCTATGGCCATGCATTATGGGATGTCCCGCTGAGCATGTTCACTGTGGTGGGCTTGTTGGGGATGACGGGAATTATCATCAACGATTCCATCGTTCTGGTGGGGACAATAGACGAATATGGCGAAACACGCGGGTTGATCCCGTCGATCATCGACGGCGCATCAGACCGTTTGCGCCCCGTTATGCTGACCACGCTGACAACGGTTTTGGGCATGGCACCGCTGCTCTACGAGCAAAGCCAGCAGGCGCAGTTTTTGAAACCGACGGTGATTACGTTGGTCTATGGTCTGGGCTTCGGCATGTTTCTGGTCTTGCTCGTGGTGCCCGCGTTGATTGCCGCGCAGCATGACATCTCGCGGCAAACCCGCGCGATGCGGCGGGGGCTGCGGTCACGGGCACGCGGTCTGCGGTTTGGGCTGATCGGGCTTTGGGCGGTCATGTTGGCGTGGGCTGCGATCACTTTGGGATGGGCCGGGATCACCGGCGCGCTCTATCCGGCCTTGGCATCAATGATGCCGTCATTGGCGGGGATGGCCCCACTTACGGCGGCGCTGTTGGTGTTCATTGGCGGTGCCGCGATAATTGCGCTGGGCGGGTATGTGATCGGGGCGGTGGCGTATGGCGTGCAGCGGCGCAAACAGGCGGCATGATCAATCGGGCGTACAGCCCAGAATGTCGACCGAATGGTTGCTGCCCAAGACCGTGATACGCACCGCCGCGCGGCTGATGGCCACCGTGGCCCCGCTGACATGGGCCATATCGACTTTTGCCGTCAAAATATCGCCTTGGCGGCTGCTGTCAGCTTCGCTGACCCAGACATCGGGGTTGCCTGATTCAATCACGACCATTTCTTGGCCGCCGGCATGGGGCAGGGTCAGCGATGCCTCAAGTTGCAGGTCACCGTCTTTGAATGCCATCTTGCAGGTGGCCTTGGTCAGGCCTGCCTCTTTGGCGGAATAGGGTCGCTGTGCGAGTGATGCGGCAATGGCGGGCACGGCGCGGGTGGCATCAGTGTCGATCAGACCTTGGACATGCAACGTGGCAGGCACGCAGATATCAAGGCACACGCCCATGTCGATTGTGGTGTTCAGCATCACCGGCGCGCCCTTGTCGGACGTTGTGATCACCAAAGGCAGCAGCACCTGATCGCGGTAGCCGATCGTGGTCAGATTTTTCTCGCGGAAAACGGTTGGGGCGGGCCATTCCACAGCGACGGTGGACAGGTTCTCAGATCCGCCCCAGTCGAAATGAGGCGGGATGCCCATGTCACCGGGCGCGCGCCAATAGGTTTTCCACCCGGGGGCCATGGTCATCCGAATCGCTGCAACACGGTTGCCATTGGGCAACACCCAGCCTTGCAGCAGTTCGCCTTGGATCACATCCATGGCGGCGGCAGGCAGTGGCGCAAGCAAGGCAGCAGCCAAAAGGGGTATAAAATTTCTTTTCATGCCCCTTCATGATGCAAGAGGAGTAGCCTGCCAAGTCACGTTTGCATCATGAAACGTTGCAAAGCGACGGGTTGAAAGCAGCGCGCGCGCGCGCCATGCTATCCACAGTAGAAAGGGGCGTGTAGATATGGAAATGGACCTGACAGGACAGTTGCTGGTCGCGATGCCCGGCATGGGCGATCCCCGGTTCGACCACTCGGTGATTTTCATTTGTACCCATAATGCCGATGGGGCGATGGGGTTGATCGTCAATAAATCGGCATCCACCCTGAAATTGACCGACGTTCTGGACCGGCTTAGCACCGTGGATCTTGAGGATACATCAGGCCTTGGCGTGCATATCGGAGGCCCCGTCGAAACCGAGCGTGGTTTTGTTTTACACAGCCCGGAATATCGGTCCGTCATGCAAACGCTTGATGTGTCGGATGATTTTGCCATGACCGCGACGCTGGATATTCTTGAGGACATCGCGCGTGGCAAAGGGCCCGACCACGCAATGTTGATGCTGGGCTATGCGGGCTGGGGCGCGAACCAGCTTGAGGCCGAGATTGCACAAAATGGCTGGCTGACCTGTGCTGCCACTGCCAAGATTGTGTTCGATACGCCGGACGACGCAAAATGGGCCGCTGCGCTGTCGTCTTTGGGGATTGATCCGCTTGGGCTAAGTGGCACCGCCGGCCGCGCCTGATCCGCGCGGTGCCGCAGCGCGCCTTAGCCTGTCATTGATCGCGCGCCCCAACCCGTGGTCGGGCACGGGGGCCACGGCGATGGGTTTGTTCATCGCGTCCAACGCATGCAGGTGATCAAATAATTGTGCGGCAGCTTCGATCAGATCCCCTGACGGGGACAGGTTCAGATCGCCCTCAATGGGGCCGAAGCCCAGCAATACTTCGTCTGGTTCAGCGGACAGGGCATTCAGCCGCACCCGCGCGTTCGGCGCATAATGCGATGCAAGCTGGCCGGGTGCGATGATCTCGGCCCCGTTGGCGACGTCGATCGTTTCGCCCAAAGCGGCCTCGATTGCTTCGACCGGCAGCCCGCCAGCGCGCAGCAAAGTCGGTCGGGGGTGGTTCAGGCCGATGATCGTGCTTTCCAGTCCAACGGCACAGGGACCACCGTCCAGAACAGCGTCTATTCTACCGCTCAGGCCGTCCAGCACATGTTGGGCTGTCGTGGCGCTGATCCGTCCCGACGGATTGGCCGACGGGGC
>NZ_JBFEKM010000230.1:0-4740 GCF_041552635.1 Sulfitobacter sp.
CAAATTCGGCTGGGACCTCGTTGGTCCCGCCTCCAGCGGCAAACCGGGCTATCGCAGCTATCGTCACACCTGCGGACAGACGCAGGACATTATGGTCGGCAACATGCTCTGGGGCGATTGCGCCTGTTCGGGCTGTAATCTTGGCAGAACGGCGCGGCCTTCCCACATCTACATTTTTCGGATTGATCTTCCTGGACGACCCGTTCTCAAGCTCGGCTACAGCGCACGTCCGGCAAAGCGCCTCCGGCACCAGCTGAGCATCGACAAAGGCATCACCACGGAGGTGCTGCGTGTCGTGAACCTGCCGACCGGACACGACGCCCGGGCAGAGGAGGAACGCGCGCACAGGACGCTCACCGCGCAGTTTCCGGACATGGTTTTGGCCAAGGCCGAGTATGGCGATGCCATCAACGTCACCCGCGAGATCTACCGCCCCGAGGCAGCCCCCTTCATCCACCGCCTCCTCGACGAGATCGAAACGCGCTTTCCCGATACCAACAGTCAGGTTCCAGACATCGCCGCCTGATCTCTCTTCTCTCCCCTTATTCATTGAACAAAAGGAGGCATGCCAATGCCCCACCATTCCATCGTGCGCGACAGCGCAACTCCCGCCTTCACTCTCGACCTGATGCAGAGTCTCCTCCGGCACGTCTATGTCGAGAACCACCGGCGGACCAATACCCCTGCCCGGTTTGCTCCTTCCAAGCACCCCTTCGATGACGACAATGACGACGACTTGATGGATTTTCCGGATACGCCCGAAGACGTCCCCACCCTGCCCTCATACCAGACCACGGCCGCTGACAATCTCGGACCCGAAGAGATTGCGGAGTGGCAGTCGCGCGGCATTGACCCCTATGCCACCGCAGCCGATGGCGCTAACCGCCTCCAGCAGGCAAAGCTGCCGCTGACCCGTTTGATCTTTGCCGCACGCTTTGCGGCCATCTTCAATACGCCAGAGATGGCGCGGTCTCTTGTGTCACCACAAGCTGTTACGCTGCTGTCTATTCCCGACGATGCAGAACGCGAGCTCTTCTTCGAAATGTTCTCAGACATCTTGGAACAGACCGCACAGGCCCTTGATGAGGCAGGCATCTACTTACATGGCATCACTGTTGCGGAGCTTCCGAATGTTCAGGCCGCATCAAGCCATCGCGGCCGCAAGGAGTTCAACGACAAGGTTGACCGGCTGATCGCTAAAGGGAACAACGTGATCGTTGTCGCAAGAACCCGCGATGATCTGCCGCGCAGCGGGCAGCTGCTATGCACGCGGACTGCTACCTTGCCCCCAGTCACGGGCGATATGGTCATCGAGATTTTGCGGCAGACCCATTCCATCACCGGAAAGCTGTCAGACGTCGCGATCCGCGGTCGCTTCCCCAACGACGCTGCCTTGCAAGAATTGCCCATGCCGCTGGTCAAAAGCGCGTTTGCAGAGCAGACCACGCTTGAGGTTGCAGATCGCCTCCTCGCACTGACCCGTCGCCTCGACACAGGCAACGTGGCGCGCGGCCCCTCTCTTGATGCCATCTATCTCCCGCCCCAAGCGCAACAGGACATGAAGCATCTCCTCAGTGACCTCGGCCAGTGGCAGGCAGACAATCTTCCTTGGTCGGAGGTCACGTCATCGGTGCTCCTCTACGGCCCTCCCGGAACCGGCAAAACGCTTCTCGCCCATGCCCTCGCCGGCTCTGCCGGTATCCCGCTCATCGCCACCAGCTACGGTATCTGTCAAAAAGCAGGCCATCAGGGAGATTTTCTTCGGACATTATCCGAGAGCGTAGAAAAGGCGATCGCCTGTGTCCCCTGCGTGTACTTCATCGATGAGCTGGACTCATTTTCCAAACGATCTGTCTCTCACCGGAACTCCGGCTATGTCGCCGCAATCGTCAACGCCCTGCTCGAGCACCTCACAACCCTCAATAACACTGCTGGTGTTATTGTTCTCGGCGCAACAAATCTGCCCGAGAACGTGGACCCTGCAATCATCCGCCCCGGGCGTTTTGATCGGCGTACGGCGTTGGAGAACCCCAACCGCGCAGGGATCAAACGGATCTGCGAGATTGAGCTGGGCGCAACTGCTCAGGATCTCGATCTTGCAGCTGTCGCCGACCGTCTTCTTGGTATGTCAGGCGCGCAGGTCGCGGCCGTCGTCCGCGACGCACGGGGCAACGCCCGTCATAACAACACGACGCTCGGCAACCAGCACCTCCACGCAGCTGTCGACCATGTTGCCCCCGAGGGACGCCAAGAGGATTTGCATCGCATCGCTATCCATGAAGCTGGCCATGCCGTTGTAGCACATATTCTCGGCCTACCCTTGCCCGACATGGTGCGCATTACGGCCCGCGGTGGGGCCTATCTCGGCAAGATCCCCTTTGCCGCGACAAAGAAAAACGTCTGTGACCAGATCGCCGTCACCCTGGGGGGCCGTGCCGCAGAAGCCGTCCTTCTCGGATCAGTCTCAACTGGCGCAGAATGCGATCTGGCGCAGGCCACAGAGCTCGCGTTCAAAGCAAGATATTCATGGGGTCTTTATGCAAACAACCTGCTCTCCCTCAGTTCCGTGAAGCTGGCGCAGCTCGACCCCCTCGCCCCCCTCGGATCAGTCGTGAACGCCGACATCAAAGGTTACTATCTGCGTGCGAAAGAAATCGTTGAGGACAACGCAAAACTGATCCAGCATGTCGCCAACGCGCTCTTGGAACAGCGTGAAATGGATGGGCAAGCTCTGAAAGGGGCCCTTATAGACCACCTCATCATGGACGAAAGACAACCAACATCAGCTTCAACTGGTTAAGCTAAGGCTTGAGAGGCTACGATGTCAGCAGACGGGTTCACTCCGGCTTTTCGAAGGTCGCGAATGAACCCGCTATCAAGCCTCGTATATCTCGACCATGTTGTTTTATGCGGCGATACAGGCATTGCCTAAAATACCCGAAATATTATTTCTCAAAAAAATTACAGTGAGTTAACGAACGCTCATAAATAGCCTTTCCGGCCATTTATTGGACCAATATTGCGATTTTTCTCGGTTGGTTCGGCGCCACTGAGTATTTTGAATTTCGAGATCCGGGGGGATCACCGCCAACCAAAACAAGAAACCAAAAATACAATGGTAACAAAACCAAACGTACGTCACCCGTCTCCCAAGGCCATTGCGGAATGTCTGAGCCTTGCTGCATCCCAGCGCGGGGGGGAAGGCTCATGAATCGCCTTTTGTCACCTCAAGAGGCTGCAGACCGACTGGGTATTTGCACCAAGACCCTGCGAGAGTGCCGCTCGCTGGGCCTCAGATGCGTTCGTGTTACCCGCAACGCGATCAAATACCGACCAGATCACATCGAAGATTATATAAAGGCCCGTACCGAATGCCATTCAGAACAAAGAAAACCCGCGTCTATCAATACGACATCGTTGTCAAAGGTTGTCGCTTTCGAGGATCTTGTGGCACCGAAGACTACGAAGAAGCGAAAGCTGTAGAAGCTCAGATCAGAGCAGATGCCAAGACTCGAAGAGCGGCCGGTGGTTCGTATACCCTGGCAGAAGCCCTTGGTACCTATCACAGGGACAAGATGATCGGTACGCCTTCTGAGAGTACCAATGCAGGGCAATGTCGCGCGATCCTAAAGCTCATGGATGGCAAACAGAAAATCGCGCAGATGACAGATGCAGATATCCTGATGTATGTCGCCAAAGATCGAGAGAACTGCGAGAACGCGACGGTCAACCGACGTTTGCAAATGTTGGGCCGCGCGATCCGCCACATCGGCAAATTTTACAAAGCCGAGATTCCGACACTTGAACTGAAAGCTGCTGAAACAAAAGAACCCCGCGAAATTGTGCGTGAACTATCTCTTGATGAGCAGGAACGATTGTTCCATGCCCTGCCTCATGAATATCACCCGCTCGTCTGCTTTGCACTGATGACAGGCGCGCGGGTTGCTACCATCACCAATTTGCGCTGGTCCGACATTGACCTCGTAAACGGTGAAATGACATTTCGGCTCAAAGGGGACGAGTTGATGACGTTCCCGATCAACCGAGAGGTAGCTGCACTCCTTTCCGCTCTGCCCCGCTCGAATGTCTTGCGCTACCGCGGGCATGTTTTCACCCGCCTGAATAAGCAAACCTTGGATCGCCAACCGATCGACCCACACGGCGGCATTATGCCCACCGCATTCCGCAAAGCTCTACTTGAAGCTGGGATTGAGGATTTTCGGTTTCATGATCTAAGGCACACTTTCGCCACCCGACTGCTTCGCAAGACGCAGAACATAAAGCTTGTGTCAAAGTTGCTGGGCCATTCCAGCATCGAGACGACAACCAAATACGCCCATGTCTTAGTGGACGATCTGCGCGATGCTTTGGACGGATATTCTGTGCTTGGAGATGGCCCAAAAATCACCGGCTCCCAGAATAAATCCCAGAACAGATAACTAATGCAAATAAAAGCAATAGGTTATACCCTAACCCCTAATGCTTCCCAAGCTTTAGTTACGAGTTCGATTCTCGCTACCCGCTCCAATTAACCCCACAACACCCTGATATTTTTATTAAGAATAGGCAGGCCGCATAGCAACCCGCCCAAATACCCGTCAACAGTAAAACGCTTGGACTGTGGCGCTAGTTTCGGTGCTGGTCTGTTTGCTAACCACACGTTCTAATACTGCAATCTTCTCGATCAGATCGCACATCGTTTCGATAGCCATGTCGATCAGACACCCCCCGCCGTTGTCA
>NZ_JBFEKM010000231.1:0-4737 GCF_041552635.1 Sulfitobacter sp.
ACCCAGGCCCGCACCTGATCGGGGGAACATCCCCCCGAATGCAACAGATGATGGAATGGATGCTTGTCGTGATACCGCTCAGCCCCGATCTGGCGCAGACGGGCTTCGAATTCGGCGGGTGATGCTGTCATATTTTCAGTTCCATGCCGTCTTGGGCCACCGTCCAGCCTGCGGCTTCGGCCTGTTTCTTTTGTTCTGACGTGGGGCGTAAAACCGGATTGGTGTTGTTCATGTGGACGAAAACCTTTTGGCCCACTGCAATATCCTCGAACGCCGCAATGGACCCGTCCGGCCCCGACATCGACATGTGCCCCATGCGCTGCCCTGTTTTCTGGCTAAGCCCAGCCGTGACCATTTCGTCATCCTGCCATAGCGTGCCGTCAAACATCACCATATCCGCCCCGTCGATACGATAGCGCAGGTCATCCGTCATCGTCGAACAGCCCGGAATGTAGAACACATTCTTGCCCTCGGCGCTTAGGTGCACGCCCACGGTCTGCTCCCCCTCCAGATCGGTCTGGACGATGCCCCCTTCCAGATACAAGGGCACCTTGCCCGGAACGGCGAACAGCCGCGCGGACAGGCCTGTTGTCAGCTCAAACTCCTGATCCAACGCAATTTTTGTGCGGGTAACAAAAGCAGGGTTCAGCGCGGCAAAGATCGGATTGTCTGCGATCACCTGATGGATTTCAGAGGTCGCGAATAGGTCAAACGCCTGCTGTTCGCGCAGGGTTAATAACCCTGCAACGTGGTCGATATCCCCATTGGTCAGCAATACCGACCGCAACGGGGATTTGCGCAGGTCGGTGGGGTGCAAAACGGCTGCACGCGCCATCTGATCGCGGATATCGGGGGATGCATTCAGAATTGCCCAGTCTGTCCCATTCGCGCTGAATGCGACCGAAGATTGGGTTTGGGGCGGTATCGCCCCCCTGCGTGCAAGGTTGCAGTTTTCACAGCCACAATTCCATTGTGGCAAACCGCCCCCGGCCGCAGCACCAAGAATATGCGCGCGGAATGACATTAAATACTCCGCACGCTTGATTTCTTAGAACAAAACGCCGTCGTCGCTCTCGCGATCGCCGTCAGGACCGTACATGTTGATTTCCATACCGCATTCGATTTCACGAATAATTGGTTTCGCCCATGCCATTTTAGTTCCTCCCAAAAAGTAAGCATATGAGTACAGTCTGGTTTTGGTGTTGTCGAATGTCTATGCGACCAAGGTGCAAGTTCACCCGGTTGTGACAGGACCATTACCCGCGTGCGGCACCCTTTTGCCGATGTGTCGAACCTGGCCACGACAACGTGCCCAGTTATTCGCTCAACCGCTCGGGCAAGCTGCGCCAAATTTGCAGTGGCTCATGGCCTACTGCGCTTGCTGTAAAATCTCCAACAGGTCTTCTTTTGACAACACAAACGGATTGCCTTTCATGGAAGACGCCTTTGCCGATGCATCGGCAATCTGGGCATGATCGCGCGGCGACAGCCCCATATCAGATAGGCCCCGCAGCCCTTGCGCCTTGGACCAGCCCGACAACCCAACGATGCCTGATCCGGCGTGTTCGGTTCCAAAATGGCTATCAAGAATGCCAATGACCCAGTGAATACGATTATAAATTTCGGTCTGCGGCTTTGCTTGTCGCAGATGAGAATTCAGAACTGCGGGCAGCAATGCGCCGCAGATTTCACCATGTGGCGCATTGGTTTTACCGCCAATCACCCCGGCAAAGCCGTGGACAGCCCCAAGCCCGGCATTTGCCAGCGCCAGACCGCCACAGGTGCTGACCCATGCCATGTGATCCCACGCCTGGGGGGAATCCTTTTCGACAAGATCGCGCAACACCCCAATACCCGCCGGAATGGCCGCGCCACACAGCGCATCGGTCATCGGGTTTGATTTGACCGATAAATATGGTTCGATCACCTGCGTGATGGCATCCAGCCCTGCGGCAAGGGTGATATTTTTGGGCGCACCTTGCATCAGGTCCGCATCGGCGATGGCGATATCGGGCACCATGCGCGGGTCGCGCAGGCTGACTTTGACGGCATGTTCGGGCACCGAAATCACGGCGTTCTTGGTAACCTCTGCCCCCGTTCCAGCTGTGGTTGGCAAGGCAATCATCGGGATCGGCCGCTGTTCAAGAGGCAAGCCACCGCCCACCCCTTCAAGATAGTCCAAAGGGGGGCGATCATTGGGCAGCAGTGCTGCCAGCGCTTTGGCAAAGTCGATGACAGACCCGCCGCCCAACGCGATCACGACGTCGGGCGGCGTGCCTTTTAGCTGGGCAAGAGCAGCCTCTATATCGGGCAAGCTGGGTTCGTTCCGACAGCTTTGAGTGGTTGTGGTCAGCCCTTGGGCCTTGCATGATTTCAGCAGCCAATCGGCCCGTGCAGCATTTGCCCCGTGCACCACCAAGACCGCCCCGCCAAAACCAGCGGCAAGCGCTGCCGCTTGCTGGCTTTGGCCGCGTCCGAAATGGATCGCCTGGGGGCTGAAAAATGAAAACATCCGTCTCTCCTTTTGCGCGACACCTAACAGCACGCCTTTGGCGCGACACCTAGCAGCACGCCTTTGGCGCGACACCTAGCAGCACGCCTATTCAACCCTGCGCGATGCTCAGAAACTAAGTGTTGCTTGAACCGCTTTCTTCCAAACCGCATATTTCGAAGCCCGCAACGCATCGTCCATCTTCGGTTTGAATTGGGTTTCGCGCGCCCATTTTGCGGCAAATTCCAGTTGATCCGGATAGACACCCGCATGCATGCCCGCCAGCCAAGCCACGCCAAGCGCCGTCGTTTCATGCACCTTTGGGCGATCGACCGGCGCACCAATGATGTCAGACAGGAATTGCATCGTCCAATCGCTTGCCGCCATGCCGCCGTCCACCCGCAAGGTCGGCTGCACGCCGCTTGCCTGCCAGTCTGACGCCATCGCCTCAAGCAGATCGCGCGTCTGGTAGCCAACGCTTTCCAACGCGGCTTTGGCCATTTCGGCGGGGCCGGTGCTGCGCGTCAACCCAAAGGCGGCCCCCCGACAATCAGGGTTCCAATACGGCGCGCCCAAGCCGACAAAGGCAGGCACAAGAACGACGTTTTGATGCGGGTCAGCCTGTTCGGCCAGCGCTTGGGTTTCAGCGGCGTCACTGATGATGTGCAACCCATCGCGCAACCACTGAACGACCGCGCCCGCGACAAAAATCGACCCTTCCAGCGCATAGGTCGGTTTGCCGTCCAGCTGGTAGGCGATGGTCGTCAACAACCGGTTCTTGGACATCACGGGCGCATCGCCGGTGTTCAAAAGCGCAAAGCAGCCGGTGCCGTAGGTAGACTTCAGCATGCCCGGTTCAAAACATGCCTGCCCGACAGTGGCGGCTTGTTGGTCACCCGCAACGCCGTGAATGGGAATTGAGCCGCCAAACAGATCGGGCTGGGTTGTGCCAAAATCGGCGGCACAGTCTTTGACTTCGGGCAGCATTTGCATGGGTATGTCGAATACGTCGCAGATCGTGCTGCTCCACCGTCCTTTGCGGATGTCATACAGCATCGTGCGCGCCGCGTTGGTCGCGTCTGTCGCGTGGGTTTTGCCGCCTGTCAGTTTCCAGATCAGAAAACTATCCACGGTGCCGAAAAGCAATTCGCCCTTGGCTGCGCGTTCGCGCGCGCCTTGGACATGATCAAGAATCCACTTGAGCTTGGTCCCCGAGAAATAAGGGTCCAACAACAGTCCGGTGCGGTCGCTGATCATCGGCTCATGCCCCGCCGCGCGCAGCTTGCTGCACGTGTCAGAGGTGCGCCTGTCCTGCCAGACGATGGCGTTATGAACCGGCTCTCCGGTGGTTTTATCCCAGACCACCACCGTTTCACGTTGGTTGGTGATACCAATTCCAGCAATTTGCGACGGGGTGATTTTCGCACGCTCAATAGCGCTGCGGCAGGTGTTCAATGTGGTTTTCCAAAGGTCTGCGGGATCATGTTCGACCCACCCCGATTGCGGGAAATGCTGTGCGAATTCTTCCTGAGCACTGGAAACGACGGCCATCGCGCCATCAAATACAATCGCGCGGGTGGACGTGGTGCCCTGATCGATCGCAACAATAAAGGTCATCGGTGTCCCCGCAGTGTCAAATGGTGTGTATTAGGATCTGCCCCAAAAGACGGTCCGACGTCAAACCTTGGGCCGATCGCGCCAGCCAAAGGGGCGGCGTCATTGTGTTTGTCAGGCATAAAGTGTTCCGGGGCCAGTCAAAACCGGCCCCGGATCAGTGGCTTACTGCCAGGATTTGATCAGCTCGTCATAGGAAATCGTGACGGGCGTTTCATCTTCGTTTTCAAGCTTTGGCTTGGGCGAGCCGGGCTGGGACAGCCAATATTCCGGATCCTGTTCCTCGTTCATCACCGGGCCGATGTCGCCCTGAACGCCTGCGCGTTCCAGACGGATCAGGACTTTTTCCTGATCGGCGCAAAGCGCGTCAAGCGCTTCTTGCGGGGTTTTCGCACCGGACATTGCGTCGCCGATGTTCTGCCACCACAGTTGGGCCAGCTTTGGATAGTCAGGAACGTTGGTGCCGGTTGGCGACCACTGAACCCGTGCAGGCGAGCGGTAGAATTCAACCAGACCACCCAGTTTCGGCGCACGCTCGGTAAAGCTTTCGTGCTGGATCGTGGATTCACGAATGAATGTCAGACCAACATGGCTTTTCTTTACGTCCACAGTCTTGGACGTCACGAACTGCG
>NZ_JBFEKM010000232.1:0-4731 GCF_041552635.1 Sulfitobacter sp.
ATCTCGGATGGTACTGGAGCGTTGACCCTGTTTACCACAGACACGACAGGCAACGGCGGCAACCTGTTCGCGGACTTCATCAAACCGTCCGGCGAGGTTGGTGTCGGCTTCCCGTTCAATCCCGGTGTCACCTCTCGGATTGAAAGCATTCCGGGGTCGGGTGAAATTGCGGACTTCCAATTCCAGGTCCGCCTTGATGGTCCTTCGGATACCATCGCGCTGCTGTCTTCGAATGGAAATGTGATTGCTTCGGGCAATATCTCGGACGCGATTGAGATGATTGATCCCGCCAACGGGCTGAACTTGTTTATTGGCAATGACCAGACCAACGAAACCGCTTATTTTGCAGAACTTTCCTATGAGATGAAGGTCGAGCGTCTGATCGACAGCGGCACGTTGGCGTTTACGGATGTAGATGTGTCTGATGTGCACAGCGTCAGCATCACGGATGTTTCGATCGTTGGTGATGCCAATGGGCTGACTGCTGCGCAGGCCGAAGCGCTTGTGTCCTTGGCGGTCAACAGCACCACCACTGCGGCCGCTGGAGCGGTCGATTGGGCCTTCAGTGCTGCGGATGCGGATTTTGCCTATCTCGCGGTGAACGAGACGCTTGTGCTGTCGTATGAGGTCACAGTTGAGGACGACAAAGGCGGCAGCGACAGCCAGACCCTGACTGTGCGGATCACTGGCGTGAACGAAGCCCCCGTGGGGGCCCCTGCTGCGGCCTTTGGCGATGAAGACACTGATATCACGGGTGTTTTGATCGCTACAGATGTGGATGGCGACGCGCTGACCTTCGAACTGAACAGCCGCCCGGCCAATGGTGCGGTGATCATCGAAGAGGATGGCAGCTATACCTACACGCCGAATGCTGACTTCAACGGGACGGACAGCTTTACCTATCTGGTATCCGACGGAAACGGCGGCGAAGACGTCAAAACCGCGACAATTACGGTTAATCCGATCAACGACGCGCCAGTGGTTGCAGCGGCCTTGGCGGCTGCGGCGGCCGAGGATGACGCAGCCTTCACCGTTGATCTGTTGGCTGGTGCCTCGGATGTGGACGTGGGCGAAACGGCCACGTTGAGCGTGCAGAACGTGAGCGGCCTGGTCGACGGGGTGACTCTGTCCGGCACTACACTGAGCGTTGATCCTGCGGATGCGAGCTTCCAGTCTTTGGCAGTTGGCGACGCGCGCGAGATCGAAGTGACCTATCAGGTCGTCGATGCGCAAGGTGCGACTGTTGACCAGTCCGCGAGCATCACCATCACCGGCACGAATGACGCGCCAGTTGTGCAGGCGCTGACCGGTGCGATTGACGAAAACGCAGCCACGCAAGCGTTCGACGCGCCTGTGAACGATAGCTTTATCGCCGGGAATGCGGGGCGTTTTTACGTATTTGATCTCGACACAGGCACAAGTGCCACTGTGGCGCGTGGTGGGGCGACTGTGACAACGGTGCAAGCCTTGAACACCCTTGCCAGCGCCGACAACGCGCTTGTTATCCAGGTTAATCCGAACAATGACGGCTGGGCGCTGAGTGTTGAACTTGTTGTGGATGGCGTCATCTCTGGCATCAGCCCCGATGACCTGATCGTGACGGATCTGGATGGTGGCGCAATTGATCGCTCTGGCGCGCTGTTCATCGGCTTTGCAGATAGCAATGAACTTGTGAACGCGGTGCGAATTGAGCTGAATAACGTAGCACTTTCCGATGGGCGCGTGCTGGATATTCAGGCTCAGGTGAACGACCTAGACTACGAAGTGAATGCCACGGATGATGTCCGTATCGACAATGTGCAGTTTACCGCGCAGGTCCGCGATACGGCGGATCAGGTGACGGTGACGGCAGCGTTTACCGATGTCGATGCGACGGACACGCACAGCTACAGCGTTGATACCACAGGGACGTTGGGTGCAGTCACGAATAACGGCGACGGCACTTTCACCTATGCGGCAAATGGTGCCTTTGAAAATCTTGCGGAAGGCCAGATAGCGACGGACACCTTCACCTACACGGTCACGGACAACAACGGCGGCGCAAACACCGAAACGGTGACAATCACGGTCACCGGCACGAACGACGCGCCTGTTGTGGCGGCGCCACTGACGGCTGCGGCGGCCGAGGATGATGCGGGCTTTACCGTTGATCTGCTTGATGGTGCGTCGGATGTGGACGCGGGCGAAACGGCGACGCTGAGCGTTCAGAACGTGAGCGCGTTGCCTGACGGGGTGACCTTGTCCGGTACTACGCTGAGTGTTGATCCCTCCGATGCCAGCTTCCAATCGCTGGCCGTGAGTGAGACGCGCGAGCTCGCGGTGAGCTATCAGGTCGTGGATGCGCAAGATGCGACCGTTGACCAGACGGCGACAATCACCATCACCGGCACGAACGACGCGCCTGTGGTTGCGGCAGCGCTGACGGCTGCGGCCGACGAGGATGACGCATCCTTCACCGTTGATCTGTTGGCCGGTGCGTCGGATGTGGACGCGGGCGAAACGGCCACGCTGAGCGTGCAGAACGTGAGCGCGTTGCCTGACGGGGTGACCTTGTCCGGCACTGCGCTAAGCGTTGATCCTGCAGATGCCAGCTTCCAGTCGCTGGCTGTGAATGAGACGCGCGAGATCGCGGTGACTTATCAGGTTGTCGATGCACAAGGTGCGACTGTTGACCAGTCCGCGACCATCACCATCACCGGCGCGAATGACGCGCCTGTCATCGACGTCGCTGGGTCTGATCTGGTTGAGCAGGTCGGCGCGGGCTATGCCGTGTCCGGCAGTTTTGACGCCGAGGATTTCTTGGACGCCTTTGACCCCGCACGGGGAACCGCCACGCTTCAGACCGTAAACGGGCTTGAGGCGATGCGGGTTCAGGTCAACGATGACAACGTTCGCAACCCGCACACATTTTTGGATATTGTTGACGCCGGAGCGCTTGATGCCGATGACCGGGTTAGCATCACGATTGACGGGCAGGTCACGCGCACCGGCTCGGATCAGGACATCTTCTTTGGGGTGACTGATGGTGTGGGGCAGGTGTCCTACTTTGGTGTCAACGGTCGTGCTGGACGCCTTTATAACGGAGAGCTTAAGACAAACGCCTTGCCGAGCGATACTTTGCAAGACGGTGCGGTTGAATTTAATCTGTTGGACCTGAGCGGACCGCAGTTGAACAGCTTCAGCCTTGAAGTGGTGCTGGATGGTCAGGACGACACGATTTCGGTGTTCACCAGTTCGGGGTCGTTGATCGGCACTTTCGACGGTTTCAACGCGGGCTCCCCGACGCCGGACCAGACCAATGCGATTGATCCGACGCGCGGGCTGGATCTGTTCCTTGCCAGCGACGGCGCGAACGAGACGAACTTCTTTGTCAGCCTCGACTATGAAATGCAGATCACGCGGCAGGGGACGATCGCGTTTACGGATGTCGATATCAGTGACGTGCATACGGTGCAGATTGATGAGGTGCGCTTTGTCGGCAATGCAAATGGGCTGACCGACGCCGAGGCCCGCGATCTGATGACGTTCAGCATCAACAGCACGGCAGCGCTGGCCGAAGGATCGGTCGATTGGGCCTTTACGATCAGCGATTTCGATGCGGTCTACCTTGCCGAGGGCGAGACATTTGCCGTTGAATACGATGTCACGGTTTTGGACGGCAATGACGGGTCGGATGATGAAACGGTGCAGATCACCTTTACCGGTGTGAACGATGCGCCAACCGCCCTGAACGACGTGAACGCAGGTGCGGCACTGGTCGAGCAAGGCTATGGCGTTGCGGGCAACGGGACCGCGACTGGCAACCTGCTGGACAACGATAGCGATCCGGATACGACCGACGTTCTGCGCGTCACAAATGTGGATGCAGGGACGGGCGAGGTCGGTTCCAATATGCCGGTAACGACACCGGCAGAGCAGATCGTTCTGGGTAAATTCGGCAGCCTGAACATCGCAGCGACGGGGGCGTGGACCTATACGCTTAACAATGCGGATGCGGACACCGAGGCGCTGGAAGACGGCGTAACGGGTACTGAAATCTTTGCCTACAACGTTTCTGACGGCAATGGCGGCACCGCCGAGGCAACCCTGACGCTTGAGATCGCAGGGTCGGACGACAATGCGGCCCCGGTCGCGGTGGATGATGCCATCACGCTGGACGAGGATACGTCGGCCACGCTGGACCTGCTGGGCAATGACACGGATGCCAACAATGTGTCGACGGTGACGCAGGTGCTGACCTTGGTGTCGATCAACGGGATTGCAGCAGTCGAAGGGGCGGTCATCGCGACCACCAACGGGTCGATCACCATCGGCGCGGGCGGCAGCGTGGACTACACCCCAGACGAAAACTTTAACGGCGCTGACAGCTTTGGCTATGTCATCACCGACGGGCTCGAGACTTCGGACGCCGGCACTGCGAACCTTACCATCGCTTCGGTGAATGACGTGCCCGTTATCACAGCAGGCGGCACGGCAGCCTATGTCGAAAACGCCACTGGCGTGGCTGTCGGCGCGGGGCTGACGCTGGCCGATCTGGATGACACCAGCCTTGAGGGCGCGACTGTCGCCATCACAGGCGGGTTCGACGCCACGCAGGACAGCCTGTCCTTTATCGACCAGAACGGCATCAGCGGCAGCTATGATGCGCTGACGGGTGTCCTGACGCTAAGCGGCACCGCGACGCTGGCGCAGTATCAAACGGCAATGACGGGCGTGACCTACGCCAACAGC
>NZ_JBFEKM010000233.1:0-4716 GCF_041552635.1 Sulfitobacter sp.
ATGAAATTCAGGCGCGAAACGCGTCACGAGGCAGGGACACACACGTGAGCCGCAGGTTCAGAGGCGAAAGCCAACACAAGGTCGATACGAAGGGGCGGGTGTCTATCCCAGCCTCTTTTCGTCGTGTGTTGGAAGCCGGTGATCCGAATTGGCAAAACGGCGGCACGCCGGAACTGGTGATCGTCTATGGCGACACCCGCCGCAGCTATCTTGAATGCTACACCATGCAGGCGATTGACGAGGTCGACGATAAAATCGACGCGCTGCCGCGTGGGTCAATGGAGCGTAAGATGCTGCAACGTCTGTTCCACGGTCAGTCCTTTCCCACATCCGTAGATGAAACCGGTCGCCTCGTGCTCCCGGCCAAGCTGCGCAACAAGATTGATCTGGAAGGCGAGGCTTTCTTTATCGCCGCTGGTGACACATTCCAGATCTGGAAGCCCGAAACCTATGAAACCGAGGAAAAAGCCCGCGAAGAGGAATGGCTGGATGACCTGCCAGAAGACTTCGATCCGATGGCATTCCTGGACGGCAAGCCGGAGGCATAAGCGATATGACCGCTGCCTCTGATACCCCTTCAGCCCCCCACACACCGGTCCTGTTGCGCCCCTTGCTGGCGGCGGTCGCGCCTGTCACAGGCCGCTGGCTGGACGGAACATTCGGCGCGGGCGGCTACACGCGTGGCTTACTGGATGCCGGTGCCGATCAGGTGATCGCCGTGGACCGCGATCCGCTGGCCTTCGAGATGGCCCAGTCTTGGGCTGGTGAATACGGCGACCGGATTATCATGCAGCAGGGCGTTTTTTCCAAGATGGACGAATATGCCCAAGACCTTGACGGGGTTGTCCTTGATCTGGGCGTATCGTCGATGCAGCTTGATCTGGCTGAACGCGGATTTTCCTTTATGCGCGACGGACCTTTGGACATGCGGATGAGCCAGGAAGGCCCGTCAGCCGCCGATATCGTTAACGAGGCCGAAGAAGAAACCATCGCCAACATCCTGTTCCAGTTTGGCGAAGAACGTGCCAGCCGCCGCATCGCCAAGGCGATTGTACGGGCCCGCGAGGAAGCACCGATTACGACGACGTTGGCGTTGGCGCGGCTGGTAGAAGGCTGCTTGCCGCGTTCCAAACCCGGTCAATCGCATCCCGCCACGCGCAGCTTTCAAGCGCTGCGGATTGCGGTGAACAACGAATATGGTGAACTGTTCGAGGGGCTGATGGCCGCTGAACGTGCGCTGAAACCCGGCGGTCAACTGGCTGTCGTGACCTTTCATTCGGTCGAAGATCGCATGGTCAAGCGGTTCCTGACCGCGCGTGCGGGAACGGGCGGCAACGCCAATCGCTTTGCACCTGAAATTGAAACCGAAGCACCGCAATTCATCGTCAAAAAGCGCAAGGCCATCGGACCGGATGCGCAGGAACTCGAAGAGAACCCGCGCAGCCGGTCCGCCAAGCTGCGCGTTGCAATTCGCACCGATGCCCCTGCGGGCGCAGTGGACGCAAAATCCATCGGAATGCCGATGGTCAAAGGATTTATCTCATGAGAGCAGTGCTTTATATCCTGACCACCTTGTCCGTGATCGGGCTGGCCTTTTGGGCTTACCGCGAAAACTATGCCACACAACAAGCGCTCAGCGATACGGATGATCTACGTCAGGAAATTCGCATCGCCCATAGCCGCTTGGCCGTATTGCGTGCCGAATGGGCCTATCTGAACCGTCCCGACCGCCTGCGGGATCTGGCCGAGATGAATTTCGAACGTCTTGGCCTGCTGCCGCTGCATCCCGACCAGTTCGGCCAGATTGATCAGGTCACCTTTCCGCCGCTGCCTGAATTGCCGCTGTTTGAAATCACCGATGGCGTAGACGTATCCACGATGGAGGCTTCGGAATGATCCGCACCCCGCTGCGCCCGCTGGCCCGTATTCTGGAGGCCCGCCAGAAAGGTGAAAACCCCGACGCGATCGAACGTGAAAACACCCGTATCCGCCACGAACAGATGCGCGATTCCTCGCGACAGCGCGCCGAAGGGCGTTTGCTGGTTCTGGGCGTATTCTTTTTCTGCGCATTTTCTGTTGTGGGCGTGCGCATGGGCGTCATGGCCACCACCGACCCAACGGAACCGCGCGCCGCAGCCCCTGGCTCCGTCATCTCGGCCACCCGCGCGGATATCGTTGACCGCAACGGCAATCTGTTGGCCACCAACTTTGAGACCCACGCGCTTTATGCGCAGCCCCATCACATGATCGACCCCGAACGGGCGGCAAAAAAGCTGATGGAAGTGTTTCCCGATCTGAACGAAAAACGACTGATCAAAGACTTTACCGGCAAGCGCAAGTTCTTGTGGCTAAAAAAGAAAATCAGCCCTGAACAGATGCAGGCCGTCCACGAGATCGGCGAGCCGGGTCTGCTTTTTGCGCCGCGTGATATGCGCCTGTATCCTAACGGTGCGCTGGCCGCGCATGTCATGGGCGGTGCCAGTTTTGGCCGCGAGGGCGTGCATGGTGCCGAAGTAATCGGCGTCGCCGGGGTCGAGAAATTCTTTGACGACTACCTCCGTGATCCTGCCAATGGCAACAAGCCGCTTGAGCTGTCCATCGACATGACCGTACAGGCCGCATCCGAGCGTATTTTATACGGCGGCATGAAGCTGATGAACGCCAAGGGGGCGACATCGGTCTTGATGGATGTGCGCAGCGGCGAAGTGATCAGCGTTGTGTCACTACCGTCCTTTGACCCCAACGACCGCCCTCACGCCGCGATCACCGGTGATGCGTCAGACAGCCCGCTGTTCAACCGGTCGGTTCAGGGCGTGTACGAACTGGGGTCCGTGTTCAAGATTTTTGCCGCAGCACAGGCCATTGATCTGGGGCTGGTCAACGCTGATACCATCATTGACACTTCCGGCCCGATGAAGGTCGGCGGCTTTCGGATTGGCGAATTCAACAACAAAAACTATGGCAAGCAATCTGTTACCGGCATTATCGTGCACAGTTCCAACCGCGGGTCGGGCCGTCTGGCCTTGCAGATCGGGTCAGAACGGCAGCAGGCTTTCCTGAAAAGCCTTGGTTTCTTTGAGCCGACCCCGTTCGAGATCGTAGAAGCCTCTGGCGGTAAGCCTCTGCTGCCGAAACGCTGGGAAGAGCTTAGCTCGGTCACGATTTCCTATGGGCATGGTCTGTCGTCCAGCCCGATGCATCTGGCCGCAGGATACGCGGCCATTGCCAATGGCGGACAAAAGGTCGTGCCGACGTTGCTGAAACAAAGCGGCCCGAAACTGGGCGAACGCGTGATGTCCGCCCGCGCCGCTGCCGATGCCCGTATGATGTTGCGCGCCGTGGTGACCGAAGGGACTGCCAGCTTTGGCGAGGTGCCCGGCTATCAGGTGGGCGGTAAAACAGGGACCGCAGACAAACCCGGCCCCCGTGGTGGCTATCTTGAGGACAAGGTGATCAATACCTTTGCCAGCATGTTCCCCGCCCATGATCCGAAATATGTGCTGATCGTGACCTTGGACGAACCTGTTGAAACATCGGGTGAAAAACCGCGCCGCACTGCGGGCTGGACTGCCGTGCCCGTCGCCGCCGAAATGATCCGCCGTATCGCACCTTTGCTGGGGCTTAGACCAACGGTTGAACCGGGCAGTGTCGCTGGTATAACGCTGTCCAGCAGCAACTGATAAAAGAGCGTCCCCCATGGGCACACAGGCCGTCCCGCTATCCTCACTTGGTCTGACCGCACAGGGCGAGGCCAACCCCGACATCACAGGCATTGCCGTTGACAGCCGTCAGGTCAAAGACGGCTTTCTATTCGCCGCCATGCCCGGCAGCACCGTTCACGGTGCAGAGTTTATCCAATACGCTGTGCGTATGGGGGCGGTTGCGGTTCTTACCGACGCCAAAGGTGCCGCGATTGCCGCCGACCTGATGGCCGAGGCGGGCGTTGCCGTTATCATTACCGATGCCCCGCGCGAGGCGTTGTCGCGCACAGCAGCACTTTGGTTTGGCGCGCAGCCTGCCACGATGATCGCTGTGACGGGCACCAATGGCAAAACATCCGTCAGCACATTTGTGCGCCAGATCTGGATCTAAATGGGCCTGTCCGCCGTCAACCTGGGTACGACGGGGGTCGAGGGTGCATGGACCGCCCCGCTGGCCCACACCACGCCCGAACCGATCACCTTGCACCGTGCCTTGGCCGAAGCTGCCGCCAACGGCATCACCCATGCCGCGATGGAGGCGTCCTCGCACGGGCTGGACCAGCGCCGCCTTGATGGCGTGACGCTAAAGGCCGCCGGGTTCACGAATTTCACCCAGGACCATCTGGATTACCACGCCACATTCGAGGCGTATTTTGACGCCAAGGCGGGGTTGTTTTCCCGTGTTTTGCCCGAAGACGGCACGGCTGTCATTAACATCGACGACCCCAAAGGCATCGATATGGCCGCCATCGCCCGCGCACGCGGCTGCGAGGTGATCAGCGTGGGCCGTGACGGCGGTGATCTGCACCTGACAGGCCAACGGTTTGACGCGACAGGGCAGGACCTGCGCTTTGACTGGCGCGGCAAGACCTATCAGAAACGGCTGAACCTGATTGGCGGGTTTCAGGCGGATAACGTGCTGCTGGCCTGCGGGCTGGTCATTGCCTGCGGGGCCAAGCCTGCTGATGTGTTCGATACGATCCCGCATCTGACGACCGTGCGGGGCCGCATGCAA
>NZ_JBFEKM010000234.1:0-4676 GCF_041552635.1 Sulfitobacter sp.
ACAAGGCGTTCAGGTAAGGTGCGTTAGGCAAAAAACGCCACTTCGCGCACAGCCAGATCCACCGCAAAGGCGCGCCCCACCGCCACCAGCCCCAACCGGCGCAGCGCGCATGCATCAAACTGTGCGTCTGTGCGGTGGGGGATAAGAGCGGCAAAGGGAAGCCGGATGCGATTGTTCCTGAAGCGCGGAGGGCTGGCATTGTTATTGCCAAGATGTGGACTGCAACAGATTTGGTTCTAGGCAGTTTTTGGACATTACCCCATTTGCCGAAGCATGACCTGATATCATGTTTTTATTCAAGCCTGAGTTGTTGGTAAGATTATTTTTGCTTTGTCATTTTTGAAAACCGACAGGGCTATGCAGCTCAACAACTGCAATTATAATCCCGCAGTCGTTATCAAAGGGCCTGATCAGAGCGTACTTTCGCACCCTCAGAAACAAAATCTCTCGCTTAGATAGAATACGAAACCTAGGGGGCAGAAAATTTTTGACATGTGCATTAAGGGACTGTTAGTTTTTTCGTCAAAATACGGCGATTTTTTAACTAGCAATTTTTTTCGATTATTAATTTTAGCGTCAATTTTTATTTAATTTTGCCGATTTGCGCAAAAAAATTTATATTAGGAGCCCTGTATTATGGCCAACGATTCCTCCTTTTCCGCAACATACGGCGATTCATTTCTTGACGATGATACAAGCAACGCCGTTTCGGGTACATCTGGTAACGATACTATTGATGGCCAAGGTGGTAATGACACGCTTTTGGGCGAGGGTGGTGACGATAGCATTCTTGGCGGGACCGGCGATGACCTGATTGCAGGTGATTTTGCCGACACGAATACCGTCAAGTATGACGTTTCTGCCTATGTGCTGGGTGAAAATTTTTCGGTCGGGCGGCGCGGCGATTTTAATTCGGGGAACACGCGGGAAGTTGGCATATCTGGACCGGCCCTGACCCTGCGCTTTGTCGATACTGACGGCCGGATGGACGGTGATACAAACCGCAACGAGCGTGGCGATGATCGGGACCAGAAAGTCGAAGTTAACGGCGTCGAACACAGCTTTGCCGTTGATTTCACGCTGGATTATACCGACGGAACCAACACATATACCTTCGCAATTCTGGACGTAGACCTGAATGGCAACGGGGCGATGGGTGGTTCGGAAGATGGGCGGATTTTGATACAGACCTCCGGTCCGGCGATTGCAGACGACGCCGATTTGACGCTGGTGCGCGGATCTTTGCAGCAAGTTGCTTCGTTGGATTACGAGGCTGTCGGCACGCGCGTGGAATCCGGCGACGACACGATTGATGCGGGCGACGGCAATGACACCGTCGACGGCGGTGCCGGCGATGACGTGATCGATGGGGGCGCGGGCTTTGACAGCTTGATGGGCGGTGCGGGTGACGATGTGATCCGGGGCGACGATGGCTCGGCTGAAACGCCGGCCGCGGGCGGTATCTTTGAACTGGCTGCCTATGTGATGGACGATAATTTCTCGACCAGCCGTGGCGGTAATCTTAAATATGGCAATGCCCGCCAGATCGACATTTCCGGCGCTGCGCAGACCTTCCGTTTCACCGACAATGATGCGCTGATCGACAGTGACGATGGGCGCAATGAACGCGCCGATGATCGCGATCAAACGGTCGAGATTGAGGGCACTGCCTATAGCTTTGCTGTGGATTATCAGCTGGATTATTCCGATGGCACAAACACGTACAGCTTTGCGATCATTGATGTTGACCTGAACCACGACGGTCGGATGGACAGCAGAAACGAAGACGGCAAGATGCTGATCCAGACTGCGGGCCCGGCCATCCCCGAGGACGCGCAGTTAAAGTTGGTACATGGCTCGCTGCAGCAGATATCTTCGTTGAACTATGCCGATTTTGGCACCCAGCAGGCCGCAGGCCGCGATACGATTTTGGGCGGTGACGGTGATGACACAATCGATGGCGGTATCGGCGATGATCTGATTTACGGTGACAACGCGGGCGAAGGGCCAATCCAACAAGCGCGTGAAAGCTTTAACTGGCAAGACCTGAGCGATGCCGAAATTGACGGCAGCGTCACCCAAAACACCGGCTCGGTCGAGGTGACCTATACGCGCATCGCAGACACCGGTCGCCATGACAGCGAGCTGGAAAACGACCGGCTGAATGTGGATGGCATCGACGCGGGCGGCGCGGAAATCGACGACCGCAGTTCGCTGTATTCCCAGACCAACGGGCGCGGCAATCTGGGCGCATTCGAGTGGGCGTTTTCAGAAGCCGTCACGGATGTTGCGTTTAATATCAACGATATAGACGGCGACGGCGTGGTCACCGTTCGGGCGTTCGATGCATCGGGCACCGAGATTTCCGTTGATCTTGTGGCGGGCCACGGGATCACCCTGACCGATGCTAACACCGCCGACAGCAATGGCGGCTATGGGGCTACGGATGCGGGGAAATACACCCTTGAGGTCAACATCGCAGGCCCGGTTGCCCGGATCGAGGTCGAGCACACGCAGGACGGCAGAGCCAACTCTGGCGTGAATATTACCGACATCTATTTCGACAACCCGACCGCAGGCGATGTGATCAACAATGACGTCATCGACGGCGGCGCGGGCAATGATAGCATCTATGGCGAAGAAGGTGCAGACAGCATCGACGGCGGCACCGGCGCTGATGTGATTTACGGCGATAATGGCGTCTATGATCAGGACGGCATCGTGGTGGATGGCAAGGACGCCAGCCCGATCAGCCTGAATGTGGATAATGTGCGGGCGGGTTCGGACACGGGCACTTCGGTGATTTATGACAATGTCGCCACGCTGTCGGATGGCACGGCAGTGTCTGCGCGGCTTGTGGTGATCAGCAAAACCAATGACCGTCTTGATGTGGATCTAAGCTATCAGCAATCCTATCCGGTTCTGTTGCGGGGCAAGTCCCGTTTGGATGGCGAAAGCGTCACCTTGCGGCTTGAATTCATCGACAGCGTTACCGGTGCTGCGGTCGCGCTCAATTCCGCATTGGTTGTGGGCGATATCGACGACCGCTCGCGGGGCGAGGCGGCAAGTTTTGATCTGAGCGATCTGACCAGCTATGGCACCACTTCAGGCACCAACATTGGCGTGTCGACCGAGGGCGGTGTGCTGAAGGCCGGCGGCAACGACCGCAGCGACCGCAACGCTTTCGACGCCAATGACCAGATCGCCGTGACCTTTGAGGCCAAAGACAGTCTGACCTTCACCTTGCAAGCGGGCAACCGAAGCTCGGGCTTCAACTTCCCCGCTGCCGACACGAGTGGCTTTGACTTCACGCCGGTCGGTACTGCCCCCGACATTGACGGTCTTTCTGCGGCCTATGACGACACGCTTGATGGTGGGGCCGGTGATGATTTGGTTTACGGCGAGGCGGGCAATGACACCGCCGTCTACAACATGGCCGAAAACGATGGTGCCACGGACCGCTACGACGGCGGCCGCGGCATCGACACGCTGTTGCTTGAATTCACCGGTGACGAATGGCTGCGCGCTGACGTTCAGGCCGACATCGCCGCTTTCCTCGCCTTCGTCGAGGCCAACACATTGCCCTCGGGCGAGGCCAACACCCGCGACTTCAGCTTTACCGCCTTTGACCTGACCGTCGAAGAATTCGAGAACCTGCGTGTTAGCGTCGACGGTGTCGAACTTAACCCGGCCGACGAGGCGGTTATCGCCAATGATGATGCTGTCGGCATTGGTGAAGACGCAGGCAACACGGTGTTTGCCGGTTCTGTTCTGGGCAACGACGACGTGCCCGATTTGGTCAAGACCGTTGCGTTGGTGACCGGCCCGGCCAAAGGCAATCTGACGTTCAACGCCGACGGCACCTTTGAATACGACCCAGCCGGCGCGTTCGAAAGCCTGCCCGAGGGCGTGACCGAAGACGTTACCTTTGTCTACGAAGTCACCGATGCGGATGATGACACCGATCAGGCCACCGTTACGATCACCGTCACCGGTGCCAATGATGGCGCTGTGATCACAGGTGTTTCAACAGGCGGCGTGACCGAAGATGACACGCCTGCAACCTTGACCACCCAAGGCGCGCTAAGCGTTGCGGATGTGGATCAGGGCGAGGCCGTCTTTGTGGCTCAAACCGACACCCCCGGCAGCTATGGCAGCTTCTCGATTGCGACTGACGGCACGTGGCGCTACAGCGCCGATAACACGCAATCCGCGATCCAGTCCTTGCCCGTGAATGCGACCCTGACAGAGATCTTTACCGTTTCCAGCTTCGACGGCACTGCCTCCGAGACTGTCACGATCACCATCACCGGAACGAATGACAGCCCCGTGATCACAACCATCGCCGGCGAAGATACAGGCGCTGTGGTCGAGGCTGGAAGCCTCGATAATGGCGCTCCAACAGGCGGAATCCGTTCAGCGAACGGGACACTCACGTCTTCGGATGTGGACACCGGTGCTACGGCAGCTTGGACGATTGCGGCGGATGCGACCAACGCGACCGTTTTGGGCACGATGAGCATCGACGCGACCAGCGGCGAGTGGATCTATGCGCTGGATCAATCCGCCGCAGACTATTTGACCGAAGGTGCGAGCGCCACCGAGACCTTTACCGCGACGGTAACGGACGACCAAAACGCGACTGCGACACAGTCCGTCACCGTGACCATCACTGG
>NZ_JBFEKM010000235.1:0-4647 GCF_041552635.1 Sulfitobacter sp.
CCCGTTTCCCTTCGACCCCGCCAAAATTGATTTCGTACTTCAGACCCACGCCCATATTGATCATTCGGGGCTACTGCCGAAATTAAGCACCTTGGGCTTTGACGGACCAATCTATGCGACCGAAGGCACAAAGGACCTTTTAACATTCATGCTGCCCGACAGCGGCTACATCCAAGAGATGGAGGTCGAGCATCTTAACCGTCGCAACCTGCGACATGGCAAGCCGGAAGTTGAACCGATCTATACCCGAGAAGATGCGGAGGCATGCCTGAGCCTGCTTGAGGCGGTAGATTATCAGGTTTGGACATCTGTCGGCCCCGGTGTGCGGGCGCGGTTCTGGAATGCCGGGCATATTTTGGGCTCTGCCTCGATCGAAATCGAAATAGATCAGGAAAATTCGGCACCTTTGCGCCTTCTTTTCTCGGGCGATATCGGCCCTGACAACAAACTGTTCCATCCGGACCCAGAGGCACCGTCGGATTTTGACTATGTCATATCAGAAGCAACCTATGGCGGCAGGGAACGCGCCGAAGTTACACCCGAGGCGCGCCAGAACGCATTGCTGCAAGAAGTATCGGACGCGCTGGACCATGACGGCATGTTGCTGATCCCGGTTTTCGCCGTAGAGCGCACACAGGAACTGATCACGGATCTTCTTGCCCTGCAGGACGCCGGGAAAATACCAAAAGCGCCAGTTTTTCTGGATTCTCCGCTGGCCATTCGCGTGACCAAGGTTTTCCAAAAGCACGCGAGCGACCTGGAAGACCTTGGGCCACGGCCCCGGTTCATTAACAATCCCGCCATCCACGCCACCGAAACGGTCGAGCAAAGCAAACAGATCGCGAAGATCAAGGGCGGTGCAATCATCCTTGCCGCAAGCGGTATGTGCGAGGCAGGCCGCATCCGGCATCACCTGAAACAGTGGCTTTGGCAGGACAAGGCAACCGTGCTTTTTGTTGGATACCAAGCGATTGGGACCCTTGGCCGTATTCTGAACGAAGGCGCGAAAAACGTTAAAATCCACGGGCAGGAAATCCGCGTCAAAGCGCGCATTCGCTCGATTGATACGTATTCCGGCCACGCGGACGGGTCCGAACTGACCGAATGGATCATGGAACGCGCCCCCGTCAAACGCGCGCTTATTCTGACCCATGGCGAAGAACCACAACTGAAGGCACTGAAATCTGCACTGTTGAACAAAGGCTTTGATGACAACGACATACTGATCCCAAACCTTGACGATGTGATCACCCTTGGCGGCAAAGCCGCGCCGACCGTCACCCCGCCACTTGAGCGGCGCCTGCCGCCCGCAGCACTGGTCGGGCCTGATTGGCACAACGACCTGACCGAGCTTGTGTTCGAGTTGCGCGACAAATTCGAAGAGGCCGCAGATGACAAGGCGCGAGGCAAGCTGGTGCGCCGCATCAGACGTTCGCTTCGGGACGAGGCATAAGCGCGTTCATTTGGTGCGCACGGCACCCAAATGAAGGGCAGCGGCACGGCTTATCCAAATGCCGTACCGCAGACCTATGCCACCACCAACTTGAACGGTCGCGATGCCGATATCTTCGGGCGTCTGTCGAAATGACCCTTATTGTCGATCCGGCGGACGAGATACGATAGGGTTCCCATGACGGTCTACAAAGGTCCTTCCGGTGCCACGATGCCACGGATCCTTGCCCATATCCTCGGTGATCCGGGTTTCCAGAATTTTCGCGACAGCTTGGGCAATCGAAAGGCTGAACGTCGGCAGGTCCTGCAGCCCCTTCAGGCCTGACGCGCGATGAACATCCCTGAGCGGGGGGGCCGATCGGGCGACATAATCGGCGGCTTCACGGTAGGCACTGCTGTGAAAGCTGCTCACATTCTGCCGCTCCAAAAGATCGGCCACCTCGTCCAGAATTTTCGCGATCCTGTGGTTTTCATCCTTTGCAATCATTCGGTTCATACCTTCATTTCCCCACCTGTGGACACGAACTTTGACGTGATACTAGACGACAGCGCCCTGTATGAATTGACATGGCGCAATGGGGGCAGGGTTCCGGTCTTGACGTGGATCAATTCCCGCCGATGCGGTCTTGCTAGAGTAAACTTCAAAGGAGTGCCCTGCATGTGTTGGACCCCGCAAGTCTCGGTCGCTATGACAGGTATCGGTGTTGCCGCCGCCGTGATTTCCTATCGTCGGCAGGACCCAGCCGCGATATGGCTGACGCTAGGGTATTTTTCGGTGATGGAGGCGCTTCAGGTCGCGGGCTATGTGTTCATTGACCAATGCGGCACCGCTGAAAACCGGGCCGTCACGATCGCATCTTACCTGCACATTGTCTTTCAACCCTTTCTGATCAATGCCTTTGCGATGGAGCTGGTGCCGAGCGCTGTGAAAGAGCAGGCGAAACGATGGGTCTATGCCCTATGTGCTGTGTCCGCGGCAGTCATGATCGCCCAACTGGTCCCATGGGAAGGTGCTGGTCAATGCCTGCCGGGGAGTGCGCTGTGTGCACGTGAACTGTGTACGGTTTCAGGAAACTGGCACATCGCCTGGGACGTTCCGTACAACGGTTTGCTGGTCCCTTTTGAAAACGCGACTGGTATCCATTCGGGCTTTCCTACCTATTTGCTTACGGCTTTTGCCGTGCCGCTGATCTATGGGGCCTGGCGTTTTGTCCTTATGCATGCGCTGGTGGGCCCTGTTCTTGCGTCGATATTGACGGACAACCCGAATGAGATGCCCGCAATCTGGTGTCTGTTTTCCATTTTCATCCTGCTCATTGGCCTAAGCCTTCGCGCCAGACGCAGCCTGACTGCAACGCAGTGGTGGGGCAGGGACGTGACACAGTAACATGATGGCGATGAATGACCTTTTTACAGGCCCACCCAAAATGGCCACCGGCCCTGCGACTTGTTGCTTTCCGAACCGCAGCTCGCGTTCCAGTGCCTACAGTGAGGACGGTTAATGCGCCTTTTTGCCCTGCAAGAATCCAAGGACCACGGCAGACGGATTGCCGCATCCATGGGCCAAGATCTGTCCGAACTGGAACATCGTGATTTCGAAGACGGTGAATACAAGATACGCCCGCTTAGCGAGGTTCGGGGCGATCATGTCTGCATCATCCAAAGCCTGTATGACGGCCCAGACCTAAGTGTTCACGACAAGCTGTGCCGCTTGCTGTTCCTCGTGGCTACGATGCGCGACCATGGTGCTGCGCGCGTGACTGCGGTGGTGCCCTATCTATGTTACGGGCGCAAGGATCGCAGGACAAAGCCGCAGGATCCGATCACCACACGGTATATCGCACAGCTGTTCGAGGCAGTTTCTTGCGACGACCTGATCACGCTTGAGGCACATAATCTGGCGGCCTTTCACAACGCCTTTCGCTTGCGCACACATCATTTGAATCTTGGTGATGTCTTTCAAGAGATCATCGCCACCCGATTCATGGGCACGCCGCTGGCCGTTATGTCCCCCGATCCGGGCGGGGTGAAGCGCGCCCAGTTGTTCAGGGAAGCCTTGCAAGATCGATTGGGCCAGCATGTGGGCTTTGGATTTATGGAAAAGAGACGCAGCAGCGGGATCATGACCAGCGGCGATATTGTCGGCGACTTTAAGGACAAGTCGGTTTTGATCGTGGACGATATGATCGTATCGGGTGGCACGATGGCAGCGGCCGCAAATGCGTGCAAGGCGCGCGGTGCCGTCAATACCTTTGCACTGGCGGCGCATGGGCTGTTCATGCCGGGTGCCGCGACCCTATTTGATGCAGGCCCTTTTGAGACAATCTTTGTCAGCGACAGCATCCCCCCCTTCCGTCTGCCCGATGCCAAAAAGACGCGCGGGCTTGAGGTTGTGAATACGGCGAATGAATTTGCCCGTGCCCTGCGCGCGATCCCTGGCTACGGCCCAAGCCCAACCGGACCACACAGCAGCCTTTCGGCAATCTGGAAATAGCGCAACCCCAACGGCATCCATTTTTCGGGTTTGCGGGGCGTCGGAACCAGCAAATGCGCAAGGCAAAGCCTTGTCCGCAATACTGCGTGTATCGCTTCGTATAGCGCCAGCAAGTCAGGATCGGGGCGTGCGGCAAGGCCAACCGCCAAGCGGTCAACAAGATACGCCTTGATCCACGCGGCCCCAAGCATCTCTGCCTCCATCCCAAGAAACATCACCTCGCTGAAGGGATCGACCAGTCGCAGGTTGCGGTTGAATTCCAGACAATCGAACACCACCGGCGGATCAATCAGGCAAATATGTTCGGGCCGCAAATCGCCATGGCATTCCCTTATCCACCCCGCTTTGACGCGAGCCTCGAACACCGGGAAATGACTGTCGAAAGCACCGTCCAAAGCATCAAGCACAGGTCGAAATCTGGGGTGATAATCGCTGAACAACGGATTCAGCAGACAACACCGGTTAAGCTGCTGCTGTTCTCGCATATTTATGACCAACTCGGGTGCGGTCAGCAAAGAAACCGGTGCCGTTCGATACAATGCGACAAGCTTTTGGCTCAGGGCCTCAAGAGAGGTATCAGATTTTTTTGGGCCGTGCGGATCGTTTTCCAACATGACATCAAGCATGCGGTCAGCAGGCAATCGCTGCATCTTCACCAGCCAGTCGACGATTTCTCCCGCGCCACCAATCGCCAACTGCCC
>NZ_JBFEKM010000236.1:0-4631 GCF_041552635.1 Sulfitobacter sp.
AAGAATGCGAAACCGATCTGTTCGGCGAACAAGCGGTTCTGTGTGGCGGTATCGTTGAACTGATCCGCATGGGTTTCGAAACACTGGTCGAAGCCGGCTATGAGCCCGAAATGGCCTATTTCGAATGCCTGCACGAAACCAAGCTGATCGTCGACCTGATCTATGAAGGCGGCATCGCCAACATGGATTACTCCATCTCGAACACAGCCGAATATGGCCAGTACGTTTCCGGCCCGCGCATCCTGCCCTACGCCGAAACCAAAGCCCGCATGAAGGACGTCCTCAGCGACATCCAGTCCGGCAAATTCGTGCGCGACTTCATGCTCGAGAACACTGTGGGCCAGCCCACGCTCAAAGCATCGCGTCGTTCCAACGACGAACACCAGATCGAAATCGTCGGCGGCAAGCTGCGCGACATGATGCCGTGGATTTCCGCAGGCAAAATGGTCGACAAAGCCAAGAACTAAACAACGAAAGGCCCGGGCATTGGTCCCGGGCCTTTTCATTTCCACTGTAAGACTTCAACTGGCCAATTGCGGCTCATCTCCCTTCTCTTTCTTGGCAAGCAAGGGCTGTGGCAGCTTCCGACCTTCCATCTTGCGCTTGCTCCCCGAAACTCCCCCGACGACGGCGACAAGCGAGCGAAAACCAAGGTATCTTTTAAAATATCTGGTCCATGCGTGTTTCCACGAAGTCATTGATGGTTAACAAACCTGCCGCAGGGTCGCCTTGTGCTCGGATGCTCGCTGAATCTGGCGGGTTATGACACAAGCCCACCTCCGTTCCTCGCACCAAAGAGACACCAGCCCGATGCAAGAAACTCCCCAAATTACGCCTGCAAGCTGGCTGATGATCGCCCTCCTCGCGTTCATCTGGGGGGGCACCTTCATGGTGACCCAAATCGCGCTAACCGAAATGCCCCCCTTCTGGATCGCTGCCAGCCGCGTCAGTCTGGCGGCAATCGTCATGGTCGCAATCTGGGGCGCACGCGGTTTCCGGCTATTTTCCAGCGCGCCAACGCGCAACGACATTACCGCCCTGCTTATCGTAGGCGCTGCCAGCTCGGCCATCCCCTTCAGCCTATTGGCATGGGGCCAACAATACGTCACCTCGGGGTTTGCGGGCGTCTCAATGGCTGCGACAGCACTGATCATCCTGCCCCTCGCCCATTTTTTCGTCGCCGGCGAACGGATGAGCCTGCGCAGAACGCTCGGCTTTGCTGTGGGATTTTCCGGCGTGGTGATCCTGATCGGTGGCCAGGCATTCGAAAGTACCGGAGCCGCCTTTGAGACCGCCGGTCGCCTTGCATGCCTCGGCGCTGCCAGTTGCTACGCGATCAGCTCTATCGTGATGCGCCGCTTGCCGAAAATTGACGCGATTGGACTGGCCACTGTCCTGCTGCTGATCGCCAGTTGCATCACGATACCGCTGGCTCTCGCCGTCGAAGGGCTGCCGCCTATCCCCTCTGCCAAAATTACCGGGGTCCTTGCCTTCCTCGGCCTTGTACCCACCGCCGCTGCAAATTTCCTGCGCGTCCTCGTGGTGCGCAGCGCCGGGCCGGTTTTCATGTCACTGGTCAACTATCAGGTGCCGGTCTGGTCCATTTGCCTTGGCGCACTGATCCTCAGCGAACCTCTCCCGCCCTCTTTGATCTGGTCACTGGCCCTGATCCTAGCTGGCGTCGCAGTCAGTCAGTTCGGCGCACTGAAACGCCTATTCGCGCAAACCACGCCCTAACTCCAAATGGCCTAAAATCCTCGCCGAAGGCTCAAACACCACGACTGGCGCAGACCTTTGGACACGGCGCGCAAACGCCTTGCCCATTCACATCCAAATAAATCGAATGCGCGTCAGCGCCCCTTTAGATCTGAACCGCTTGCGTCACGGCATCTACAACTGAATTGACAGCACGCGCCATCAGTGCGGCATCCTCATGCTCCGCCATCACACGGACCAAAGGCTCGGTGCCGGATTTGCGGATCAGCAACCGGCCTTTACCTGCCAAATCGGCCTCGGCTTGGGCAATCGCAGCCTGAACATGCACATCGTCCAAGGGCACTTGACCTGCCGAGAAACGGACATTCATCAAAAGCTGCGGCACCGGGTCAAAGTTGTTCAGCAATTCAGAAGCTTTTTTGCCCGATCGCACAAGCTCGGCCAAGAACTGCAACCCTGCCATCAGGCCATCACCCGTGGTGGCATGATCCGTCATCACGATATGACCAGACTGCTCTCCTCCCAGATTAAAGCCGCCTTCGCGCATGCGCTCGACCACATAGCGATCACCGACCGACGTGCGCTCCAGATTAACGCCGTGCCCTTGCAAGAAATGTTCCAGTCCAAGATTGCTCATGACCGTGGCGACAAGCGCATTATTCGCCAAGCGGCCTTCAGCGGCCCACCGCGCGCCCATCAACGCCATGAACTGGTCGCCATCGCCGACCTTGCCCGTTTCATCAATCAAGATTACCCGGTCCGCGTCGCCATCCAGACAAATCCCCAAGTCGGCCCCGTGGCTGACAACAGCGGCGGCAGCCATCTCAGGGTGGGTGGATCCACAGTTCTGGTTAATGTTATGACCGTTGGGCTTCACGCCCACTTCGACAACCTCTGCTCCCAGCTCCCAAAGGGTTTCGGGGGCCACGCGGTAGGCCGCACCATTGGCGCAATCCACCACAACTTTCAAGCCATCCAGACGCATCTGGCGCGGGAATGACGACTTCACCCGCTCAACATAGCGAAAACGACCATCATCGATCCGCTTGGCACGCCCGATCTGATCGGCAGGGTTCAGGTCAACGCCATTGGCGACCAGCGCCTCGATCTCGGCCTCGACTTGGTCGCTTAACTTGAACCCGTCAGGGCCGAAAAACTTGATGCCATTGTCTGTCGCCGGGTTATGGCTGGCCGAAATCATGACCCCCAGATCGGCCCGCATGGACCGCGTCAGCAAACCCACCGCTGGGGTCGGCACCGGCCCCAGCAGCAGAACATTCATCCCCGTCGATGTCAGGCCTGCGGTCAAAGCGCTCTCAAACATATACCCAGACAGGCGCGTGTCCTTGCCAATCACCACACGGTGCACACCAGACCGGCTTTGACCGAAATAGCGCCCGACAGCGGCGCCAATGCGCAAAGCGTTTTCGGCCGTCATAGGATATTGGTTGGCCTGTCCTCTGACGCCGTCGGTCCCAAAAAGCTTTGTCATAAAATACTCCCAAAATATGCTGCATGCCAAAGTGCAACCGCCTGACGCGTCGCGCGCACATCATGCACACGGATCATTTGCACACCTTGTGAAAGCCCCGCAAGAGCAACGGCAATAGATCCGGCGGCACGTTCCGTCGGATCAGGTGCCTGACCAATCGTGCCAATAAATTTCTTGCGCGACACCCCCAAAAGCAAGGGTGCCCCCAACATATGGAAAAGACTGATCCGCGCAAGCAAAGCCAGATTATGGTCCTGCGTCTTGCCAAAACCGATCCCCGGATCGGCAAGGATAGCGCCGCGCGGAACCCCTACCGCCTCGAGCGCTGCGATCTGGCGTTCAAGTGCGTCGAAAACATCAAGCAGCACGTTGTCATACTGGGGGTTCAGATGCATGGTCTCGGGCTTACCCTGCGCATGCATCACGCACACGGGCAGTTGGTGCTTTTGGCAAAACGGGGCCAGTCCTGGATCAAACGTAAAGCCGGACACATCATTGACCAGATTTGCGCCCATCGCCACTGCCGCCTCGGCCACGGCGGCCTTGCGCGTGTCGATAGAAGTCGGCAGGTCCATTCCAGCGGCCCGCAACGCCGCAATCACCGGCGCGGTGCGGTTTATTTCCTCTTGAGGGGCAACAAATGTTGCACCGGGGCGTGTGGATTCGCCGCCGATGTCCAGAATATCTGCACCATCCGCCTGCATCGCCTGCCCTGCGGCAACAGCGTCGCCAATACCGGCATGCTGCCCCCCATCGGAAAAGCTATCCGGCGTGGTGTTCAAAATCCCCATGATCTGTGGCCGCGCCAAAGAAAGCCCGGCAATATCAGGTCGCGCTGCCGTCAAGCGTACAAGATATGCCTCGGGAACCTGATCCGCCTCGATAATCCGGCCAGGCGCGCTGCGTGACAGGACTTCGACATGGGTGAACCACCCCAGCCCCCCCGCCAACGGCAGCGCGGCATCCGGGCGCGTCGGGCCGATTTGCACAAGGGGGCGGTAATACAGGGTCATCCAGTCACAGTGTCTCTTGAGTTGCCGCAAGCGCCCGCAGCGGCACCGACGCTTTGGCGGGCAAATCTGCACCGATCACCAGCATTTCAGTCGCATCAAAGGTGGCCGCAAACCAAGCCGCAAGGGCGACCGCATCACGCGGCTGCGCCGAGGGGGTATCGACACTGTCCAGTACGATTTTTGACGGGGCCCAAACCGAGGTCTGACCGTTCTTCATCGCCCAATCCAGTTCTGTCCGGGTGGAAACCACAACGCAGCGATCGTCTTTGGATGCAAGAACCCATGCGTTTTGTTCAATAGCCAACAGGTCAATCCGCCGCTGCGCCATCCTGTGAGCCACCTGCGGCGCAGCCGTATCAGACGCCCCGACACATAGGATCAAAGGGCGGCCCAACTGTTCAAGCTGGTCC
>NZ_JBFEKM010000237.1:0-4627 GCF_041552635.1 Sulfitobacter sp.
GAAGGCGGCGGGCTGGTGCCCACCGTGCTCTTCGGCATTCCGGGCTCAGGCTCTATGGCGATTTTCATCGGCGCGATTGCGCTGCTGGGGTCTGGCCAGATCGAAGTCGGCCCTGCCATGTTGAAAAACAACCTCGACATAACCTATGCCATCGTGTGGCTGCTGGCGCTGGCGAACGTGGTTGGCACAATCATTTGTATCGCCGCCTCTGGTGGCATCGCAAAGCTGACAACAATTCGCTTCGTCCTACTGGCACCCTTCCTGTTTATGATCATCAGCTTTGCGGCGTTCCAGTCAGGCCAGAACCTGATGGACCTCGTGGCACTGTTCGCTATCGGGTTCCTTGGCATCCTGATGCGGCGGTTTGACTGGTCGCGCCCGGCCTTCCTTATCGGTTTCGTGTTGTCCAATCCTGCCGAAACCTACGCAAACCAGGCCATTCAGATCGCGCAATCGCGCTTTCGCAAAGGGTTTGGTGAAGGGATCGACTATATTTTTTCACCGATCGTTATCATCTTGGTGATTATCACACTGATCTCTGTTGTGCTTGGGCTGCGTCAGGCCAAACACATCATGGCCGAAGGCGATATCACAGCAGGCCGCAAGCGTGCGCCGATGGTCTTCATGCTGCTGATCACCGCCTTTATCGGTTATGCGCTTTATGATGCCAATGCGATCCCAAGCTATAGCCGCGACCGGACCTTCCCGATTTTTGTGGCAAGCATTTGCCTGATCGGCTGTGCTTTTCTAATCATCCGGATGATGCTCAAGCCCGAGACGGACACAATATTTGCCGATCGCGAACTAAATGGCGAGGATGCGCACGCGACCCATGGACTGTGGCCGACGCTGGCATGGTTCGGGGCGTTGTTAGTACTGACCTCACTGCTGGGATTCATTCTTGCGCTTACGGTCTTCTTATTCGCCTTCATGGTGATCCGCGCGCGGGTCAGCATGATCTTTGCCGCCGGATATACCGCCGCGGGTCTCGTGTTTATTTGCGCCATGGCGTGGCTCTTGAACCGCGATTTCCCGCCTGGCCTTTTACAGGAATACTTTACCCTCCCATGGCCCTTCACATGACCCAAACAGAAATCCCTTTCCTTTTCATGCGCGGTGGCACCTCGCGTGGTCCCTACCTGAACCGCGCGGATCTGCCGGATGATCTGGACAGCTTGGCACAGGTTCTCATCGCCATCGTAGGCTCAGGTCATCCGCTTAACATTGACGGGATCGGCGGCGGGGCTGCGGTGACGACCAAGGTCGCGATGCTTTCAAAGTCCGACGATGAGTGGGCCGATGTGGATTATTTCTTTGCGCAAGTGAGCGTGGAGGACAAGTTGGTGGATTTCAAACCCACGTGCGGCAATATCCTGTCTGGCGTCGGCCCTGCGGCGATCGAAATGGGGCTGGTGGTGGCCCAAGACGGCGAGACACCTGTAAACATTCGTGCCGTCAATACCGAGGCGCGGGTTGCCGCAGTTGTCCAAACACCGGGTGGCAACGTCAGCTATGAAGGCAACGCGAAGATTGACGGCGTGCCGGGGACTTCGGCACCTGTGGCCTTGCAGTTCATGGAGACAGTGGGCGGTGTTACCGGTGCCTTTCTGCCTACCGGCAATCTGGTCGATGTTGTTGACGGGATCGCGGTAACTTGCATGGACGTTGCCATGCCAATGGTGATCGCCAAGGCAAGCGATTTTGGACTGACCGGATACGAAAGCGCAGCTGAACTGGACGAGAACCGAGACTTCTTTGCCCGAATGGAGGCATTGCGCCTCAAGGCAGGTGCGCTGATGGGGATGGGTGATGTGACCAAATCCGTCACACCAAAGTTCGGGCTTTTGGCACCTGCGCGCGAGGGCGGCACCATCGCCACGCGCTATTTTATGCCGTGGAACACCCACCCCACGATGGCCGTAACCGGCGCGCAATGTCTGGCAGCTTGTGTGCTGACGCCGGGCACCGTAGCAGAGGGCATGGCAGCCAAGCCAAACGAAGTTCCCGCTCAAATCACGCTAGAGCATGCCTCGGGCAGCATTGACGTGACGGTGGATTACGCGCGAACCGACGCTGGGTTTCAGGTCAAATCCGCAGGACTGATCCGCACCGCACGCAAGATTGCTGCCGGAAAAGTGTTTGTCCCTAAATCGGTATGGGCTGGCGTCTGACACCACATGTAACAAGGGATAGGCTCATGAAAGTTCATATTCTTGACGATTGGTTCGACACGTTGCGCGGGCTTGCGTGCTTTGCGAAACTCGCAGATCACGAGATCACCGTCTGGACCGACCATGAGCCTGATCCGGTTAAACTTGCCGCGCGGATGGCGGATGCCGAGGCGCTGGTGTTGTTTCGCGAGCGCACAAAAGTTGGTGCGGAGTTGCTTGCGGGCCTGCCAAACCTCAAGCTGATTTCCCAGCGGAGTGTCTATCCCCATGTGGATGTGGCAGCTTGTACGGCGCATGGCGTCCTGCTGAGCTCCAACATGCACGCGGGCGCGCCGTCCTATGCAGCGGCAGAACATACGCTTGCGCTGATCCTCGCCAGCTACCGCCAGATTCCACAGCAAACTGCGTCGATCAAAGCAGGCCAGTGGCAATCAGGCGTTGGCCGCACGCTGCGCGGAAGAACTCTTGGGCTGTATGGCTACGGGCGTATTGCGGGTGCGGTTGCGACCTATGCAAAGGCAATGGGTATCAAGGTTCAGTGGTGGGGCTCAGAAGAGGGACGCGCGCGCGCGCTTGCGGCGGGTGAAACCATCGCCATGTCGCGAGAAGCATTTTTTGCGACATCAGATATTGTTAGCGTGCATGTCCGGATGAATGCGGCGACACGCGGGCTGATCACCGCACAAGATCTGGGTCAGATGCAACCGCGCGCGCTTTTCGTGAACACGTCGCGCTCTGGGTTGGTCGCGGCAGGCGCGCTGGAGGCCGAAGTGGCAAAAGGCCAGCTGCACGCCGCTGTTGACGTATTTGACCACGAGCCGCTCACCGATACGTCGAATATTCTCCTGAACCACCCCAATGTGCTGGCCACACCTCATATCGGCTTTGTAACCGAGGATGAATTTGACCTGCAATTCTCTGACATCTTTGACCAGATCAACGCCTACGCGACTGGCGCGCCGATCCATATGATCAACCCTGAGGTCTATCCTTAAGCGTTTTGCGCGGCCTCGACGAACCCGTCCTCGATCGCACGGCCTACAAAATCATTGAGGGCTGCAATGCGCGGGTCGGTGTTGTCAGGCAGCACCATCGCTTGGCGCACCGAGGTCAGCACACCGGATAAGATGCGGATGTCAGGCGACCCTGCAAAAGCCCCCTCCAGCGAGGCACGGACACCGGCCACGGCATCGCAACGGCCCGCGCGAAACTCTTCAAAGCTTTCGGGCGGCGTGCCCGAACGTTCCAAGGTGGCGTGTTGAAGGTTCTTGGTGAGATGCATGTCATAGGCTGATCCGGCCGATGTCAGAACCTGTACGCCTGCTGCATCCACATCCTCTACATCCTTGAATGCGGCATCGCTGCGCACCGCATAGGTCGCCTCAATCACAATATAGGGCTGGGTAAAGGCGATTTTTTCGGCCCTCATGGGATCAATAGCAAGAAAACCTATGTCCCATTTGTCCGCGCCCGCATCATCGAAGACTTTGCCTGCGCCGCTGTAGATAACTGGCTCCATTCTGGCACCAATTTCCTCGGCCAGTCTTTGCGCCAACGCGGGGCTGACGCCTGTGAGGGTGCTACCGTCCTGCTGGACCAACGCGCGATTTCCAGTATTGATTGCCACGCGCAACACGCCGTCCCGTGCCAGTGTTTTCAACTCCGCTTGCATCGTTATTTCCTTTTTTCAGTGTTAACATCGAACAGTCGTACGAAAAGCGGCGCACCCAGGATGACCACAAACATACGTAGCACATGATGCGCCACCACAAAGGCCATATCGGCCCCAACGATCAAAGCCAGCACTGTCAACTCTGCCTGCCCGCCCGGCGCGAAGGCAAGGATCGTTTCCATTGGTGGGGCAAGGCCCGCGAGGTGGATGGTCTCAGCAAAGATCACGGTCAGCACCAGAAGGATCACGCAAAATCCCAGACCTGCCGTCACATCCGTGCGCACTTCGGCCATGGTGACACCTGCGTATTTACTGCCCACGCTCAAGCCAATGAAAAACTGCGCGGCCCAGATCGCCTCCGCCGGTGGGCGATGGTTCAGAATTCCAGTCAGTGCAAATGCCGCCGCCAGCAGAAGCGGGCCCAGAATTGTAGCGCCGAACATGCCTGCCCGTTTCGCGATCTGCCACCCAGCGAGACCGCAAAACACCATGAGCCCCAGTTGTAATGGTTCAATACTGGCTGCGGGGGCACCCGGAGGGGTGCTTAGATCAGCATCCCAGACCCACGTCAGTAAAAACGGTAATACAACCACAATCACCATAACGCGAGTGGCATGGATGAGTGACAGGGCGCGCACATCGCCGCCAGCTTCCTCTCCAAAGACAAGCATATCCTGTAAGCCGCCGGGCATGGAGGAATAGTAACTGGTCGCAAAATCAAAGCCCCAGAGCCGTTGTAAATATAGCACGCCGACCACTCCGATACAGCCGGTCATTACGGGGA
>NZ_JBFEKM010000238.1:0-4609 GCF_041552635.1 Sulfitobacter sp.
GAAATCGCGCCAAGGGCGGGGTTCGACAGCGGGCGGCGTTTCCTGCATGAGTGCTTGGAAAAGCGCCGCATAGGCTTTGGCAGCTTTGGCATTGCTGAACCGCGCGCGGGCCTGCTGGGCACCGCGTTCGTGTTGTGCCTGCAGACTGGCGCGGTCTCGGGCGAGCTCAGCGATGGTGTCAGCCAAAGCTTCGGCATTGCCTTGATCATGCAAGCTGCCTGCCTGCCCTTGCTCGATCATGAAATCGGTGATGCCCGTGATGTTGAAGCAGACCGGGACACAGCCGGCCATCATCGCTTCAAGCAGCGCATTGGGCATGCCTTCAAAGCGCGAGGTGAAAACAAAAACATCCGTCTCTGCTAAGAACTCTGGGATCTGATCGGGGCCAAGCGTGCCAAGAAACGCCACCCGGCCTGCCGCTTCATGTGCTGAAAGTGCATCGCGTAGCTGGTCACCGTCACGGCCTTTGCCCGCGATGCGCAGCCGAAATGGTACCTTGCGCGCGTGCAAGGCATCAAGGATCGCGGGGATGTGCAGCACACCTTTCTGGCCATGTTCGAGCCGCCCGAGAAAGCCCAATTCAAGTTTATCCCCTTGGGCACGGGGGCGGGCAGCCGCATCATCAAAACGGCCCGGGTCGATGCCATTTGGAATAAGCTCGATCCGAGCCGGGTCAGCACCATAATCAGCGACCAAGTCGTCGCGCAGCCGAGGGCTGAGCGCGACGATCCGCATCAGACGTTCGCGCCCCGACATCGTGATGCGATACCCATGATCAAAGGCATTGGCACAGCGTGACATTACCCTGACGTTGGCCGGCAAATGCGGTAGCGCCGATAAGATCCCAGCAGAGTTGATGCCCATGACGATGTCGATCCGTTCACGCTTGCACCAATCGGTGAAAGCACGCGCCTGCCTTTTTAGGCTGGAACTGCGCGGGACCAGAAGATGGCATCCCTCATCGACATAATCGGCATCGCAAAGATGCGCGTCGTCCCTGCCAAGGCTGACGCAACGCAGGTCGATCCCATGGCCCAACAGGGCAGGGCGCAGGTTTCTATAGAAGGTGAAGGTCCCTGCATCCTTGGGGACAGAACCGAAGGCCACGCGAATTTGAGACTGAGCAGACATCAAAAATAGGCTTTTTGTGGGAACAAAATCAAGCTTTGGACCTTCAATGATATGCAAAGGAATTTTTTGTCAGGCCAGATCTTCATGTACCCCCTTCAACTCCACCGCTCGTGGTGATGCGGTGGAACGCCTCAGAACGCCAGACCTCCTTGACGGTACCATCTGCCGAGATGCGACCTTCTTCCAGAAGGATCAATCGGTCGGCGTATTCAAGTGGCTCGAGTTGATGTGTCACTGAAATAACCGTCGGGTTCTGTGGTAGGTTAGACAATGCCTGCAACATCTTTGTCTGTGTGTTGAGGTCCAGCGCCGATGTTGCTTCGTCCAGAATAATGACGGTGGGAGTACGGTAAAGAGCCCGAGCAAGTCCAATACGCTGACGCTGCCCCCCCGATAGGGCCGAGCCTCGTTCGCCCACGGGGCTGTTGATATCTTGCGGCAAGCCAGAGACGAAATCCAATAGCTGCGCTTGCTCGAGCGCGATACGGATCCGCTCAGGGTCGCGCTCCTCTTCGGGCACGCCGAAGGCGACATTGGCTGCGATTGTATCGTCAATCAGGAAAACTGCTTGCGGCACATAGCCAATCTGCGCATTCCACTCAGGCAACACCTGCGCCAGGGGCGCGCCATCCAAACTGACCTGCCCCTCTGTCGGTTTGATCAACCCCAAGAGCATCAGAAGGAAGGTGGATTTACCTGCCCCGGTAGCGCCCATGACTGCCAGATGTTCACCCCTGCGCAGAACTGTTGAAATTCCTGCTATCGCAAGTCTGTCTTGGTCCGGAAACCTGAATTTTGCGTCATCGAATTGCAGTACAGAGAACCCCTGCTCCGGGGCCGCAACCCGTCGCGGAGCTTCCCCGGAAAAGGGCTCCAAAGTTTCCAGATCATAGACCAGAGGAGGGAGCGAGGCACTGGCGGACCCGATTTTGTTTATGGCCCCTAGAATTTTGTTGAGCACCTGACGCAACCGAAAAATGGCAACCGCGAGAACTGCCGCCATCGCAAAGGCATCTTCTACGCCATCACCGGTGATGACCATGAAGGACACAATCATGATAAAGGCGATCATGATCAGGCTTTCCAGTACCAAAGGCAGCGATTGAGTTAAGAATATCCGGCGACGAAGTGCCCATCCCAGCCGTCCCTGAGTGCGCTGGAACCGCCAAATAAAGCTATCGTTGCGGCCCAATATTCGGGCCTCAGTCATTGCATTCATACCTTCATAGGTAGCTTTCAGCGTGTCGCCACTAGCCAATCTGGTCTGCTTTCCCGCCTCGATAAGGATCTTTTGGACGCGCATGGCCACCGTCGCCAACAAGATAACGATCGCGCCTATAGCCAGCATCAGGCCCGGGGACAGTGTCAGAAGAATAAACACCAGAAGTGCTCCGGATATGATGCTGTTGAGAACAAGTTGCAGCAGTTGCAAGGTAATCTGGTTTGATACCAAGTTAACGTCTTGCAGCAAATTGCGCTGTAGATCGGATGTATTTCGCATTCCGTACCAAGTATACGGTGCGAGTTGGTAAGCCCTAAAAAGGCGTGTTGCGAGCGTGACCTGCTGCCGGACCACTGTTCGGGCAAGCATAAGATTGGTTAGAAGGTCCAAGGCCAGCTTGATTAGTAGCAGCCCGCCAAGCCCGATCGAAAGAGCAATGATTTGCGTGCGCGCGTCAAGGCCTGCAAGTAGTGATGTAATGGGATTGTCTAGCGACAACTCTCTTGAAGCGATGAACTTGAAATAGACCTGAATACCGAGGAGACTACCCAACTCAGCAATAGCTGCCACCAACATTACCAGAAACAGTGTCAAAAATTGCAACCGCATCGGGAGGGTTGTGATACGCCAGAGCATCGAGACTAATCGGTGTAAGGGGGGCGTTGGGTCGGAGGTCTCGATCATCATGTACCACTTCCGATACTGTGTCTATGTTGCGTTGCAGCATCAATGACTTGGGGTGAAAATACAATGCAGAGTGAAAGAAAACGCCGTTTTCCAGTGGGAGAATTTTTCGGCGATGCCAGCCATCTTGAAGCGTTCTCAAGTTCGCGGAAAAATTATAAAGCGGCGGAACGGCCTGTGTCCATATAAGCAATACAAGGCAGATCCATCGAGTTGCAAGAATACAAGTTAACTCAAGTGATAAAGTTCCCATTTACGGTTCATTCACGCTCATCGCCAGTCCCCGTCGGGAAAGTTTCTTTCTATTTTACAAATGATAAATCTAGCTCTTCCAAGAGCTAGAAATTCTGTCAAGCGTTTCCGGGGTTGGGCTTTGGGACAGGTCAGGTACGATTTTGCGGATGACCGATTCAGGTAGATTCCACCATTCTAGGGTAAGCAACCTATCGACCATTTCTGGCTCGAAACGGCTGCCAATTCGACGCGCTGGATTTCCTCCCCAGATCTCATAGGGCGCAATATCCCTCGTCACGGTTGCATTGGCGGCAACGACCGCACCGGTACCAATGCTGATGCCGGATAGGATAGTGGCATTGTAACCAAGCCAGACGTCATGCCCTATAATAACTTCACCCCGCGTGGCAGGATGCCCCTCGGGTCGGACATCCCCAAGGGTGTCTTGGTAGATATGGCCAAAGGGAAACGTTGTGACCCAATCTGTGCGGTGGTTACCGCCAAGAATGATGGTCACATCCTTCGCAATTGAGCAAAATGATCCGATCGTCAGGGCAGCCCCTTCGTTCCATTGCTTAACAATCAGACCACCCTTGCCATAGGTAAAGCGCCCGATGCGAACGCGGCTGCGTCCGACAGTGAAGTCTTGGGGCGCGGGGCTTTCGGGTTTCTTGGGTGTCTTGACCAAGGTCCGCATCAGACGTTTCAAGCGAGACAAAGGATGTGTCATGGTACCTCTTCCTAAAGGACGGATGTCGCGAATACAGACCGCATGAGCAGCAACATTGAGATAGGTTGTCCCCGTAATTGAGAGAAGTTGATCGGTAATTTCCCCATTTTTAATGGGGGTTAGCCGTAGAATTCAGGCGGCTGCTTTCAGTTTCATGGCGGGTGTTATGCCGCCGATACCCATGTTGGGTCTCTCGTTGTTGTAAGTCCAGAGCCATTGTGTGGCCTGATCCTGTGCCTCCTTGATGTATATTGACTAAGCCATTCGCGCCTAACGGTGCGGTCGTAACGCTCGACGTCCCCAAAATTGGTCCGCCAATTGTAAAAGCGGGCACGCCATCCTCCGACTGCTTCAACACCCCCATGATCCGTGCTTCGCTAAATCGTCCGTTCTTTATCGTAAATCTCCTCAGATATCTTGCCGAGAAAATTTTACTTTTGAACACCACAAACTTTAGGGGAGGCTACTGGACCTGTCGCGGTTTGATGCCGCTCCTTTGATAGCATTTACTGCAACAAAGGAGACGGACTATGGGACTGAAACGGACAGACGAATTCCGCAAAGATGCGGTGCGTATCGCACTGACCAGCGGACTTACACGCAAGGAA
>NZ_JBFEKM010000239.1:0-4599 GCF_041552635.1 Sulfitobacter sp.
CTGGGCCAAGCGCTGAGCAAGGCGTTGGGCGACAAGCGCGGCATCCGCCGGTACGGGGCCTGCCTGCTGCCGATGGATGACGCCTTGGTGCGCACCGCGCTTGATCTGTCCGCGCGGCCATTTTTGATCTGGAACGTGGATTTGCCGACTTCGAAAATCGGTACCTTTGACACTGAACTGGTGCGCGAATTCTTTCAGGCGCTGTCCACCCACGGCGGCATCACGCTGCATGTGGATATGCTGCACGGATTAAACAGCCACCACATCGCCGAAGCTGCTTTCAAATCGGTCGCCCGCGCCCTGCGCGAAGCAGTCGAGGTTGATCCACGCAAATCGGGTGACATCCCGTCAACCAAGGGTGCGTTGTAAGCGATGCTGACGGCCATTATCGACTACGAATCAGGTAACCTGCATTCCGCCCACAAGGCGTTTGAACGCATGGCCCGCGAAACCGACGCAGGCGAGGTCGTTGTGACCGCTGATGCAGATGTGGTTGCGCGTGCGGATCGTTTGGTGCTGCCCGGCGATGGTGCATTTCCGTCATGTATGGCTTCGCTCAAGGGCAAAAGCGGCATCTATGCGGCCATGGTCGAAGCGGTCGAACAAAAAGGACGTCCGTTTCTGGGCATCTGCGTCGGCATGCAGTTGATGGCCACGTGGGGCCGCGAATACGAAGACACGCAAGGGCTGGATTGGATTGCAGGAGAGGTGACCAAAATCACCCCCTCCGATCCAACGTTCAAGGTACCGCACATGGGCTGGAACGATCTGGTCATTGACCACCCTCACCCGGTTTTTGACGGCATTGCGACCGGGGATCACACCTATTTTGTGCACAGCTTTCACATGGTTGTGGCGAACCCGGAACAGCGCCTTGCCCATGTGGATTATGCGGGCGACGTCACCGCCGTGATTGGCCGCGACACCATGCTGGGCATGCAGTTCCACCCCGAAAAAAGCCAAGCCATCGGTTTGAGGATGATCGCCAATTTTCTAAATTGGCGGCCATAAACCACGCAGAACCAGGCACCCCCTGCCCGGGTCAATGGCCCAAAGCGTTGGTCGGTCCGTTCCGGTGTTCAAGCACCGCAAAACGCGCCTGACAGATTCACCTGTCAGGCTTTACCTACCATTTGATATGGGACCGTCAGCCTAGCGCAGTCGAGTCCAGATCAGTACGTCACACGACGCATCTTCACATTTTTGTAAATGCAACGCGTTGCCTTGCACCAGCATGGTGGCTGCCTCTGTCTGATGTGCAGATGGTTCAAGCAAGGTCCCGGCATAACTGCCGTCCGGCTGCCTGATCATGTCCCAGAACACACGCTTGCCGACCGCCGATGACCGTTTGTCATACCCACGGCGATCTTTGGCACGCTCGACAACCCCGCACAGCGCAGAACCGCATGGCTTGGCACGCACATGAACCACAAGACCGTTAATATCGGGCGCAGACTTCCAAACACCTTCTACCACATCCGCAGAAAGCGGGGCCGATAGACCAAACAAAAGGGTCGCTAGAGTAATACTCTTTTTGATAATCATTTGCATCACTCCCCAAAGCGATACACATGCCTCACAATTTTTTGGCACCGCACCAAAAAACCAAGGCGCGACACCAGTATACTCTCAGGTGATGATTCTAGCAAATCCTCTCGATTGATCAGAAGGGCTTGTTAATTTTCACTGAACACGGGTCCAATCCTGTTTCGAACACAACAAACCACCTGCAATGCAGCCCGACAGCTTCAACTGATCGCCCGAAACCGTCATTTTCCCGATGTAGATTTTGTTGTTGGACGGACGCCAAACCTTGCCTGCATAGTTTCCGGTCCCATCAGGGGCCATACCGATCACCAATTGTTTGCCAATGTTTTCAGACTTGTATTCGCCTGTATCTTTGAAGGTGCGCTGAATCGTCCCGCAAACAGCCGACCCGCATGGCGTCATCTGGACATGGGCATAGGCACCGTCATCTACGGCAGTTTTCCAAACCCCCAACGCAGGATCAGCGGCTTGCGCGCCCCCCGCGAAACCAATCACCAATGCCGCAGTAAAAAACACGTTCTTCATTTTAGCTCCTCCCAAAGACTGCAGCAGACTGGCTCGAAAGCAGCGTTTCAGGCAAGCTTGACGTGGCGGAGCCTGCACCTGCGTTGCAAATCCCCCCGCCTCATGCGATTTGACCGGAAATCATTTAACGCAAGGGCAACGCCATGATCCTTTATCCCGCAATCGACCTCAAAGACGGTCAGGCCGTTCGCCTTGTACATGGCGACATGGACCAATCCACCGTCTTTAACGATGATCCCGCCGCACAGGCCCGCGCTTTTGTCGATGCGGGTTGCACATGGCTGCATCTCGTTGATCTCAACGGTGCCTTTGAGGGCAAACCTGTCAACGCCGCCCCCGTCGAAGCAATCTTGAAATCATGCGATGTCCCGGCCCAGCTTGGCGGCGGCATCCGTGATATGGCCACGATCGAAGCATGGCTGGACAAAGGGCTCGCCCGCGTGATCCTTGGCACCGTTGCTGTTGAGAACCCCGATCTGGTCCGCGAAGCCGCCCGTGCCTTTCCCGGCAAGGTCGCCGTTGGCATTGACGCACGTGGCGGCCGCGTCGCCACCAAGGGCTGGGCGACAGAAACCGATGTGATGGTGACCGATCTTGCCAAATCCTTCGAAGACGCAGGCGTCGCCGCTATTATCTATACCGATATCATGCGCGACGGTGCCATGGGTGGGCCAAACATTGACGCCACCGCCGCGCTGGCGCGTGCCGTTTCGATCCCCGTTATCGCATCGGGGGGGGTCAGCTCGCTCGACGACCTGATTGCGCTCAAGGAGACCCAAGTCATCTCCGGCGCAATCTCTGGCCGCGCGCTCTATGACGGGGCGATTGATCTGGCCGCCGCCCTCAAAGCGCTCTCCTAACGTTCCGCTTCTCTGGCTCTTAAATATCCTCGGGGGGAACCGGGGGGCAGACGGCCCCCCGCTCTTCGCTTGCCCCCTCGCCCAAGCCCCGCTAAACACGGCACATGCTTAAAACCCGCATCATTCCATGTCTCGATGTCGCCGATGGCCGTGTGGTCAAGGGCGTGAACTTTGTCGGCCTGCGCGACGCAGGCGATCCGGTCGATGCTGCCATCGCCTATGATGCCGCCGGCGCGGATGAACTGTGTTTTCTCGACATCCACGCCACCCATGAAAACCGCGGCACCATGTTCGATCTGGTCACCCGCACCGCCGAACACTGCTACATCCCCCTGACGGTCGGGGGCGGCGTGCGGACCGTGGCCGATGTGCGCGCCCTGCTGCTGGCAGGTGCGGACAAAGTCAGCTTCAATTCCGCAGCGGTCGCTAACCCCGATGTCATCGCCCAAGCTGCCGATCAATTCGGTAGCCAATGTATCGTCTGCGCCATCGACGCCAAGACCGTGTCACCGGGGAAATGGGAGATCTTCACCCATGGGGGCCGCAAACCCACCGGCATCGACGCGGTAGAATTTGCCAAACTCGTGACAGCCAAAGGTGCCGGGGAAATCCTGCTGACCTCAATGGACCGCGACGGCACGAAACAAGGCTTCAACCTGCCCTTGACCCGCGCCATTTCTGACGCTGTCAGCGTGCCTGTTATCGCCTCAGGCGGCGTCGGCACCCTTGATCACCTTGTTGAAGGTGTGACCATAGGCGGTGCCTCCGCCGTGCTGGCCGCCTCGATCTTTCACTTTGGTGAATTCACCGTGGCTCAGGCCAAACGCCACATGGCCGCCGCCGGCATCCCGATGAGGCTGACATGACCCTGAACGACCTCTACGACACAATCTTAGCACGTAAAACCGCCGACGCTTCCAGCAGCTGGACAGCACAGCTTCTGGCAAAAGGTCCCGAAAAATGTGCTGAGAAATTCGGCGAAGAGGCCATCGAGGCCATCATCGAAGCCGTGAAAAACGACAAACCCGCGCTGACGTCCGAAGCGGCAGATGTGCTTTACCACTTGTTGGTGATGCTCGCCGCGCGCGATGTGCCCTTCAGCGACGTGATGGATGAACTGACCCGCCGCCAAACTCAAAGCGGCATCGCTGAAAAAGAATCTCGCTAGACTTCTCTGGCTCTTAAATATCCTGGGGGGAGGCGACATCGTCGTCGGGGCGCTAGCCCCCCATGCACCGCTGCCGCAGGCAAACCCGTCCTGATATCAAAGCTTGCTCGAAATGATCCCGGTTGCGAACCCGCCCATGCGCAACTCACCGAAAAGCCGCTGGTACTCGATCTTGGGGCAGCGGTTCTGAATAACCGTGACCCCCCGCGCCTGCGCCAGTGCTGCTGCTTCTGCATGCTCAACACCGATCTGCATCCAGATCGTTTGTAGATTCGGAAATGCGGCCAATGCATCTTCCACAATCGGGGGCACCGCGTCCGAGCGGCGGAAGATATCAACCATATCCACCCCACCTTCGATGTCCCCAAGCCTCCCGACCACGCGCGCGCCAAACAGCATTTCGCCTTCATGCACCGGGTTCACGGGGACCACATCAAACCCTTTAAGTTTCAGATATCGCGCAACAAAGTAACTTGGGCGCACGGGGTTCATGGAAAC
>NZ_JBFEKM010000240.1:0-4430 GCF_041552635.1 Sulfitobacter sp.
AACGTGGATCCTGCAATTATTCGCCCCGGGCGTTTTGATCGGCATACGGCGCTTGAGAACCCCGACCGCGCGGGGATCAAACGTATCTGCGAGATCGAGCTGGGTGCAAGCGCTCTGGATCTGGATCTCGATCTTGCGCCTGCCGCCGACCGCCTGCTGGGTATGTCAGGCGCGCAAGTTGCAGCCGTCGTCCGCGACGCCCGCGGACAGGCGCGTCATAACAACACGACGCTCGGCAACCATCAACTCAAGGCAGCTGTCGACCATGTTGCCCCCGAAGGACGCAAAGAGGATTTGCACCGCATCGCCATCCACGAGGCAGGCCATGCCGTCGTCGCACATAGTCTTGACCTCCCCCTGCCCGACATGGTGCGCATCACGGCCCGCGGCGGAGCATATCATGGAAAGATGCCCTTCGCCGCAACAAAGAAAACCGTCTGTGATCAGATTGCCGTCACCCTGGGGGGCCGCGCCGCAGAAGCCGCCCTTCTCGGATCAGTGTCGAACGGCGCAGAGAGCGACCTGGAGCAGGCCACGGAGCTTGCGTTCAAAGCAAGATATTCATGGGGCCTCTATGCAAACAACCTGCACTCCCTCAGATCCATGAAGCTGGCTAATCTTGATCCCCTCAACGCCTTGGACGACATCCCGGAGCACCTATTTCGCATCTCGGAAGTCCATGAAGACTGCGTTGGCGGCTACTCAATCACCGAACCACTGGCTGGCGAATACGGCGAACCGTCGTTCGACCTGATCCTGAAGGTTCACGAGGGCTAGGCCTTTTCCCCCATAATCAAAACTGAAAAGGAGGAGACGCATGTCTGCTCAGATTAAGTATGCGTACTTGAAGGGTCACACTTGGCTTTTTCGGCGCAATTATACTTCCTGCCCCCAATGGCCAAGTCGCGCGGATTAACGCAGCGGCGATTGTGGCAGAGATGGCGGACGACCTGATCACGGTTGGTGGCAGCTTGACATGGCTCAAAAACTTTGGAATTTTCCCAATGCTTCAGTAGGTGCATACCACTAAGCAAAGTCGGGAACCTCGCAAATAGACCAGAATTCTTGGAGAGCTTTGAGTATATCAGTAAGCTCAGAGGTGCTATTCGGCTTTACGATATAGCCATTCACGTTGTTCTCATAGGCGAGATTAATGTCCTTTTTGCTGTCTGATGTTGTGAAAACATAGACACGAGATGCTTTCAGCGCATCTGTTTCTCTAAGCTCTGCTAAGAACTCATGCCCGTTCATTCGCGGCATGTTTATGTCCAGCAAAATAACGTAAGGGTGCTGTAACTCCCGTGCTACTAAATTCGACTTGAGGAATTCCAAAGCTTCCAATCCGTCTCGGGCACGAATCAAAGAGTTGGATATGCCCAACTTCTTCATGCTGCGCCGTAAAATAGCGACGTCGAGATCATTATCTTCGACCAATAGGATGTTCATTTCGCGGCTCACTTTATGCTGCCCAATGTTTGTCCTGCCTCTCGTCCGTCTCGAGGCGGGTAGGCCAGTCAAACAAGAATGTTGCGCCACTCCCCAGATGTGACCTGATGTTAATTTCCCCGTCATTGCGCTCGATTGCCCGTTTAACAATCGATAGGCCAATTCCTGTACTCTCACTGCCGCCCCTCGACGTAAGAGATTGAAAAACGTCAAAAATCTTAGCGTGAAATCGTGGGTCAATGCCTGGTCCATTGTCCGTCACGGTGATGTGGCAGCGGCCATTGTCAGCGCGTATCGCGACGATGATGTCTAGAGGATGAACGCCATCGTGATATTTCACGGCATTGCCGATCAAATTCTCAAGCACACGGCGTAGATTTACAGTATCAAATCCGACGCAAGTAATGTCGCCTTCCCGACGCAGTTGCCCCTTTTGCAGTCCCCAATCAAAGGTCAGCGCAGACAGCACTTCATCTAGGTCCAATTCATCATGAACTTGGTTGCTAGCGTCGATGCGGGCAAAGTCCATTATGCCCTGCGTCAGTTGGCTCATATGTTGAACACGCTGGCGAATTAAGTGAAGGTTTTCCTTCACCTCGGGATTAGCTTCTGGCGAACTGAAGTAGGCCTCCAAATCCTCCTCAATCATCTCTGTAAGGCCATTTATGCCTCGGAGGGGAGTTTTTAGATCATGGGACGCGATGTAAGCATATTTCTCAATATCTTCATTCTTGAGGCAAAGCTCTTTATTGACAATATCCAATTGTAGCGTTTCCGCTCGAAGATCTGCCGTTACGCGGTCAGCGTAGCTGACGGCGCGCTTATTTGATGAAGCCATCATCACAAAAACAGCAACGATTAGTGCTTCAATTATTAGGCCCGAAATTAGGATGAATCTACTTTGATTCAAGGAGTTGTCACTCCGGAATTCAAGGTTGGACCTCACGTCAACAAGCCATGTTCGACCGTACAGCTCTAGGGTCACCTGTTCTGCAAACATCGGATTGGGATCGTTGCCTTGATCGATTTGCCCATGCTCGTTGTAGATCTCTGTATTTCCGTCGTGAATGCTAAGCCGGACAGTGCGTAGATCTTTGGCCAACAAACCTTCCATGAGTTTATGAACAACAAACGGCGCGTATACTGCCCCCAAGACGCGCTTTCGGCGATCTTCAACGGTATCGGGCACCGATCCGCTGTAGAAGGGCGCGTAGAACAGGAACCCCGGTGTTGCGCCCGCATCTTGAACAAGAGTAATCGGGGCCGTGATCTGGGCTTGCGCCGTATCGGCACTCGCGCGTGCCGCCTGCCTCCGGTTCAGTTCATGTGCCACATCAAGGCCAATCGCAGCAGCATTTGCACTTTCAGGTTCAATATAGGTGATTGGCATATAGACCGACTGGTCATGTGCCGGAAAAATATTAAAATCTGGTCGCACCTGCCGCTGTTTGGCTAAGTACGGCTCAAGCGTTTGCTCGGTTTGAAAATGGATTACCCCGATACCGTTTATGCCAGGGTATTTTTGCTCAATGTGCAATGTACGCGCATATTTATGCCATTGTGCGTATGAAATGTCCCCACCATGAGATTCAACAGCTGCGACTCCTCCCCAAAGAGCGTCCTCATAGTTGGACATCCTTTCCATGATCAACGCCATTGTGTTGTTACGCGCGACTTCGAAACGTAGTGCAATCTGTTTCTCTGCTTGGGATTTGGAAATCTGCCAGGCAAACAAAGTCAGAAACAAAGAAAGGCTCACAACAATAATGTGGAACATCTTTATTTCGCTCCACCTGTCAGACGTCATCTTTTGCACTCCGGTCACCTCCAAACTTTTGGTTGGTGTAAGGTGTAGATGTGTAAAAACCATCAATAGCGCTGAGACGCCTCTTGTTAATATCTACGCGGATCAAGAGCTCATTGAGGTGCCGCTAGATTACGAGCGCCCTGCCTCGTTCATTTTCGGCTGTCTGATTCATGGTCAACCGGCGACAGCATGCCATTGTTCGTGTGCTTAACCACAAAGGCATGCGCCCATCTGCTGTTTCACAAAAGACTACGCCGAAAAATTCAGTTGGTTTTAGCGGGCAATCATGCTTAAACCCCTTCATTACCTTGGCAATAAAGGCATTGCGCGCTGCTGCTTGGGTGAGCGGAGCCAATCTGCTCACACCCTGGGCCGAGATCGGCTCAAAGCGTGCAACTGGCTCCTTTCAGATGTCATCAGGCGGCGCGCCGCCAAAGCCGAAGGGTAAACCATGCTACATAATGATAAACTTGAACAATGGGACCGCGAGAACTTCTTTCACGCCTCGACCCATCTTGCTGAATTCGCACGGGGCAATATCCCGCAACGGGTGATCAAAACCGCGTCGGGTGTTCATATCGAGGACCGCGACGGAAACCGGATGCTAGACGCTTTTGCCGGGCTTTATTGTGTGAACGTGGGCTATGGCCGCCCCGAGATTGCCGAAGCTATCGCCGAGCAGGCGAGAGAGTTGGCCTATTACCATTCCTATGTCGGCCACGGCACCGAGGCGTCGATCACCCTTGCGAAAATGGTGATGGACCGCGCGCCCGATCACATGTCCAAAGTATATTTCGGAATGTCAGGGTCCGATGCAAACGAAACCAACATCAAGCTGATCTGGTATTACAACAACCTCCTTGGCCGCCCGCAAAAGAAAAAGATCATCTCGCGCTGGCGTGGATATCACGGATCTGGCCTGATGACCGGATCGCTGACCGGGTTGGATCTGTTTCACAAGAAGTTCGACCTGCCCCTCGCGCAGGTGATCCACACCGAGGCACCGTTTTATTTCCAGCGCAAGAATCTGGATCAAAGCGAAAGCGAATTCGTCGCCCATTGCGTGGCCGAACTTGAGGCGATGATCCATGCCGAAGGCGCTGACACCATCGCCGCCTTTATCGGTGAACCCGTGCTGGGCACCGGTGGCATCGTGCCGCCACCCGCAGGTTACTGG
>NZ_JBFEKM010000241.1:0-4411 GCF_041552635.1 Sulfitobacter sp.
AAAACCCTGACCGCGATCCCCGGTGTGGGCAGTTGGACCGCACAAATTTATGCAATGTTCTCGCTTGGGCGTGCCGATGTCTTCGCCGAGGGCGATCTGGCCTTGCAAGAGGCGGCCAAAGTGCTTTTTGATCTGCCCGAGCGGCCAAAGCCCAAAGCGTTGGCGACAATGGCCGAAGATTGGTCACCGTGGAGGTCGGTTGCAGCCCGCGCGCTGTTTTCGTACTACCGCGTTGTTAAACAAAGGGAAGGGATCACATGACACGCGTCTTAAACGCAGAGCGCCGCGAGCCGGTATCGGGGGAAACGCGGTCCGCCGTGGTGTTCCTGCACGGCTACGGGGCCAATGGCGCTGACCTTTTGGGGCTGGCCGATCCGTTGGGCGAACACCTGCCTGACACGCTGTTCGTGGCACCCGATGCCCCCGAAGCCTGCGCAGGCGCGCCAATGGGTTTCCAGTGGTTCCCGATTCCTTGGATTGATAATTCATCCGAGGAAGAATCCGAGCGCGGCATGATGCAAGCGGTGCAGGACCTTAATTCATTCCTTGATGCGTTGATGGTGGACGAAGATCTGCTGCCCGAACAGGTCGTCTTGTTCGGCTTTAGCCAAGGCACGATGATGGCCCTGCATGTCGCCCCCCGCCGCGAAGACGCGGTGGGCGGGGTCGTCGCGTTCTCGGGGCGTCTGCTGTCCCCAGAGAGCCTCAAGGATGATGCGGTAGTACGCCCGCCGGTCCTGCTGGTGCACGGCGATTCCGACGATGTGGTTCCGCCGCAATCGCTGCCTGAAGCGGCCCAAGCCTTGCAAGATGCCGGTTGGACAGATGTTTTTGCCCATATCATGAAGGGCACAGCCCACGGTATCGCGCCCGACGGGCTAAGCGTGGCATTGGCGTTTATGCGCGACAAGCTTGGTCTTTGATCACTGCTGGCGACGTGTCCATTCATCGGCCACGTCGCCCATCGTCTTGGGCGTGCCATCCTTGATCCACGCCATAAACGGGCGGTCAAACGTGAAGGCATCGCCGCATTGACTGCGCATAAAGCGCCGCACATTTTGGGTTGATCTATAGTCGGCGTTCACTTGCGTAGCGCGGGTAATCACATCGGCATGCCAGTCAAACTTCATTTCTTCGAACCTTATCTCTGCCCCATTGTGATCTTAGCCCCCAAGGCGGGGTAAAGCATTCACATGCCTGTTACCTAAGCATCATACCCTGTCTGCGACATCCTGTGTTCCTTTGCGACTTGTCAGGCGAAAAACACGAGATATAGTTCTAACCATCGGTGGGGCTGTTCCCGCCGGACCGGACGCGGAACGGCAGAGGGCTTTTTGACCAATGGACGGCGATTTTAGAACGGAATTCACCCGCAGCCCGGCAGGGCTGAAACATAGACCGGCCTTGGTGCTGAACGCGGATTACAGGCCTTTGTCCTATTATCCGCTGTCACTTTGGCCTTGGCAGGATGCGATCAAGGCGAAATGGCTGGACAGGGTTGATATCGTCGCTGAATACGATGACTACGTGCACAGCCCCTCGATGGAGATACGGATCCCATCGGTTGTCGTCCTGAAAGATTATGTCAAACCTCAAAAGCGCGTGGCCTTCACGCGCTTTAACTTATTTCTGAGGGATGAATTTTGCTGCCAATACTGCGGCGCACGAGGTGATTTGACATTCGACCACGTCGTGCCGCGGGCATCTGGTGGCGTGACAAGCTGGCGCAACGTGGTGGCAGCCTGCAGCCCGTGTAACCTGCGCAAAGGGTCAAAGGCGCTGCACCAGACAGGTTTCCAACTTCGCAAACCGCCACGCCAGCCCCAAGCTGAAGAGTTGCGCAATATGGGCCGCAAATTCCCCCCCAATCATCTTCACGAAAGCTGGATGGATTTCCTTTATTGGGATGCAGAACTTCAGGCCTGATCTGATGCTTTTCCGGCTATTGTATAGGGAAGGATAAATATCACCAAAACGGGTGTTTTGCTTCCGAAGTGGAAGCATCGGATTCACCAAGCCTTGATTTGACTTGGTTTTTACTCCCCCGTGAGAATTTTTCTCCGTAACCTTAGCGAGTAATTGCATGGCATGAGTTGCTCGTCGTAGTGCAGGTGGCTCGGTTTTGGTGTGATCGCAGGCGGTATTTTTCTGGTATCGGTGACAATGAGGGCGGAGAGCGGTCATTCGCTGCGCTGGACACGAACGGCAGATAGCCGGATCGAAAAGCACACACGAATATTTTAGATTGGCTTCCAAGTACAACGGCAAGATACGTTCAATTCGATGCCACAAATGCAACTTTCAAGCCGCAATATCCAGCGGCGCTCAAGGTAAAGTAATGCCAAAGAAAAGCAATTACGAATTGGTAATTACAGATGGATGGACTGAAGAAGACCACAAAGCATATCGGGCCGAGTTGGCTCAAAGACATCTTGATCAGACGTTCTTTACCAGGGCTTTTGCCCCTTCACCTTTTCATTGGCACTTTCAGCAAGCCAGCGATGCCTTGCAAGATGATCTGTTCCTGCCAGGTTTGTCCGGTCTACTAAATGGCATCGAAGCAAGCCTTCGAACAATTTGCTGCCACGTCAGAGGGCGGCCCTTGAGCGGTGATTTAGGTCGCGTCATGAGCAACTCACTCCTGAATGAAGCTAAAGAAATCGGCTTGAAAGTCGAAAGCTTAGCGTTTTCAGATGAAGACGGATTTTTAGAAAAGATAGGTCGACCGAAAGAACCAGTTCGGCTGGTAACTCTCAGGAACGATATTTGCCATGGAAATTTCCAAGCATTTTCTCCTAACCTGCCTGGGATAGGTGAATTCTTCACTCCTGAATGCTTGGGTCCAATCTCGGCACAGCTACTCGATGTAAGTTATCGGTGGGCTTTAGAAGTGTCGAAATTTATGGACGAACAAGGGTGGAGGACAGCCGAGCGAGGGCTGCAACAGCCAAAGAACCCGTTAAGCCAGTGGTTGAGTTAAAGTGAAAACCACTGCATGCGGACTTCGCGGTCCATGCGGTAATGTCCACTATGGGCCGTTCGCAACGGGTCCGATGGTCGGGACGGGAAGATGCTGTTCGCTGCGTTCTGCATTTACGGCCGGTGTGCGGGAAAGATCCTCATTCGCTATGGCTTCTGCTTCGACTTTGAATGCTCAGTATATCAACTCAATCCTGCCATATTGCGAGAGAGCCGTTCATCGGTGTGAAGCAAATTATCTACGGCTTCTCAACTATAGCGGCGGCAATGTTTCCAAGCGGAGTATTGAGGAGCCAATCACGATGAAACAATTCCCCATTCACGATATAAAGATTTTTCAATTCAAAAAAATCATACCTTTCATTCTCGTTTGGAATACGAACTCGACTGACTGCCCCGGTTTCGGCAGCATCCTCGTCGCTCACCTCAAACAGCTTGAATACGGCGTCATCTGCGGTCACATTGACCTGCCTGAGGATAGCAAGCACTTCTTTCTCTTTGGTGATCCGCTCGTCGACAAAAAAGCACCCCGCTTCCAAACCGCCAACTGTGACAGTCGTCCCGGCAGCAAGTAACAGAGTGACCGGCGCAGTCAGCACGGCAAGCGCGCTTGCTGCGAATCCACTGCCTCCGATAATACCTATGGTTCCGGCTCCTGACGCCCCGGCAAGTGTAGAACCCAACATCAAGGTTCCGCTGGTTGCATGTGGAAAGAAATACAGTCCCCCGAGAGCTACGGCAGAGGGTCCAAGGGACGCCCCAGCGCCACCTGCCGCCATGACTGTAGTCGAGGTCTTCGGACCAACCAGGCGGCTAAGACGAAGATCGCAAACGCCAGCAAATGAAGTTGAGGCGTATACAACAGTAACAAAAGCACTGAGCCCTAAGGTTTTAATCACTGGTCCAACTCCGTCAGCATGGCGCGCATAACCTTCATTCGCTCAATGCGTTCTCAAATCAAGCGTTTTGTCTTGCCGTACTGGGAATGCGTTGGCTCCGGAGCCGAAGCGGGCCTTTGCTGCGAGCTGAATGAAGGTCAGCTTGGGGCCGTTCGCTCGACTTTGCAAAGCACACTATCTGCGCACAGCCGACCTTGGTGCGCAGCGAAGCATGGGGTTTCGGTCTGCTACGGCTTGAATGGCAACTTTTGCAATTCTGGCAAAGAACCTTCGCAGACGCAGCTAAGGTCCGGTTTCCGCCCGACCTGCATGTTCTCCCTCGGCGGGAGGGTCACAAGACATGGGTCCGTTCTGGGCTGGGACCGGCCATCCGGTTGGTCGCGCCGAAGCACGCAAGGTCAAGATTTGCGCGCCGCACCGCCGCAAGTCCGGTTTGAGCCCATTGTGACCGATGCTGCGCTTTGCATCAATGACGGCTTCGGTGCCAACCGTCATGTTTTGCGTATGCTAATGGATGCGCTTTCATCTTTTAC
>NZ_JBFEKM010000242.1:0-4358 GCF_041552635.1 Sulfitobacter sp.
TCCGCCGCGTCCAAGCCACCTAGAATTTTGTCAAGATCATCTGCCGCGTCCGCAACTTCGGGTGCGTCCAAATCGCCCAAGATATCGTCCAGAGAACTCTCGTCGCTGGCCTCCTCTGCCACGTCCAGCCCGCCGAGAATGTCGTCAAGGTCATCAGCCGCTTCCGCAACTTCGGGTGCATCCAAATCGCCCAAGATATCGTCCAGAGAACTCTCGTCGCTGGCATCCTCCGCCGAGTCCAGACCACCTAGAATATCGTCAAGATCATCCGAAGCTTCTGCAACTTCGGGGGTATCGAGTCCGGCCAGAACGTCATCCAGTTCAGTGCCTTCAGCTAGTTCCGCAGTTGGTGCGTCAAGACTTTCAAGGATTGCGTCCGACGAGTCCTCTTCGGGTGCCGCCTCTACGTCGGCGATGTCGCCAAGGATGTCGTCAATGTTTTCTTCGGCGGCTGTCGCTGGTGTGGGGGCATCCAAATTGGCCAGAACATCGTCCGCAGCATCATCGTCGTTTTCCGCGTCAACATGGGCATCCGCCATATCACCGAGCACATTGTCAAAACTGTTCGTCTCTTCTGCGGCAGGCTCAGGGGCCTCCATCCCGGCAAGAATGTCATCTGCCGATGTATCATCAGGCGCATCAACGACGGGGTTGGCTGCAATATCGCCCAGGATATCATCCAAACTTTCGCCGTCTTGATCCGCATTCGCCGGAACAGCATCAATGCTAGCAAGAATATCATTTGTGGCAACAACATCATCGCCCATATCAGCCGGAGCCGCTTCGATACTTGCCAGAACGTCGGCGACATCATCGGTTTTCTCTTCAGCAGGCGCATCAAGGCTGGCCAAAATATCATTGGTGTCATCAGCGGCGACGGTATCCTCTTGACGTTCAAGCCCCGCAAGAATGTCCGACGTAGTATCCTGATCAGGGGCCAAAGGTGTCGTCGTATCCGCCAGACCGGCCAAGACATCCGAAGTTATGTCAGTTTCTTGCACGGGCGCGACATCGGCAATGCCGCCTAGGATGTCATCCCTTGTGTCAGTGTCTGCGGTTTGTTCAGGGGCCTCGTTCAGGGAACCCAGAATATCGGCGACATCGTCCGTTTCAGGAGTGTCTTCGATCCGGTTGATGCCGGCAAGAACGTCGCCGGATGTGTCGTCCGGCGCGACCTCTTCAACCCGCACCATACCAGACAGAACCGCCCCGGCTTCGTTTGACGGTGGCGTATCCACGGTTTCGCTGCGGGAAATCCCCGATAGAACGGCGTCAGCGGTTTCTGTTTCGGCTTGTTCAATCACAGGTGCCGCACGCAATGCATCCAGCGCCGATGCCTGTTCATCAATTTCTTCTGTCTCGGGGGGGGGCTGCAAGCTGCCCAACACATCGGACACGGACGTATCTTCGGCCTGTTCAACTGGGGGCTGCGCGGCCAAAGATGCAAGCGCCGCATCGGTGCTATCCTTTTGGGCCGTGTCCGCTGGCAACGCCGCGCGCAAACTGTCCAGGGCTGCGTCGACATCTGCCGCGGTTTCCGACGATCCCGAAACCGCGCCCAACAAAGCAGGTTCAGAGAGCAGCTTTTCAATCAGCGTTTCGGCACCCGGTTTGCCATCCATATAGGTCATCAAATCTGACAACCGGCGTCTGGCCTCCAGCAAGGGGCGCAAGGCGTCGACATTTTCGGCAATGGCTTCGGGGGTGAAATCGCCCATCTTGGTAAAGGTCAGATCAACGGCAAGGTTCCCATCACCAGTCAGGGTATTGGGAACCGAAAATTGCGCTTTTGGGGCAATAGCCGCCATCCGGTCGTTGAAATTATCAACATCAATTTCCAGAAACTTCCGGTCCGCCACGGGTGGGGTCGCGGATTTGCCCGACAGATCGGACATGACCCCCATGACAAACGGCAATTGCACCTTCTTTTCGGCACCATAAAGTTCAACATCATATTCGATCTGAACCCGAGGGGCGCGATTTCTGGCAATAAATTTCTGACTGCTGCTCATGATTTACCCTCACGCTCGGCGCGCAATTCACTGCGCAAGGCACGTATCTCTTCATGCAGAGAAAGCACTTGCGTCGACACTTCATCGGTTTCTTCGCGCACCAGTTCACGCAACTTCTCGAACTCGGCTTCTGTCTCGTCCTCAACGGCGGATTGCATTGTGTTCACCAACAAACCAATGAAAAGATTCAGCACCGAAAACGAAGTGATGACAATGAATGGAACAAAAAAGACCCATGCGGTTGGATACACCTCCATCACGGGGCGCACGATTCCCATGGACCACGATTCAAGGGTCATGATCTGGAACAGGGAATATAATGACCGCCCTAGCGTGCCGAACCATTCATCAAAGGCGACACCGTACATAATCGTCGCCATTACGCCAAAGACGTAGAACACAATCGAAATCATTACGATCACGGCACCCATGCCCGGCAAGGCATCCAAAAGCGCCTGAACAACTGCGCGCATTTGCGGTATGACAGAAAGTAGACGCAGCGCGCGAATGACGCGCAACCCCCGCAGCGCTGACAGCCCCGCCGTTTGGGGAAGCAAACCAACCCCAACCACCAGCAGGTCGAAAATATTCCACGAATTTCGGAAAAAGTTTAGCCGGTAGGCGTATAGCTTCAAGACCAGTTCGATGACGAAGACGCTTAGGACAACCTTGTCGATCAAGGCCAGCAGATCCCCACTATGGATCTGCACCCATTTCGATGTTCCCACGCCAAGGGTGATGGCGTTGAAAATGATCAACGCCAAAATCCCCAGATGAACGCGCGGCTGTTCCAAGAACTGACGCAGCCGTTCCCGGTGCCCTGTAGACACATCGGATGTGTCCATATCTTTCGTGGTATCGGTCATTTTTTCCCCATCAAGCAGGCCACCGGCTTACTTGAGATCTTTCTCGATTCTCTTCCATTGGCCTTCCAAAGCCTTCATCGCCAGAACGGTTTTGTTGCCTGTCGCCTGCAAACCCATCACGTTGTTGAAGTCTTTCTTGAAGCCACCGGCACTCTTATCATCCAGCGTGCCTTTACTAAGCACGTCTGCATAGCTTGTCAGGACATCCTCAAGCTTGTCCATATCCGCATCAAGCTTTTGCAATTGCGGATGCAGTTCCTTCTTCATGATCTGCTCGCCAAACTTTGCAAGCTGACCGTTGTCATGACCCTTAAGCTTTTTCCCTGTATCCAAAAGGAATTTCGCAACATTTTGCGCATCTTTGCCAGTGCCTTTCAGATCATCAATCGCCGTTTTGATGTTTTTCTCAGCATCCTTCATGGCGGCATCTTTATCTTTGGCACCTTCCCACTTTTTGATGCTATCCAACCCGGTCTGCGCGTGTTTTTTGAACAACCCTTCAACGGAAAGTGTGTTGAGCTTAGCCATCGTTTTCTTACCCAAGGCGATACCGGCCTGCGCTTCGCCTTTACCCGATGCGAGTTCATCAAGTGCTTCACTGCATTTGTCCTGAATGCGCGCAATGACGTCATCCAAAGCCCCTTCAAGGCCTTTTAACATCGCTTTTTGTTCTTTAGGGGAACGCGTGCCTTCAGTCTTTTTCTTGATGTCGCTAATCCGGTTTGCCAGCAATTGCATCTCGGTGCGCACCAGTCCCTCCATGGCTTTGGCAAGCTTGCCTTCATTCCACTTTTTTGGGTTCAGATCGATCTTTTCCTGATAAACGATAGGCTTGGCAAATACCTTCTTGACGTCTTTATCAGTATTCATCCATGCTCTGATCTCGGGCTTGATCTCCTTTGACTTTAACGGTGCAAGGCTCAGCTTTGCATTCATCGTTTTTGTGCCGTCGGCTGCCATGGTAATGCTCCTCGTTTATATTGCGGAAATTACGGTCTAAAAATTGATATCGGCGGTGGTGATTAAATTTGACGCCATTCCCAGACAAAGAAATCTTAGCTGAGAACGTTTTTCTAAAAGAGTTGTTCGCGTTCTTTGTCGCGACAACGACGCCGGTTCGGTACGATTTCGTGGCTAATTTCTTGTCGGTATTTGTAACATTGCGCCAAGAGTCGAAGTCGCTTGATAGTAAGTTTCGCGATCTGCATCTGTCAATCAATGCTGCGCTGTCCTTTCTCCTGCACAATATCGTTAAACGGCATTCCAAACCCGCAAATTTTGTCGAAGGCGCATAGGGAAAATACACCTACGCGCCTTGTTTGTTTTCGTCTTTAGCGCCGCGCTTGCGATCCAACGGCGGCATTCTAAAAAAGACCCTAGCCCTTATTCGAAACTATAGGTGAATTCGTGATCCTTGGCGTCGATGGCGACTTTCTCGATCGTGCCGCCTTCCATCATCCGGCGCAAGAATTCCGCCGAA
>NZ_JBFEKM010000243.1:0-4338 GCF_041552635.1 Sulfitobacter sp.
CCGACCATCAACAAGGCGTCGGCCAAGCCTGTCACGCCAAGACCAATCCGGCGCTTGGCTTTGGCTTCCTTCTGCTGCGCCTCGAGGGGAAATTGCGATACATCGACGACGTTGTCCATCATGCGCACGGCTGTCGCGACCAGCTTGTTCAGGGCATCAACATCCAGATGGGCCGCCTTGTCGAACGGGTCTGCCACCATCCGCGCCATGTTGATCGATCCCAACAGACACGCGCCATAGGGCGGCAAAGGCTGTTCGCCGCACGGGTTGGTAGCAGCAATCGTTTCACAATAGCTCAGGTTGTTGGCAGCATTGATCCGGTCGATGAAAATAACACCGGGTTCGGCAAACTCATAGGTTGCCTTCATGATCCGGTTCCACAGATCACGCGCCTGAACCGTGCGGTAAACTTTGCCTCCGAATTGCAGATCCCACGACTGGTCTGCCTTGACCGCGTCCATAAATGGATCAGTAATCAGCACCGACATGTTGAACATCCGCAAGCGTGCGGAATCGGATTTCGCCGCGATAAAGTCTTCGACGTCAGGGTGGTCGCAACGCATCGTCGCCATCATCGCCCCGCGGCGGGATCCAGCGGACATGATCGTGCGGCACATCGCATCCCAGACATCCATGAACGACAACGGACCAGAGGCGTCAGCAGACACGCCCAAAACATCCGCACCCTTGGGCCGGATGGTAGAGAAATCATAGCCGATCCCCCCGCCCTGCTGCATGGTCAAAGCAGCCTCTTTAAGCATATCGAAAATGCCGCCCATGCTGTCCGGAACGGTGCCCATCACAAAACAGTTGAACAAGGTCACGCGCCGCGCCGTGCCTGCCCCCGCAGTGATGCGGCCTGCGGGCAGAAACTTGAAATCCTCAAGTGCTTCAAAAAACGTATCTTCCCAAACGTCAGGCGTATCCTCCACCTGCGCCAGATCGCGTGCGATCCGCCGCCAGGTGTCCTCGACTGTGACATCGCGGGCGGACCCATCGGCATCCTTAAACCGGTATTTCATGTCCCATATCTGTTCGGCGATTGGGGCAGCAAATCGTGACATAGTCGATTCCTTGAAAGCTTTTGGGAGAGGTCCCACCTTACCGCAAACATATCGACAAGCACAACAGTTTGAAGACTGCGACAGATGCGCTACTTTATATCGTGTTGGAGTGGAGAGAATCTGTGGATAACTGCGTAAACCTTTTAAAATTGTCCGTCGGCACCGAGAATATAGCCGACCTTGCTGCGTGGCAGGCCACGACACGCGCGCAAACACCCGAAGGATTTCCGCGTCACGTCACCCGCATGTGGCCAAAAAGAGAACCCGAGATCCTAAACGGCGGGTCGATGTATTGGGTCATCAAGGGCAGCATCCAATGCCGTCAAAAAATCATTCGCCTCGACGAATACATCGGGCAGGACGGCGTCCGCCGCTGTGCAGTCGTGCTTGATCCCGAATTGATCGAAGTCCAAAGTAGCCTGAAACGCCCCTTCCAAGGCTGGCGTTATCTGGCCACGGCGGACGCACCATCCGACCTGCCCGCGGGCCGTGCCCAAGAAGAACCAATTCCTGTTGAACTCAATCGGGCGCTTGCGGAAATCGGCGTTCTCTAACCGCAACCCGCAGTATTTCTTGATGGCTCCGGATTTGAGTTTATTTCGCAAAATGAAGACGACAGGTTCGTTCTGCCTATCTTCATTTTGCCCTTAAACTCCCGCCGGAGGCTTCTAAAACAAAGAAATCGCGCGCAAGCGCGGCCTTTGGATCAGCTCAGCTTTTCAAGCAATGCTGCAAATGTTTTGCGATCTGTCTCATCCATATGCGCGTTGCGGCTGCGCCAAAGGGTCGCCTGCGATTTAAGGATCAGGCCATCTGACAAAATCTTGAGATGATTGGCCCGCAAGGTTTCCCCGCTGGATGTAATATCCGCGATCGCTTCCGCAGTCTCGTTTTTGATCGTGCCTTCAGTCGCACCTTGACTGTCAACAAGCGCATAATCCGCCACCCCGGCACCGCGCAGAAATTCACGGACAAGACGGTGATATTTCGTGGCGATCCGCAACCGGAACCCATGCGTGTTCCGAAATGCCGCAGCGGCCGCGTCAAGATCATCCATCGTATCCACGTCGATCCATGCATGTGGCACGGCGACAATCAAATCCGCGTGCCCAAAGGCAAGTTCTTCGACCGGGCTGACCAGTTGATCCCACAGGGCAAGTTTTTCCTGGATCAGATCTGTTCCGGTCACCCCAAGGTGAATCCGTCCGGCAGCCAGTTCACGCGGGATTTCACCCGCCGATAACAGCATAAGCGACACATTTTCGATGCCCTCCACTGCCCCGGCATACTCTCGCTCTGACCCGGTGCGCTGCAAGGTAATCCCCCGCGCTGCGAACCATTCAAAGGTTTTTTCCATCAGCCGCCCCTTGGACGGCACCCCCAGTTTGATCGTCATTGACCGGCCTCCAACTCAAGCATCAGGCCGGGACGCATGACGCCGCCAACCGCCGGGATTTCCCCGCCCTGTCCCAATCTGCGGGTCAGCGCGTCATAGCGCCCGCCGCTTGCGATTGCGGGCAGATCAGGCCGCCGGTCGGCGCGAAAGCCAAACACAAACCCGTCGTAATATTCCATCGATACCCGACCAAAGCTTGCCTCAAACATAAGCGCATCAGTATCGACACCGCGCGCTGCCAACGCCGTCGCCCGCGCGGCGACACGGTCCACGGCACCGCCAATCGCGGGCAGATCAACCGCCAGATCACGCAACTGGCTCAGCGCATAGGGCATGACTTCACGGATATCCAACAAGCTCTGGATCAGTTCAACCTGCCCGGCTGACAGCGGTGCGGCGTCTGCATCTTCGTGCAAGGCTGCGATGCGGTCCGCGATCTCTGTTTCACTGCGCAGACCGATCAGCGGCGCATCCGAAGACGCGTGCCCCGCCAGCAACGCCGCGCGCGCTGGCGGCACGGGTGTCTTTCCGGCAAAGCGGTCCAGCAGCGCGCGAAACCGGCGTGGCCGCCAGATGTGGCGCATCAGCGCATCTTTACGACGGCGCGTTGTGTCCAAACCCGCGACGGCAGCCATCAAGATTCCGATATCACCGGTCACAGCACTGACGGGCAGCCCGCGCAAAGCCTCTGCGATCAAGGCAAAAACCTCGGCATCGGCAGCGGCCGGATCGGTTCTATCGAAAACCTCATACCCGACCTGAATGAATTCATTCGCCCGCGCCGGATCACTTTCCTGACGGCGAAACACTTCTGCGGCATAGGTATAGCGCGCAGGGTCAGCACCATGGGCCATGTGCATCTGCACCACGGGCAAGGTATAATCAGGCCGCAGCATCTGTTCGCCGCGCAGGGCATCCGATGTCACATAGGCACGCGCGCGGATGTCCTCGCCGTATAAATCCAGCAATGTTTCAGCAGGTTGCAAGATAGGAGGCTCCACCACCGCGGCCCCCTGTCCCTCAAACATCATGCGTAACGTGCTAGCCTTGGCAAGCGTCTGTGAACGGGTCGGCATCAGCGGTTCAGCTCCAGAATTTCGCGCACTTTCGCCAGCAGATCGGCGCGTGGGACTTCATACTGGCTCGGGCGGTCTTTCCATTCCTCAAGCGTGGCATTTTCCGCCATCTTCGCGCCCAGGATCAAGTCCTTGATCTGCACCACGCCTTTGTCGAATTCATCGCCCCCTGCGATCACCGCGACAGGGCTGTTGCGACGGTCTGCGTATTTCAACTGATTGCCGAAATTCTTCGGATTGCCCAGATACACCTCGGCGCGAATACCGGCCTGCCGCAATTCCGCGACCATCGCCTGATACTCCGCCATCCGCGCCTTATCCATCACGGTAACAACCACCGGGCCAACGGTATCGCTGGTCATCCGCCCCTTTGCATGCAGCGCCGCCAACAGCCGGTCCACCCCGATGGACACGCCCGTCGCAGGCACCTCTTGACCAGTAAAGCGCTTCACCAGATCATCATAGCGCCCGCCGCCTGCGACTGACCCAAAGTTGCGCACACGGCCTTTGTCGTCTTTGATTTCGAAGGTCAGTTCGGCCTCGAATACAGGTCCAGTGTAATAGCCAAGGCCGCGCACAACCGACGGGTCGATCTCGACGCGATCAGGGCCATATCCAGCCGCAGCCATCAAATCTGCGATGGTCTCAAGCTCCTCGACGCCTTGCAGACCAACGACGGACCCTTGCACCAGCTCACGCAGCCGCGCCACAGTTTGCGCACCGGTGTCCCGCTTGGCTTGCATAAAACCCATGACCACATCGGCCTGAGTATCCGTCAGCCCAGCACCATCGGTAAAATCAC
>NZ_JBFEKM010000244.1:0-4331 GCF_041552635.1 Sulfitobacter sp.
CGATTTGCCACAACCGGATTCCCCCACCAGCCCCAACCGTTCCCCGCGCTGGATGGTAAAGGACACATCATCAACGGCGCGAAAGCTGGCGGGTTTGCCAAAAAGGGTTTTGCGCGGCAGATTGTAATCCCTGCTCAGGTTCTGAACCTCAAGAAGCGGTTTTGGCGCGGGGGCTGGCGGCAACGTCACCTTGTGGTTCGACGCGGCAAACAGCATCTGCGTATAGGGGTGGCGCATGTTGCGCAGCAGCGCTTGGGTTTCGCCTTGTTCTACCACCTCGCCCTTGCGCATGACGATAATTCGGTCGGCCATATCTGCGACCACAGCCAGATCATGGGTGATCATCAAAAGGCCCATGTTGTCTTGTCTGGCGAGGTTCTTGAGCAGGTCAAGTATTTGCGCCTGTGTCGTGACATCCAGCGCGGTCGTCGGTTCATCTGCGATCAGCAACCGGGGGCGCAGGGCGATGGCCATTGCGATCACAACGCGCTGGCGCTGGCCGCCGGACAATTCGTGCGGATAGCGGGTCAGGGGGAACCGATCCTGGGGCAAGCCCACGCGTTCCAGCGTTTCGGCGGCTTGGGCAAAGGCGTCAACCCGCGACACTGACCGATCATGCACGCGGATCGTTTCGGCGACTTGGGTGCCAATGGTCTGGACGGGGTTCAGCGCCGTCATTGGTTCCTGAAACACCATGCCGATGTCATTGCCGCGGATATCGCATAGGGCGCGTTCAGGCAGTTTAAGCAAATCCTGATCGCCCAGCATGATGTGGCCGGTGGCACGCGCGCCTTTTGGCAAAAGCTGCATGGCGGCCAGCGCTGTCATGGACTTGCCCGACCCGCTTTCGCCGGTGACGGCAACAATTTCGCCGGGGTTCACCGACAGCGTGACGTCATGCAGGATGTCAAAGCTGTGGATCGCCACCGACAGGTTCGTGATGTTCAGCAGTGTCATACCCGCGCCACCCGCAGCCGTGGATCAAGATAGTCGCGCAGGCCGTCACCCATCAGATTCAATCCCAGCACCGTCAGGATGATCGCAAAACCGGGCATCAACGCCATATGCGGTGCGATAGAGACAAGTGTTTGTGCATCCGCCAGCATCCGGCCCCATGACGGTGTCGGCGGTTGCGCACCTAGTCCGACATAGGACAGACCTGCTTCGGCCAAGATACCCAGACTGAACTGGATTGTACCCTGCACGATCAGCAGGTTGGTGACATTCGGCAGAATATGTTCAACCGATATCCGGGCCGCCGATTTGCCAGCCACACGTGCGGCAAGGATAAATTCACGTTCCCACAGGCTAAGTGCTGCACCACGGGTGATGCGCGCAAAGACGGGGATATTGAAAATGCCGATGGCGATGATGGCATTGATGGCGCTGGCCCCGAAGATGGCCGTAATCAAGATGGCGATGACAAGGCTGGGAAAGGCGAACACCAGATCATTGCCGCGCATGATAACCTCATCCACCAGCGATCCGCGTCGCGCCGCTGCCCACAGGCCCAGCGGTATGCCAAGCCCCATGCCGATGCCCACAGCGACCAGTGCCACAGCGATTGATGTCCGCGCGCCCACCATGATCATGCTGAGAATGTCGCGCCCGAAATGGTCGGTGCCCAGAAAATGCGCGCCACCCAGCCCCTGTAGCTTGTTCGGGATGTCCATTGATGTGTGGTCGAACGGCGTCCAGATAAACGATACCAAGGCGGCGAACACGAATACTGCTGTCAACGCGCCGCCAAGTATCAGATTGCGGTTCATGCGCGTGCCCTAAGCCGTGGGTCAACTGCGGCATATGCCAGATCGACCAGAAAATTCACCAGAATGACCGAAAACACCAAGAGCATGACGACAGATTCAACCACAATCAGATCGCGCGCAGAAATTGACTGAAACACCAGCCGCCCCAGCCCGGGCAGATAGAACACCTGTTCAATGATGATCGACCCGGCCAGCAGAAACGAAAACTGCAAACCAATGATCGTTAGCACGGGGATCAGGGCATTGCGCAACCCGTGCCGCCACAGCGCTTGGCGTGCGGTCAATCCTTTGGCGCGGGCGGTGCGCATATAATCTTCGCCTAGAACATCCAGCAACGATGACCGCATAACGCGGGCCAATATTGCGGCTTGCGGCAGCGCCAGCGCAATGGCGGGCAATGTCAGCGCATGTAGTCCTGCCCACAGGCCTTTGTCCCAGCCAACGAACCCGCCAGCTGCGAACCACCGCAGATTGATCGCGAAAATCAGCACCAGCATCATCGCGAACCAAAAATTCGGCACGGCAACGCCCAGTTGCGTGGCCCCCATGACCCCCATATCGCCGGGTGCACCGCGCCGCGAGGCTGCATAAATTCCGGCTGGGAATGCAATCAGCGTCGACAGGGCCAATGCATAAAGCGCAAGCGGCAGCGATACCCACATGCGCGCGGCGATCATATCGGCAACAGGGGTGCGGTAAGTATAGGAAGTGCCAAAATCACCCGTCAGCAAGCCGCCAACCCAAGACAAATAGCGTTCAACCTTTGATGCATCCAAACCCAATTCAGTGCGCAACGCGGCCAAGGTTTCGGGCTGGGCGTTTATCCCCAACATAAAGGATGCGGGGTCCCCGGGGGCGATTTCGATAACAGTGAAGATCACCAGCGATGCCACAGCAAGGCTGATGCACAAAGAAAGCAGACGTTTCAGGGTGTAGCGGATCATTTTGCTACGTTAGGCGCGGATGAATGAAGGGTCCAGAGAAGAAAGAGGAAGAAATAAAATTGTTTAAGCGCAGAGGTTTAAGGTGCCGAAAATCGCTATTCCACAAACTTTCGGAGATCGTATCCGGAACCATACAAGCTCCGGCGTGTTTGTTCGATGAAGATTAACAAGTAGGAGAGTAAAGATGACTAACACCTTTAAAACACTCGCAATCGCCGCCCTGATGGGTACTGTTTCCGCACCTGCATTTGCTGCTGCACACATGAGCCCTTCGATGACCTGTGCAGAGTATAAAGCGCTGTCCACCGAAGATCAGATGACTGTAGCGACAATGGCAATCGCCGAAGTCGACGATGGCGCAAACGGCACGTCGATGGAATCCGAGGCGACAGCGACAACCACATCGACAGATGTACCAGCTGCCGAAGCCACTGACGGCGTAGCAGAGGAAACATCGTTGAGCGATGGCGAACCAAAAGCGGTAGAAGCGACTGGCGGAGATACTGTGGCTTCGAACAGCACAGCAGTACCGATGGACGAAGCTGCACTGGAACAGTTCATGCTGGTCTGCGACCGCAATCTGGACGCAACAGTTGGCGAAGCCGCTGCTGGCCTCGAAGGCACACGTTAACTTTTGCAAGCTATGGGCGGACTATGTTGCCCGAGTAACGAGTATCGGCGGGTGCAGAAATGCACCCGTCTTTTTGCGCATGTCTATTTCCCTGCCCGCCATTTTTATTGTTGTGACGGGTCGCTATCACGCAGCATCGGGTTATCTTTCAAACCATGAAAGCACCCGACTTCATTGGCCACGAGATTTTTCGCGGATCAAGCTATGGCCGCTGGCATCCGCTTCGGGTGCCTCGGGTGTCCACGGTGATTGATCTGTCGCGTGCGCTGGGCTGGCTGCCATCGGCACAATATATCACCTCGCCCCGTGCCAAACCCAAGGCGCTGACCCAGTGGCACACGCCTGATTATGTCGCAGCACTTAACAGGGTCGAGGCGGATCAGCACGCCAGCGACCAAGACTTGCGGCGGCACGATATCGGCAGCGTGACCAATCCGGTCTTCCCCGAGATTTTTCGCAGGCCTGCCACAGCTGCGGGCGGGTCGATCCTTGCCGGTGAACTGCTGCGCGACGGTGGCGTGATCTACAATCCTGCGGGTGGCACGCATCACGGTATGCCAGACCGTGCCAACGGCTTTTGCTATCTGAATGATCCGGTGCTGGCGATGAAGTCGCTGCGCCATCATGGCGTCCAACGGATCGCGTATATCGACATTGACGCGCATCACCCTGACGGGGTCGAGGTCGGCATGGGCGGTGATCCCGATTGCCTGATGATATCCGTGCACGAAGATCGCCTGTGGCCGCGTACCGGACCAATCGAAAATGATGCGGGTGGCAATGCGTTCAATTTGCCGGTCCCACGCGGGCTGAACGATACCGAAATGGCGCATATCCGTGATCATTTGATCTTGCCGCGCGTGCAAGCGTTCAAGCCTGATGCGATCGTTCTGCTATGTGGTGCTGACGCGGTAGAAGAAGATCCGCTTTCGCATCTTTCGCTCTCTAACAACGCACATTGGGCCGTATTGCGCGGGTTGATGGGCA
>NZ_JBFEKM010000245.1:0-4295 GCF_041552635.1 Sulfitobacter sp.
GCGTTGATCGGCCCCAATGGCGCAGGTAAATCCACCTTGATCAAGCAGATCGCTGGCGGACTACGCTCAAACAGCGGGACGGTGGAATTTGATGGCCGTGATGTCACCCCTGTGGGAACCGTGGCGCGTGCGCGCGCCGGGTTGGGGCGGACGTTTCAGATATCGTCGCTGGCGATGGAATATACTGTGCTGCAAAACGCGGTGCTGGGGGCCTTGGGGCAAGATGGCAGCGTGATGCGGTTTTTCCGGCCGGTGATGAAGAACAAGGCATTGGTGGATCGCGCGATGTCTGCCCTTGTCCGCGTCGGGCTTGAGGGACAGGCCACCAAGCGCACCGCTGATCTGTCCCACGGCCAGCGCCGGTTGCTTGAGGTCGCCGTGGCACTGACCCTTGAACCCAAGGTATTTTTGATGGACGAACCGATGGCCGGGCTTGGCGCATCGGGATCAAAACGGCTGACAGGGTTCTTGGACAGCCTGCGGGTGCAGGCGCCGATTTTGTTGGTTGAACATGACATGGATGCGGTTTTTGCACTGGCCGACCGGATCAGCGTGCTGGTCTACGGGCGCGTTATTGCCACCGGCACCGCGGATGAAATCCGCCGTGACCCGACCGTCCGAGAGGCCTATCTGGGGGCGGAGGACGCGGCATGAGTTTTCTGAAACTGCAAGGGATCACGGCATCTTACGGGCCGACGCAGGCCTTGTTCGGCGTCGATCTGGAACTTGAGGCAGGCGAGGTTTGCGCGCTGATGGGGCGCAACGGGATGGGCAAGTCATCAACCATCAAGGTGATCTGTAGGATGTTAAAACATTCAGCAGGAACCGTGCAATTCGATGGCCGCGACATTGGGCCGTTGCCCAGCCACAAGGCCGCGCAAGCGGGGCTGGGGTTGGTGCCGGAGGGGCGGCGTTGTTTCGGGCCGCTGACGGTCTATGAAAACCTCATCGCGGCGGCGCGTCCCGGTCCTTGGGACTTTGAACGCGTCTGCGTCTTGTTCCCGCGTCTTGGCGAACGCTGTGACCAGATCGCGGCGTCTTTGTCGGGGGGGGAACAGCAAATGCTGGCGATTGGCCGCGCTTTGATGACAAACCCCACGCTGCTGCTGCTGGACGAGGCGACCGAAGGTCTTGCCCCGGTCGTGCGTCAGGAAATCTGGGCCGCCGTGGCCACGCTGAAACGCGATAGCGGGTTGTCCTTAATTGTCGTCGATAAATCGCTCGCCGAGCTGCGCCAAGTCGCAGATCGCGCGGTTATTCTGGAACGCGGCCGGTCAGTCTGGTCGGGCACGATGGCGTCCCTCGATCGGGGCGTCGCGGATCAATATCTTGGCGTCTAAGCGCCTGTCTGAAAAGGAAAACCCATGTCTCATCAAGTGATCCAACCCGAAGGATGGGCCCCGGCAAAGGGCTATGCCAATGGCGTGCTTAGCGCGGACGGGCATCTGTTTGTCGGCGGCCAGATCGGCTGGACGGCGGATCAGAAATTCGAGGCGCATGATTTCATCGGTCAGATGAAACAGGCGTTGCTGAATATCCGCACTGTGGTTGAGGCAGCAGGCGGTGCCCCCGAAGATATCATGCGCCTGACATGGTATGTGACAGACAAGGCCGAATATGTCGCCGCCCAAGGGGACGTAGGCCGCGCCTACCGCGAGGTCATGGGGCGGCATTTCCCCGCTATGGCAATGGTCGTCGTCGCTGGTTTGATCGAGGATGAAGCAAAGGTCGAGATTGAAGCAACTGCCGTGATTTCAAAGCCTTAGCGGCGCAGGGCAGGGGCCAGCCCCGCCGTCAGCGCAAAGATCACAGCCGCGACGCTTACGATGCTGGGCCCCGTTGGGGTGTCGAAGGCGAAGGAGGTTGCCAGCCCGCCGAGCGTTGAGGCCATGCCAATGCCCGCCGCCATCAGCGCCATCGTTTCAGGCGTGCGCGAAAACGGACGTGCGGCGGCGGCGGGGATGATCAGCATCGCCGCAATCAGCAGCGCGCCCACGACTTTCAACGCGACGGCCACCGTCACAGCAAGCGCTAGGGTCAGGATCAACTGCTCGCGGTGGGGGTTCACCCCGCTTGCGGTTGCCAAATCGGGGTTCAGTGTCGCCGACAACAACGCCTGCCAACGCCAGACCAGCAGGGCAATAGACACAGCCGCACCGGCCCAGATGATCGCCAGATCCCCCTTGGTTACCGCCAGAATTTCGCCAAATAAATACGCGCTCAGATCGACCCGCTGGTTGGGCAGCAGCGACACCGCCACCAAACCAATCGCCAGCGCCCCATGCGCCAATACCCCCAGCAGGGCGTCGGTGCTGACCGTGCGTCCGCTTAGCCCGCTGACAATCAACGCCATCGCCAAAGCGACCACCAAAACGCCGGCAAATATCGGCAGCTCCAGCGACAGCGCCAAGGCCACGCCCAGCAGCGCGGCATGGGACGTGGCATCACCGAAATACGCCATTCGTCGCCAGACCACAAAGCAGCCCAAAGGGGCCGCAGCCAGCGCCACGCCGACCCCCGCCAGCCCCGCCCGCATCACGAAATCATCCAGCATCAGTGGTCTCCATGGTCATGATCGTGGTCGTGGGAATGGGTATGCTCGTGGCGATACAGGGCCAATGCGCCCTGCGTGCCGGTGCCGAACAGCGCCCGGTATTCTGGTGCATCGGCGACAATCTCGGGGGTGCCTTCGCAGCAGACATGGCCGTTCAAGCACAGCACCCGATCCGACGCGGCCATGACCACATGCAGATCATGGCTGACCATGAGCACGGCACAGCCCATCTCGCGGCGCACGTCTTCGATTTGGCGATAGAACGCGGCAGCACCGGGTTGGTCCAGACCCTGCGTCGCCTCGTCGAGGATCAAAATATCAGGGGTGTTCAGCAAGGCCCGCGCCAGCAGCACCCGTTGGAATTGCCCCCCCGACAGGGATGACATTTGCTGTTCGGCCAAATCGGGAACGCCTGCTTTTTGCAGGGCGGTTTTCACGATGTCACGGGATTGACGGCGGGGCAGGTTCAGAAAGCCCTGAACGGTCAAGGGTAGGCTTGCGTCGATTTGCAGCTTTTGCGGCACATACCCGATCCGCAAGCCAGGGCTGCGGGTGATCGTACCCTTTGCAGGCTTTAGGGCACCAATCAACGCACGCAGCAGGCTGGATTTACCGGACCCGTTCGGCCCGACGATGGTGACGATTTCACCTTTTTTGATGGCGATATTCACGCCGTCCAAAACGGTTTGCCCCCCCAGCACCAGCCGAAGGTCATGGGTCGCAATCAGGCTCATGCGGCGTCCCCGCTCTGGCAGGCGGGGCACAGGCCTTGGGCTTCGACGACGGTATGTTCGATCTGGAAACCGGCAGCGCGGGCCGCTTCGCCAAGGCGGCCTTGGGTAAGCGCAGTGTCGCTTTCGGCGACGGAACGGCAGCTGCGACAAATCAGGAAGGCGGGGGTGTGATCCGCCCCCAAATGGGCGCAGGCGATATAAGCGTTCAATGCTTCTACCCGATGGGCGAAACCGGCTTTGACCAGAAAATCCAGCGCGCGGTAGGCGACGGGCGGCTGGGTGCCTAGCCCCTCGGCGGACAGATGGCCCAAGATATCATAGGCCCCAAGCGCGCGGTGTTCGGCCAGCAGCAATTCCAGCACCCGGCGGCGCACCGGTGTCAGGCGCAGGGCAGAGGCCGTGCAGCGTGCTTCGGCCTTGGCCATCGCGTCGCTGACGCAAGCGTGATGGTCATGGGATTCAAATCCAATGGTTGGCATTACTGGCCTCCGGTGATGATTGCCTCTTGATATGTTATAACATCCGGCATAACAAGCGTTACATTATAACAATCAGGATATCACCCATGCGTTGGCTTCTTTGTGCTTCAGCTGTTCTATTGTCTTCGGGGGCGTGGGCCGATGCCCCCCGGGTTGCGACCGATATTGCGCCGGTTCATGCGCTTGTCTCGATCGTGATGGACGGGGTCGGCAGCCCCGATCTGACGATCCCGCCGGGGGCCACGCCCCACAGCTATGCCATGCGCCCATCCGAGGCGCGCGCGCTTGCCGGGGCTGATCTGGTGGTCTGGGTCGGGCCTGCGCTGACACCGTGGCTGAATGAACCCATTGAAACGCTGGCCGGGGGGGCTGTCCATCTGACCTTGCAAGACAGTGCAGGGACTGAAGTGTTAGAGAACCGAAGCGGCGTTGCGTTTGAGGCGCATGAGCATGCTCATGATGCGCATGACATGGACGGGCATGATGACCACGCAGACCACGATGACCATGCAGACCACGCCGCCGATA
>NZ_JBFEKM010000246.1:0-4291 GCF_041552635.1 Sulfitobacter sp.
CAAACGCCAATCCTGCCGGGCTGGCTGGTTCTGTTGCTCAGTGCAGCCCTGATCGTCGCTGCATGGCTGCGCGAAGGACGGCGCAGCTAGGCGCTTTATTGCAGTCTGATTTCCACCTCGGCGCTGCGCCCGCGCGCGTCTATGACCAAGATCCGCGAAAACCCGATCCCCTCAAGCGGGAGCCATGTTTCGCGGTCCCGCAGCCCCGTCAGCACAGGGGCCCCGTTGACCAGAACCGTCAACGGCAGCGCGCCTGAACGCAGCTTCAGCGGGATGCCCGCCCCCGCGTGCCGCAGCACTGCGCCGTGAGGCGGAAAGCTGACCATCGGGCTGTCTGTCGCAAGGTCGAAAATCGCCCTGCGACTGCGGAACCGCTGCAGGGGCGCGGGCAGGTTGGCGGTGCTGACCATCAGCGTTTCATCCGGGGGCAGCGGTCCGGGTTCGCGTTTTTCAGAGACACGGCCAAAGGCCTCAAACAAGATCGGGGCCGCCAGATCGCCGCCAAAAACACCGGGCACAGGCGTGCCATCAGGCCGCCCCAACCAGACGCCAATCACATGTTGCCCGTCGAAACCGATGCTCCATGCATCGCGGTGCCCATAGGACGTCCCCGTTTTATAGGCAATCTGGCGGCGCGGCGCGCCGATCTGGGGCGGCGGGGCCAGATCGGCAAGGATGTCCCACAAGTGCCATGCCGCCACGTCCGACATAATCCGCTTGGGCGGACCAGCGATCACGCCCTTGCGCCAAACAAGCGGCTGCACCCGTCCGCCTTGCGCAATCCCGCCGTAAAGCTGGACAAGGTCCTGCAATGTCATGCCCACGCCCCCCAAGGCGACCGCCAGCCCCGGCTTGCCCCCCGGTACAACAGGCGCAGCCCCCCCGCGCCGCAAGAGGGCCATCAAACGAGACGGGCCAAGTTCGTTCAACAACACAACAGGCGGGATATTAAGCGACTGGAGCAAGGCCGACCGCACGGTCAGTTCGCCGCGATACCGACCGTCAAAGTTTTGCGGCGCATAGCGGCCAAAAGCGGTTGGCGCGTCATTGATCAAGGTTTCGGGATGCACCAGCCCTTGATCAAATGCGAGCCCGTAGATGAACGGCTTGAGCGTTGATCCCGGCGACCGCAACGCACGCGTCATATCCACGAACCCCAACGCACCATCCGCCCCCGAATAAGCGGGCGACCCGACCGAAGCGAGGATTTCACCGCTGTGATGATCCGCCACGATAATGGCCGCAGACAAGCGGGCGTCGCGGCCTTGCACGGCGCGGGCGGCAAGGTCCTCGATCTGTTCTTGCAAGCCAGCGTCCAGCGTCAGGTCAACCCGTTGCGCTGTTGGCGTCTGGTGCCGCGCAACATCGGTTAAATGCGGCGCAAGGCGCGGGAACGGGATCATGCGGCGCGGCACGGGTGCAAGGCGGGCTTGTTCGGGCGCATTGACCCGCTGCAATACGCGGGCGCGCGCCTGCAGTGCCGACCGGGGATGCCTGTCAGGCCGGCGGATTTCCGGCGCTTGGGGCAAGGCGATCAGCAGGGCCGCTTCGGCCAGGGTAAGGCGGCCGGGTTCTTTGCCAAACCACGCAAGCGTCCCTGCCCGCAGCCCTTCCACAGCGCCACCGTAAGGCGCATGGACAAGGTAGAGCGTCAGAATTTCATCCTTGGTCAAGACCCTCTCAAGCGCGAGGGCAAGCCGGATCTGGCGCAGCTTTCCCTGCCAACGCCCCGTGCCGGAATTTTCCAGCAGACGGGCGACCTGCATCGTCAGGGTCGACCCGCCCGATACAACCCCGCCATGTTTCAGCGCTTGAACTGCAGCGCGCAGCCCCGCCCGCAGATCGACGCCGCTGTGGTCATAGAACCGTTTGTCCTCGTAGGCGATCAACATGCGTATGAACGCGGGGTCGACATCACCAACGCGCAGCGCCATGCGCGTACGCCCGTTTTCAACCGGATAGACACGCAGCAACGCCCCGTTGCGGTCATGCATCTCGACCGAGGTTTCGACCAGAACCGACGGAAGTTCGGTCGAGCTGATCCAACGGTCGGTCGCATCACGCAGGCCCGCCGCAAGGGCCAAAAGCATGACCAATCCAAACAGGCCATAGCGGCGTATCATGGGGCGATCTTCACCTGCCCCGTGCCGGTGTTCGCGCGGTATTCGGGGCGGTACATATCGCTGACAACAGCCGCCGGATGGTGATAGCTGCCCGGCGTCACGGCGCGCACCACATAAGCCAGTTGGAACGGCTGGGCCCCGCGGTGATCGACGGCGGCCAAAAAGCGGTCACTGCGAAATTCGGCATGTTCTGCCTCGGCTGTTTTCAACCACTCAAGCGCAGCAAGATCGCCACTGCGGATCAGGTTGGGGTTGTCGATCTCGAACCCGGCTGGCAGGGGGTCATCGACCATCAGCCGCGCGCCGACTTCTTCGAAGGGGGTGACCTTGAGGACCACAACCATCCTGTCGCCCGACGCGAAGCTGTCGCCGACAGGCGCGCCGTCCATCGTGTAATAGCTGCGGGTCAAGCCGTAGCCATAGCCGCCCGCCTCTGGTGCGACATCCGGCACGCCAAAGGTTGTCATCGTCACGTCGATCGCGCGTTGACCTGTGTTTCGAATGACGGATGCCTGCGGGTCCGCATCAGTCAACCTTTTGACCACGGGCCCGGCACTTGGGATGCCATCGACAGATACCTCTGCCCCGGCCGCAGAATTTGTCAAGGCATGGGCTGCCAGCACGACCTGCGCTGCTTCTTGGGTGGAAAATTCCCGCGAGGTTGATCCGATGGTGGACACGAGGGTGTCCAGATTGACCGCCGTGCTGCCAGCCTCGGCGGCGAGGGTCACAAGACCGGCAGTATCGCGCAAGGTGCTGCCATAATCATCACGCCACCCCAGCGGATCACCTGATCGACCAAGACGCGATGCTGCCTTGGCAAACATGCTGTCCGCGCGCTTTTGATCACCATATGCCGCCAGCGCCGCGCCAAGCTGCGCAAGGCTAAGCGGGGTGGCGAAATTGTCGGCCTTGGTGTCTGCATAATACCGCAGGTCGCCCATTGACGCCGCACCCTCGCGGGCCAGTACCAGCAAGGCATAGGCGATATCTTCGCCACCCAGATCAAAGTCAGGCGCATAGCCGATCCGGTTGCGCAGATTGTCCATCGCCGTGGCAAAGCCAACATCAGGCACAGCATATCCGGCCCGGCGCGCACGCGATAGGAAATCGGTCACATAGGCATCAAGCCAGAAGTTGCTGTTCTGCGCGCCCCACATCCCGAAACCACCGGTGCGGGTTTGCCGGGTCAAGACCTGCGTAATGGCCCCTTGCACCTTTTCCGCCAGCTTATCGGGCGCGCCGATGCCTGCGTCATCTGCCATACTGCTAAGATACAGCAACGGCAGCGCCCCCGACGTCACCTGTTCGGTACAGCCATATGGGTATCGGTCCAACTGTCGCAACAAGCCCGGCACGTCGAGCCGCGCCAGCGGCCCTGCGGTCAGCGTCGCACTGGCAGAGCCTGTGCGAAGCCCCGCAAAGACATTGCCATCAAAGGTGAAGCTTTCTCCTGCTCTAAGGCTGAATTGTCGCGTTGCGGAAATTTCGGGGTCATTATCCCGCACCGGAATGGTCAACACTTTTCGCAAGAGTTTGCCATCGGGTGTGGTCAGCGTGACTGTGATTAGCGGATCGCCAATTTCGCGCGCGGTCAGCGGAATGGAAAGGGTTTGCGACCCGCCTTGCACCAGCGTTACGGTTGCAGGCATGTCCCCCAGACCGACGGCAGCATCTGCCACCACGTTCAACTGCATATCGCCAGCGGGCCCTTCAGCATGAACCAGTTCAAGCAGCAGTCGGCTGGTATCACCGGGTGAAACAAAGCGCGGCAAAGAAGCGGTTACCACAACCGGATCGCGCGCCAGAACCTCTGTGCTTGCATCCCCCACGGCCCCTTCGGACCATGCAACCGCCATCAGATTGATCGTGCCGTTGAAAGCAGGGCGGATGATGTCGATTTCGGCACGACCGTTTGCATCCACCAGAACGGGGCCCGAGAAAAACGACATCAATTCTTCGGTCGGCGGCGGGGATTGCAGTTGCGCGTTGCTTGCTGCATCGCCGCCAGAGCGGACAGCGCCCATTGCGCCGTTCATTCCATCAATCAGACGGCCATAGATATCGCGGATTTCAACGCCCAAACGCCGTTGGCCAAAGTAATGTCCCGTCACATCGGGGGCTTTGAACCCGGTCAGGTTCAAAATGCCCTGATCAACAGCGGCAAG
>NZ_JBFEKM010000247.1:0-4280 GCF_041552635.1 Sulfitobacter sp.
CTGGGCGCACCACTAAGCCTAAACTTCATCGGGCTGGCGCTTGGATCGGCGGCGATTATGACAGCGCTGCAATGGGTAGGTCGACCGGGCTACGTCGACACGATGACAGCCTATGGGATCATCACGCGGGTCATCACATTCGGATTACCGTGAAAGTGTAACCGGTCATTGCGCGGCGTAAGGGGCGCTGCAGAATTGCAAAACCACACGAAAACCATCTTTAGTATGGGCCAGTACGAGGCCGGTTGGGGGAGCAGCAATCCACGCCATCAGGTTTCGGGAAGGTAACAAAATGAACTGCTACATTTCGGTCCAACCTTACCAATGCTGTGGGAGGCGTGAATGGCCGAATTGTAAAATCTGAGCACCTTAAAATGATCGCCAACATCGGCGATCATACCAGCGCGCGATCCTATGCCGTGCACTTAGGGTTTGCCCCCACGGGGGTGGTTTGCGATCTGAAACAGTGGCCAAATACCTGCTAGGAGGAAAATTCGGAGAACTCACCCGGCCGCCTTCCTGGCCAAATCCGGCCCAACGTTCCGAGCCATCTCTGACCACTTAAGTCCCCCGGCATAGCGCCAAGCCATCTGACCATTCTCATTCAATGCAAACAGATGCAGCCACCGTTTGTCGAACAGGGCGCGCACGTCATCGTGCCGCCGCAAGATGTCTGTCATCGCCTCGCGCGGTGCTTCGATACAGACCGAGAGACGCAGCGGATCATGGGCATACCGCTCACCGTCATGCACCGACTGCCAGGGCAGGCCTGCACGCAGGGTGCCGCCGTTGCCTTCGACCACGCCAATGCCGCCGATGACATTATGCAAAAGCTTGTTGCCAGACCCGAATGTATCTGGGGCCACGGTTGATCCGTAGTATTGCAGACTGATCCAGCTGGCCACGACCACAGGGGCGGTCATGATCAGTTCCAGCACACCGAAATCTTTGTCCTTGTGCCAGTCATAATCATGCAGGAACGCCCGCCCTGCTAGGCTTTTGCATGCTGTCCGTGGGCGGGGGGCGGCGATGAAGGCTTTGCATCCGGCAAGCGCCCATTCGGGTCGGGTTTCGGCCCAGTCGCGGCTGCGCAGGTCGATATCGGTCTCATCACCCGCACGTGGCAGGCGCAACGCACGTTCGGAACGGGCCACGATGCCAGCTTGGGCAAACCAGTCCTTCGCCTGAACGATGTCGGCGGCATGGGCAGCGGACGGGTGGTCGGCAGAAAACAGAGTGATCGCATCCGTTGTCGTGTCATGCAGCGCGCCCAGAAACAGCGTATCGCTGGGGATGGCGATGCCGCGTTCGGCAAGTGCCGACCGCACATCAGCGCTGTTGAGCAGTCCCGCCAGCAGCCGCGCATTCACGTCGCCAGCGTAACCGCCGCAGGCACCGCATTGCAGCCCGCTGGCGAAGGGGTTGTTCACCACATTGGCCCCGTGCCCGGCCAGCACGACCAGTCGCGCGAAATCTGCCGTCAACGACATGGCGCGCAGGATTTTCTCGGCGGCGTCGATTTGTGCCGCCAGTGGCAAGGGCGGATCAAGGCGCGGTGCGGGGCTGTTGGCCGCGGCTTTGGGCGCGATGTTCAGCGCGTCCTTGACCAGTTTGCCAGCATAGATCGGCCCCGTCGATTCGACAAAAGCAAAGGATGACACGGCAGCCAGTTTGAACCGGCCCCAAGCACGGTTGGCACGTGATTTGATCCGTGCGGTCTGCGCGGCGCTCACATTTTCGCCTTCCGAACTTGACGTAACGCCGGGGTTCAACAGGACCGGCAGCCGCAATTCTTCCACGTCCGAGGCAAAGCTCTTGTGCGATGCGGTCAGGCCAAAGAACCCCGCAAAGCCCAACGTCTGGATGCCGGGGTTCACCGCCTCAAGCGCGCGACGGAACACTTCGGACCGCACATCGATGCAGAACGCGGCCTGAAGGGCAGGCCGATCCTGTGCGCGTTCTGTTGCCGGAGCGGCAAGGGTAGCGGCGAGATCGCGCTGCACTGCGCGCTCCCATGCTTCTTGCAGGGTCGCGTCAATCGTCAGGTCTTGGTCCGCGTTAACGGGTTGGGCGTGGGCTGCTTTGACACTGTCCCACTTGTCACAAAGCTGGTCTTTATACTGCGCAAATAACGCTTCCTCCCACACCAACCGGATCGTCAGCAGGTCAGTTATCGTCTGGTCGGTCTTGCCCGCCAGTTCCGCCTGCCACAAGTGATACCGTGCGACCTGTGCCCATCCGCCAAGAGAAAAAAGCAACTGGTGCAGGTAGGTCTCAAGCATGGCCTCATTGAGGCCTAACTGCTTTGCCGCGCGCGCGCGCGCTTCGTCGGCGGTATCCGGTGTTTCGCTGACAAACTGCGCAAAACCTGTCAGGCCCGCGATTTCGGGTGTCAAATCATGGGTCGCGGTTTGCCGCCACGCGTCATAGGCACCCCGCCGGCGCGGTGCTGCCCAAAGCGCCTGACCCTGATCGAAATACCCAGCGGCCCAATGCCCGAACCGGTCGGCCAGAATGCCAGACCAATCGACACCCGACACGTTGGCGGCCAGATCGGCAAGCGTGGGTAGCGGCGCAGGTGGGGCGCTAGGGGTCGTGGCCGCTTGCTTGATCTGCGCCACATCCAGCGCGTGGCCGTCTTCCAGCGTCTCAAGTGCGGCAATGATATCGGCGTCCGAGATCGTGCCATCTGCGATCAGGGCAGCGTAATGCGCACGCGGCATCGTGACGGGCACGCCGCCAACGCGGCCCAACCGTGCGCCAACCTGGGCGAGTGTCTCGGAGGTTTGGCCCAAATAGGGGTTTACTGCGACAGAGGAGGCCAAAGGCCAGACCGGCGGAATGGCGCGCGCGGCGGTGTCGCTGGCTGTGGTCATGACGGCAGGCGTAAGCTTGGGTGTCGAAGTCATTGGATCAATCCTTTCCCAATATCAGGAGGTGTGCGTTGTCGACCAACCGCGCAGCAGTTTGTCAAAGACGGCATTGGCATAAAGCCCGTTGGACAGATGGACCCGCAGTCCGGCAGCCGCAGGGTGGTAGGCCCAGAGCGGGAACATCGCTTGCGCCACCGCGACCAACCCAAAGCTGAGCAAGGCCAGCACGATCAGCGCCCATTCCAGCGGACCGGGGGCCGGTGTTGCGGGCAGGGTACCCGCCATCAGCCATTCGGCAGCCGTCTGCAAGGCAAAGTACCCCAAGGCAGCAGCGACCGAATAGGCTGCGGTCAGCTGTGTCAGAATACGCGGGGCGGCGTCGGCAAGGCCTTGTGCCAAAAGGTAGGCCACGCCGAAGATCAGAATAGCCCCCAGTGCAATGGCCTGCGGTGACTTGCCCGTCAGGCCAAAGGCAAACGCCACCGCCGCGTAGATCACAAGTGCGATCATGAAGGCCCGGCCCACCGCGGCCCCGTTGGGAATGGCCACAGGGCCGGGCCTCCGGGTTGCGGCGACGTTATCCACCGCACTGCCAGAGGAGAGGAATGCGTGCGCCTTATAAAGCGAATGTGCCACGATATGCAGCAGTGCCAGCGGAAAAAGCGCCAGACCGCATTGCAAGATCATAAAGCCCATCTGCGCCACCGTGGACCATGCGAGCGAGGTCTTGACGGCGGATTGCGTCAGCATGACCAGACCGCCAAACAGCGCCGTAAACCCGCCGATCATGACCAGTACCGCCAGCACAGCGGGCGATAGAAGCATCACATCGGCAAAGCGGATCAACACGAAGCCGCCAGCGTTGATGACGCCCGCATGCAGCAGGGCCGATACCGGTGTGGGTGTCTCCATCACTTCGGTCAACCAGCCGTGCATTGGAAATTGCGCAGACTTTAGGATGGCCGCGATGGCGAGCGCTGCGGCAATCCATGTCGCAAACTCGGTGCCTTCACCGGCCCGTGCGGCCACCAGAATTGTGGCAAGGTCACCGGTTCCAAAGGCGGCAAAGATCAGCGCCATAGCGACCAGCATCGCCGCATCGCCCAACCGCGCTGTAATCCATTTCTTGCGGGCCGCGCGCCGTGCAGCGACGCGCTGTGGATAGTGCAACAGAAGTTTGTGCAGCGACAGGCTGGTTGCAATCCAGGACATCGCGAATTGTAGGATGTTGCCTGACGTCACCAAGAACAGCACCGCGGCCAGTGTCAGGCATAGCCAGCCTGTAAACGACCCCTGCCGTGCTTCGCCGTCCATGTAGGTTGCCGAATAGCGCACCACGACCCAGCCAACAAACGCGACCAACAGCAACATCAGCGCGCTGACCGCATCCAGCCGTATCGACAGACC
>NZ_JBFEKM010000248.1:0-4241 GCF_041552635.1 Sulfitobacter sp.
AGCGCGCAACACGATCCAGCCGATGAAAACCCCGTTGGCGCACAGCAGGCACATGGTCGCCAGTGATCCAAGGTCTTTGGCGTCACGGGCAAACACCTCCCAATTGGGGGCAAGGTGATCGACAAGGCATTCGATTGCTGTATTCAGCGCCTCGACCGCGACCAGAACGAAAAACAAAATCAACAAGACGCAATATTCGGCAAAGCTGGCACCTGCCAACCACAGCACGATACCGCATAAGGGCAGCGCCAGTGTGATATGCCGGAACGCGGTTTCCTGCCACAGGCGGCGCACACCGCCAATGGAATATCCGGTGGCCGCAAAGAAATGCGCAACGCCCGTGATGCGGTCGGGTTTGGGACGGGGCGTTTTGGCCCCTGAGGTATGAAGCGTCATTTCTGGACCAGTTTCATGTTTGAGCGGCAAGATGCAAATATATCCAAGGCTGAATCTTTCTCGCTGGTTTGGATGTCCATCATACCCAAAAGGGAATGGAACAGATTGTCATGGGACAATGTAGTGTCTTTTTGATCCACAAGGCAGGCCTGATCAATCTCGAACTGTTCTTGGAACGCTTGGGACAGCCACAAGATCATCGGCACTTTGGTTTGATAAGCGGGGGCCATGAAGTAGGGCGATCCATGCAGGTACAGCCCCCCCTCGCCCAAGGATTCACCGTGGTCAGACACATAAACCAAGGCGGTAGACAGGTGGGTTTGCCCGTTCAGAAATTCGATCGTTTGCGCAAGAATTTCATCGGTATACGCGATGGTATTGTCATATGAATTGGCGATTTCGCCCGCCGTGCAATTCTTGAATTCAGCCGTGCGACAGGCCGGTTTAAACCGTTCGAATTCATCGGGGTAGCGCAAGTAATAGGTGGGTCCGTGACTGCCGATGTGGTGCAGCACCAGCACGGTGTCTCGGGTGATGGTCTGTGCGTACTCGGCAAGGGCGCGCATGAACACCCCATCGGTACATTCGCCCGAGGTGCAAAACTCTGCGCCGTCTGCGGCCGTCATCATACGGCTGCCGACCCTGTCGGCGATGCCCTTGTGGCCGGTGTTGTTGTCCCACCATTCGACATGCAGACCGGCGTGATCAAAGATATCAAGGACATTTTGATGCGAGATGCCTTTTTCATAAGAATACGCATCGCGCGTGAATTTCGAGAACATACATGGCAATGAAACTGCCGTCGCAGTGCCACATGAATTCACATCGGCAAAGCTGATCACCGGCAATTGTGCCAGACGAGGATTGGTATCCTTTTCATACCCGTTCAGGCTGAAATTCTGAGACCGCGCAGTTTCGCCTGCCACCACGATGGTAAGCACTGGTTTGCGATCTGCAGCGTACGCCGCCCCCTTGGTGGCGTCTTCACCAATTGCGACAACCTTCAGGTTGGCTGTGCGCGTCATCAGCTTTGCATAACGTATTGCACTGACCAACGGCATACCGGGCTGATAGCTGCCCATAAGGTCCTTGCGTTCGCGCAGGATCGACGAATAGCTTTTCAAATCCGCCATCAGCAAACCGGCAGCCAACGCCATGCTGACACCAAAAGTGAGTACCGGCACGGCAACTGATCTCACCAGACCGTGGCGCTTGATCTTGACGCAGGCAATCACCGCAGCCGGAAGTACGCCATAAAGAACAACATGGGTCACAAACCCGACTGTGACCAGATGTTTGGATTCCGCCACGGTGGTCACCATGACATTCTGGATCATATCGCGGTCAATCACGACACCCAGACGGTCCATGTAATAGGACGTGACCGCGCTTAGAATGACGATGAACATCAAAAACGGCTTTACCGTCCAGACAAAGCCGAAAAGGCTGAATGCCGCGACTGTCAGGAAATAGACCGCCAGCAAGAACCCGGCAAAGGACAGCGGATGGCCGTGAAATATAGAGCCGCCAAGAGACCAGAATGTGGTGTTATCCACGGAAAACAAAAACAAAACCGTCAGCAATATCAAGCCAAAAGGCGATATTTTGTGCGCGCTGAAAAAGGTGAAAAACTGCGTCTTAAGGTTGGTCAGTAAGGTCATCGGACAAATCTGGATTGTTTCTTCCAGCTTCCATAAACATGCCAACCTTACGCGAACCTTACCTGAATCCCCGACAGCCAGTCCCAGCCTGATCAGGTTCGGTAGCGTTCCGTCGCAAGTCGTGTGATTTCGGTTGCGGTTGCGGTCCACCCCAAGCGGTCCAGACCGGACATACCTTTGTCCAGCCCCTGAGCATTCACTACTTTAACATGAATCGGGCGGCGTTGTGTGTCCTAGATTACAGAGCCACGAGGCGAAAAGAGTCATATTTTTTGTTAAGACTTCGATAAAAACGTCCAGCGTTTTTGGTCTACCCCAAATTATCTTTTGCCAAAAGGATTGTTCATGACCCGTATAGACGAACAGTTGGCCGCCGCCTGCCACGACGGCCTTAACTTGGAATTCTTCTGCCCTGAACTTGACGGAAACGTCATCGTTCATGCGGGTCCGACGGGATTTGGAACATTTGACGCTGGCGGGTGCCTGGCCGGGCACAGCCACGGTGATCACAAGCTTAAGATGGCGAATTTTCAACAATACTGGTTCAAAAATTGCAGTTTGAAATATCACGGGGTTTTGGCGCGCGACGAACAAGACGTCATGGGAGAAGAAAAATTCGGCGCGGCAACGCCCTTTTCCACCCTGACCGCCAAGGCCTGGTACAGGCTGTCTTTTGGCGTTACGGATCCGGAAAAGGAATATTTCCCCGGCTATCTGCCGATTGACGTCGCCCAGTTTTATGGCTTTCCCACAGATTTACGCGGTGCGGGACAGTCGGTCGCGATTATCTCTCTTGGTGGTAAAATCGACGTGGAAGAGGTGGCCAATGACTTTGCGAAACTGGGCATTCATCCCCTGCCCAAAGTCGCCGTGATCGATGTTGATACGATACCCCCCGAGCAAGACAAACACCCCACCACCGAAACCCATCTGGACATCGAAGTTATCGGCAGCATTTGCCCACGGGCAAAAATCAACGTCTATCGCGGGTCAAACCCCGATGGGTTCGGTCCTGCCATCGAACGCGCGATCAAGGACAAAAATACGGTCATCTCGATTTCCTGGGGAAGCAGCGAGACACCGGGCTGCAAAACCTCTGCCGTTGAAGCCGCTTTGGAAAAGGCCGTTCTGGCAGGCGTGACGGTGTGTGCCGCAGCCGGTGACAACGGTTCGGCGGATCGCCGCACCCCGACGGCCAACCTTGCCTATGTGGATTATCCGGCCAGCAGCCCCAATGTGCTGGCCTGCGGCGGCACGCAGATCAATTATATCGATGGCACGAAAACCGAGGTGGTCTGGAACAACACCGAAAAAGGCGGCGGTGCCACGGGGGGCGGCGTCAGCACGGTCTTTGGCATCCCCAAGTGGCAAACCGCGCAGGGTATTTCCATCCCCTCGGCCAATGACGGCAAATCAACCGGCCGCGTCGTGCCTGATGTGGCATCATTGGCCGCGGCTGGCGATTGGGATATCTACAAAACCGGCGGGACAAAAATGGGCATTGGCGGAACAAGCGCCGTCGCCCCGATGTGGGCGGCGCTGATTGTACTGGCCAATGAAAAACGTAGCCGGGCCAAGCCGTCCAAAGGCAGTCTGGGCTTTATCAATGGCCAACTCTACCAACTGGCGGCCAAGGGCGGCTATTTCAAAAATATCCTTCACGGTGACAATCGCTCCACCCCGAATTACCCGGGGTATCGGGCGGAGCCTGGGTATGACGCCTGCACAGGCTGGGGCAGCCCCGTTGCCGCCAAACTGATTGACGCATTGGGCGCATTGCCCGAACAAATCCGGATGGGCGGCGGTGGCCATCATCATGTGATCATCGAAGACGTGCATCTTGTGGCATTGAACACAAACGTGGTTGGCGGCGTTGGCGCTGGCCCCAACTTTCCCGCCCCCGACATGCGCGGCGGTTTTTCCAACACACCGTGCAGTCCGACCGCCCCAAGCTGGAGACTTTGCAGCCCCGGCATCAGCATCGACTATACATGCAGCAACTGCGGAAAATCCCCGATCATCAACAAGGGCATGGTCAACAATGTAAACGCTTTTGATCTGGTGCATGGCAACACCTGCCCCGGGTGCCATCACAAGCTGAAGCTGACCGATTACACGGCCTATTGGGCTTATAAGTGCCGATTCCGCTATGACGGCGTTCTGGTCGCCGACGAAGTTGAATTG
>NZ_JBFEKM010000249.1:0-4228 GCF_041552635.1 Sulfitobacter sp.
AGGTCGGGCAGATCGAACGGTTTGGGCAGATAATCATAGGCCTCGGCCTCGGCGGCCTTGATCGCGGTCATGATGGTATTTTGCGCAGAAATCACAATCACCGGCAGGCCGGGGCGATCCTGTGCAATCTTTGGCAGCATCTCAAGGCCATTGCCGTCGGGCATCACCACGTCCGAGATGACGACATCGCCTTTGCCCTCGCCGACCCACCGCATCAGCGTGGTCAGGCTTGATGTGGCATGTACCTTGCACCCGGCCCGTGTCAGCGCCTGCGTCAGAACGGTGCGGATAGTGCGGTCGTCATCGGCGACCAGAACTGTACCATCCATTTTATATCTCCTGTTGGGGTGCAAGGGGGGCAATTTGCGCGGTGCCCGTTTGCGCAGTGTCAGCGCGGGGCAGCGAAATGCGGAAAACTGTTTTGCCGGGGACCGAATTGACCGAAATCCAGCCATCGTGATCGGAAATGATCTTGCTGACCAAGGCAAGGCCAAGACCGGTGCCGTTCTCGCGGCCCGACACAAACGGTTCGAAGATGTCAGCGCGGATGCCTTCGGGCAGACCGGGGCCATCATCAATCACCTCGATCTGCAAGGGCAACGACTGGCCGGTCCCATCAGAGCGGCGCATGCGAAACGAATGTTCGTAATAGCTGTGCAGACGGATTGTGCCGCCTTGATCGCCCGCCGCTTCGGATGCGTTTTTCAACAGGTTCAAAATCACCTGCAACAACTGATCCTTGTCGCCCAAGGCATGGGGCAAGGACGGATCGTAATCTTCGATGATCCGCATGCGTGCCCCGAACCCCAGCAACGCAGAGCGGCGGGCGCGGTCCAAAACATCATGCAGGTTCATTGAACTGCGTTCGGGCGGCAACAGATTGCCGAACTGTTCAACCTGTTCGAGCAGTTTCACGATCCTGCGCGATTCCGCGACGATCAGATCGGTTAGCTCAAGGTCTTCGGCGTTCAAATTCATGCTGAGCAATTGCGCCGCGCCGGTGATGCCTGCCAGCGGGTTCTTGATCTCGTGGGCCAGCATCTCGGCCATGCCGATTGCCGATTTAGCCGCCGATTTCACCGAATTGTTCTGGGTCATGCGCCCGGCAAGTTCGCGCGGGGTGATCATCATGATCATCTTGCCCTCGGTCCCTGCCAAGGCGGCCAGATGCAGGGCGCATTGCAAAGGTGCGCGCTGGCCGCTGCCGACATCCACGTCATTGACGAACAACGGTGTCCCGTTCTCGCGCGCGCGGGCAAAGCCTTCCTCGAGCGGGGCATCAACGGCGACCATATCCCAGACCGGCATGCCCTTGGCGGATTTGGCCGATGCGTTCAGGAACCCCTCTGCTTCGGAGTTCATGTCCAGTATTTTGTCATCGGGCCCGATCAGCACCGCAGGGACCGGCAGTGAACTGAAGATCGTATTATCATCCATTATGCGGCCACCAAATCATGGCCGGGGTGCATGGCCGAAGGGATCAAGGTTTGAACGGTCTGCACATCAGCGGCCGTCAGGATTGACCGGCGCAAATCACGCGGCGTGGCGCAAAGGTCCATGTACCAGCCCAGATGTTTACGCGCGGCGCGCAGGCCGATTGTGACCCCGTAAAAGCGGATGATTTCATCGTAGTGATCGCCAACCATGCGCGCAAAATCAGCGCCTTGCGGCACGACCGGCGCAGGCGTGCCATACAGCTGATGGGCGATTTCCGCCAAGATCCAAGGTCGCCCTTGTGACCCGCGCCCGACCATCACCCCGTCGGCACCCGACTGCCTTAGCGCCAAGCGGGCGGTGTCACTGCTTATGATATCACCATTGGCAATAACCGGCACAGACACGGCATCCTTGACCTTGGCGATCGCAGCCCAGTCCGCCGAGCCTTTGTAGAACTGGCAGCGCGTGCGTCCGTGGATGGTGATCATCGTGATGCCAGCGGCCTCGGCGGCGGCGGCGATCTGGGGCGCATTCAGCATTGCGTCATCCCAGCCAAGGCGAGTTTTCAGTGTCACTGGTATTTTGACGGCATTCACCACCGCTTCGATCAGGGTTAGGGCGTAATCGGGCGTGCGCATTAGCGCAGAGCCGGAATAGCCTTGGGTGACCTTCTTGGCCGGACAGCCCATGTTGATGTCGATAATGCGCGCGCCTTGGGCTTCGACCATGCGGGCGGCTTCGGCCAGGGGGGCGGCTTGGCGACCGGCAAGTTGCACGGCGGTCCCTTCGATGCCCAACCCCAGTTCTGCTTTTTCTCGGGTGCCGGGGCGCGCATTAATCATGTCTTCGCTGGCGACCATTTCAGACACCACCAGACCCGCCCCAAAGGACGCGACCAGGTTGCGGTAGGGTAAATCTGTGATCCCCGCCATGGGTGCCAGCAAAACAGGCGGGTTGAGAGTAAAAGGCAGATCAGGCAGGGCCAAAACGCTTAATCCTTGTGCAGTTGTCCTTGGTGTATCCCCCTGTTGGGGTGAACTCAACAAATCCAGCGCAGATTGCGAGGATTTTGCGCGCCCTGTGCTTAATTTTCAGGCAGTTATTGCAGGGCGTTGCGCCTGACCACGTCAATGCGTAGAAATATCGTACAAAACAAGGGGGGCCACGCATGACAATACCGCCAAGAATTGCCGCTTTGATCGTTGCCGCCGGGAGCGGCACCCGCGCTGGCGGTCCCGTGGCAAAACAGTGGCAAGAGCTTTGCGGTAAACGGGTGATCGACCATAGTCTGGCAGCGTTTCAACGCCATCCGGCGATCAGCCAGATCATCATCGTCCTAAGCCCGTCTGATATGGCCCATGCGCCGGAATTTGCGGCACAGGGCTGTGTCATCGCGCAAGGCGGCGCAAACCGCGCAGAATCGGTGCGCAACGGTCTGGCTGTTATGGTGGCGGATCAGGTGTTGATCCATGATGCGGCCCGTCCGTGTGTTTCTGCCCAAGTGATTGATGCGGTGATCGACGCCCTAGGGGATGGGCCTGCCGCAGCCCCCGGCCTGCCCGTCACCGACGCGCTTTGGCTGGGCGAAGATGGCGAAGTCGCAGGCACCCAAGACCGGACCGCGCTGTTTGCCGCCCAGACACCGCAGGGCTTTGATGCGGCTGCGATCCGGCTGGCCCATTCAACATTCGACGGCATTGCCGCCGATGACGTCGAAGTGGCGCGTGCGGCGGGAATGGCCGTTGCCATCACCCCCGGCAGCGCCGATAACCTGAAAATCACCGTGCCGGGCGATCTGACCCGCGCAGCCCGCATATTGGAGACCGCATTGGATATTCGCACAGGCAACGGCTTTGACGTGCACGCCTTTGGCCCCGGCGATCACGTGACCTTGTGCGGCGTGAAAATACCGCATGATCAGGGGCTTGTGGGCCACTCTGATGCTGATGTGGGGATGCATACGGTGACGGATGCGATTTACGGCGCGCTTGCGATGGGCGATATCGGCCAGCATTTTCCGCCCAGTGATCCACAGTGGAAAGGCGCTGAAAGCCACATTTTCCTAAGCCACGCAGCGGGTCTTGCCCGCAGCCAAGGGTTCACCCTGACCCATGTCGATTGCACGTTGATTTGCGAATATCCCAAGGTCGGCCCCCATGCGGCCGAAATGAGGCGCGTGATGGCTGAATATCTCGGGCTTGAAATCGCGCGGGTGTCGGTCAAGGCGACCACATCGGAACGGCTTGGCTTTACCGGTCGCGGCGAAGGCATCGCCTGCATGGCCACAGCAACATTGGTGAAACTATGAAACTTGCGAAACTGATCGGCACTGTTCTGGGCGTTGGATATATCCGCCCTGCCCCCGGCACCTGGGGGTCGCTTGTCGCGCTGCCTTGGGGGTGGTTGCTGCATGTCATTGGCGGATTTCCGTTGCTGGTTGTCGGCATCATCGTCGCCTTTGCGGGCGGCTGGTGGGCGACGGCGCAGATGACCGCTGGTTCCGACGATCATGACCCCTCCGAAATCGTGATCGACGAGGTTGCAGGCCAGTGGATAGCGCTTTTGCCGCTAAGCTATGCGGCGTGGTCAATGGGGTTGAACATCCTTGTGATGTGGCCGGGCTGGATTGCTGCGTTTGCCTTGTTTCGCTTGTTCGACATCTGGAAACCGCTGCTGGTGGGCTGGGCTGACCGGCGCGGTGATGCGTTGGGTGTGATGCTGGACGATGTGATTGCCGGAATCTTTGCGCTGATCTGCGTGATCGCATTGGCGGGTCTGTATCATGGCCTTC
>NZ_JBFEKM010000250.1:0-4213 GCF_041552635.1 Sulfitobacter sp.
GTGAAACAAGTCGAGGTTGAGGCATGAATTCGGTCCCCGTTGATCGCAAATTCGCAAATACGCTGGCCCGTGGCATGGCTGTGCTTCGGGCATTTCGCGCCAGCGACAGTGGTTTGACCCATGCGCAGATCGCCGACCGCACCGGCTTGCCGAAACCCACCGTGTCGCGTTTGACCTATACGTTGTGCTCTTTGGGCTACCTAAGCCACGGTGGGCGCAACGACCGTTTTCGTCTGGGGCCGTCGGCGATTGCCTTGGGGTCGGTGGCGTCGGTTGCCGTGAATTTTCTGGATCTGGTGTCGGATGCCATGCAGCAACTGGCCGATGATACCGGCACACTGGGGTTGGTCGCGGTGCGCGATGACGCGCGCATGATGCTGGTGCGCACGTGGCGCCCCCGCAACGCATCGACGATCTGGCTAGAGCCGGGACACCGGATTCCGATCCGCGGGTCGTCCTCTGGCATGGCCGTCGTGGCGTCACTTAGCGAAGAGCGCTTTGAGCAGTTGACGACCGATCCGGATATGCGACAGTTCCGGTCGGAAGGATTTAAACAATTGGTTGCTCGAGGTTTTGCTTCATCACTGGGGGACGCGCGCTATGCCAATGGCGTGAACGCGGTCAGCGTGCCCTATTTCGCAGAAGAATTCGGCGAACCGGTTGCCTTTAGCATGGGGGCGACCCCGGCTGATTTGCCCGATGCCCGCATCACAACCGAGGTGGGGCCTGCCCTGCGTGACCTTGTGCGCGCGCTTGAAAAACGAACCGGCCGCAAACCCGCGCTTAGCCGTCGGGACTAATCAGAGTGACAGGAAAGATTAAGATGACTGACAAGATTGCCTATAGCCGCAGCGGTGACATTGCCGTTTTGCGTATCCAGAACCCGCCGGTCAACGCGCTGTCCCATGCCGTTCGGCTGGGGCTGGTTGCAGGGGTGGAACGCGCCGAAGCAGACAGTGGCGTCAAGGCGATCTTGATCGTTGGCGAAGGCCGCGCCTTTATCGCGGGTGCGGACATCACCGAATTTGGCAAGACACCGCTGGAACCTTTCCTGCCCGATGTTTGCAAACGGATCGAGGCATCGCCGCTGATCGTGGTCGCATCCATGCACGGCGTGTCCTTGGGCGGCGGTCTTGAGATTGCCTTGTCCGCGCATTACCGCATCGCGCAGCCGTCTGCCCGCGTTGGCCTGCCCGAGGTGCATCTGGGTCTGATCCCCGGTGCCGGTGCGACGCAGCGTTTGCCGCGCTTGATTGGTGTTGACGCATCGCTTGATCTGATCACCACGGGCCGTCAGGTCAAAGCGGACGAAGCATTGGAACTGGGCATCATCGACAAAATCGTCGAAGGCGACCCCGAAGCGGTCGGTCTGGCCTATGCGGAAAGTCTGGTTGCCGACGCGGCACCCCGCCGTGCGGTCAGTGAAATGCCAGCAGCACAAGCGATTGATTGGGATGCCGCGTATGATGGCACATTGAAAAAAGGCCGGGGCCAGATTTCCCCCGCCCAAGCGGTACGTGCGGTTCAGGCTGCATCGGAACTGCCCTTTGATCAGGGCATGATGGCCGAACGTAAGATGTTCATGGATCTGATGGAAACCGATCAACGACAAGGCATGATCCACGCGTTCTTCTCGGAGCGTGCAGTCGGTAACCTGCCAGAGCTGAAAGGTGTCGAACCCCGTCCGTTGCAATCCATCGGCATCATCGGCGGTGGCACCATGGGCGCAGGCATCGCCACGGCGGCCTTGCTGGCTGGTTTCAACGTGGTGCTGATCGAGATGAAAGCCGAAGCCGCCGAAGCTGCGCGCGGCCGCATCGCCGGTAACCTGTCGGGCGCGCTGAAGCGCGGCAAGATCAGTCAGATGAAGTACGACGCGATCACGACGACGGCGCTTGAGGTGTCGATCAACTATGACAGCCTCGCTTTGGTTGATCTGGTGATCGAAGCCGTGTTCGAAGACATGGACGTCAAGAAAGACGTGTTCGGCAAGCTGGATGCCGTGTGCAGACCCGGTGCTATTCTGGCGTCGAACACATCCTATCTGGACATCGACGAAATCGCCGCCAGCACATCGCGCCCTGCGGATGTGATCGGGCTACACTTCTTCTCTCCTGCGCATATTATGAAGCTGCTTGAGGTGGTCGTGGCAGACAAGACCGCGCCCGATGTTGTTGCCACAGGCTTTGCCCTTGGCAAGGCGTTGAACAAAATCTCGGTCAGGGCCGGCGTGTGTGACGGGTTCATCGGCAATCGTATTCTGGCAACCTATCGCACCGCCGCTGATCACATGGTGCTGGACGGCGCATCGCCCTATCAGATCGACAAGGCATTGGTCGATTTCGGCTTTGCCATGGGGCCCTTTGCTGTGGGCGATCTTGCAGGCCTTGATATCGGTTGGGCCACGCGCAAACGCAAAGCGGCGACACGTCATCCTGCGGAACGCGTGCCGACATATCCTGACAAAATCTGCGAAGGCGGTAACTTTGGCCAGAAAACCGGCAAGGGGTATTACGTCTACGAGGCAGGCGCCCGTGGCGGCATCCCGAACCCCGAAGTGCCCATTCTGATCGAGGCCGAGCGCAAGGAACTGGGTATCACCCCGCGTAATTTCACAGACGCCGAAATCGTGCGCCGCTATATGGCCGCCATGGTGAACGAGGCCGCAAAACTGCTGGGCGAGGGTATCGCGAAACGCCCTCTCGACATCGATATGGTGCTGCTGTTTGGCTACGGCTTCCCGCGCTATTGGGGTGGCCCGATGAAATGGGCCGACCTGCAAGGGCTGACCGCGCTGCTGGCCGATATAGAAACCTACGCCAAGGACGACGCTTGGTTTTGGGAACCCGCACCGCTGCTGAAACAACTGGTGGCAGAGGGTCGCACCTTTGATGACCTGAACAAAGACACTGCTAAGTAAATGAACAAGGGCGCAATGCCCGAACGACATCAACCGGAGGAAAGATTAATGGATCTGAGCTATAGCGACGAAGAAAAGGCATTCCGCGCCGAAGTACGCGCCTTTCTTGAGGAAAAGCTTCCCAAGGAAATGAGCGATAAAATTCGCAAAGGAGAAGAGCTGGGCAAGGCGGGACAAGAAGAGTGGCACGCCATTCTGAACGCCCAAGGCTGGCTGGCCCCGAACTGGCCCGAGAAATTCGGCGGTGCCGAATGGAACGCCGTTCAGCGCCACATCTTTGAGGAAGAAGCCGCCGCACATTACGCCCCGCGCATCGTGCCGTTTGGCTTGTCGATGCTGGCCCCTGTGCTGCAAAAATTCGGTAGCCAAGAGCAGAATGATTACTGGCTGCCCCGCATCCTGTCGGGCGAAGACTGGTGGTGTCAGGGCTATTCCGAACCGGGTGCCGGTTCCGACCTTGCGTCATTGAAGACCGAGGCCGTGCTGAACGAAGAGGGCACGCATTACATCGTCAACGGTCAGAAGACCTGGACGACCCTTGGCCAGCACGCCAACATGATCTTTTGCCTCGTGCGCACCGACAAGAAGGTAAAGCAGCAAGAAGGTATCTCTTTCTTGCTGATCGACATGGAAACCCCCGGCGTCGAAGTGCGCCCGATCATCCTGCTGGACGGCACCCACGAGGTGAACGAAGTCTGGTTCACGGATTGCAAAGTGCCTGTCGAAAACCTTGTCGGCAAAGAGAACGAAGGCTGGACCTATGCCAAGTATCTGCTGACCCACGAGCGGACGAACATTGCGGGCGTCGGGTTCTCTCAGGCGGGTCTGACAGCGGTCAAGCGGATCGCACGCGCCGAAATGTCCGGCGGCAAGCCGTTGATGGAAAACCCCCACTTTGCAGCACGGGTTGCACGGGTTGAAATCGACCTGATGGCGATGAGCACGACAAACCTGCGCATCGTCTCCAAGGCGGCAGCTGGTGCGGCACCGGGTGTAGAATCCTCTATGCTCAAGGTCAAAGGCACGATCATCCGTCAGGAAATCAACGATCTGGCCCGCCGTGCGGCAGGTGCTTATGCGATGCCATTCGCATCCGAAGCGATTGAAGGATCGAACCTTGCCCTGCCTGATCCGTTGAATGCCGGCCCCGTTGCCGCGCAATATTTCAACAACCGTAAACTGTCGATCTTTGGCGGCTCGAACGAAATCCAGCGCCAGATCATTGCCAAAACAACGATGGGAGGTGGAGCATGAACTTCGACCTGACAGAAGAACGCCAAATGCTTCAAGACA
>NZ_JBFEKM010000251.1:0-4203 GCF_041552635.1 Sulfitobacter sp.
GCACCCGTCGGACCACCGGGCAGGTTTTCCAGCAGATGCGCGACACGCTCTTCGCCACCCAAGCCTATAAAGACCAAGGAAAAGAAGCCCGCAGCAAGGATCGTCGCGAAAATCATCGCCGTCATGGTGAGCGTGGAATTCAGCGCGTCCTGAATAACCTTGGTGCGGATGGAAGCGCGCAGCGACAAGATCACGGCACCCAGACCGACAAGGGCCAGCACCGCGTAAAAGGCCCCGATAGCCCATTCCAGAATGCCATTGTCATTGCGTTGCAGCCGCACGGGATACAGTCCGGCAAAAAGGCCCAGACAGACCAACGCCAACGCGCCGATCAAAATCAGTTTCGGATTGATCCCGATCTTGCGCCCCGCCATCAGCAGCGCGCCGATGGCACCCACCGATGCGGCCTCGGTCGGGGTGGCAACACCGCCAAGGATGGCCCCGAGCACTGCAAAGATCAGTAAGACGGGCGGTACGATCGCGGCCAGAACCTCGTCTCGGTCAGGTCGGGCAAGGCCGATGTCTGCGGGGGGCATGTCTTGCGGGCGCAGCGCGCCGCGGATCAGGATATACAGCAGATAGAGCGTGACCAGCACCAGCCCCGGAATGATCGCGGCGGCAAAGAATTGCCCGACAGACAGCGCCTCGACCGCGAATTTACCTTGCGTATACTGCGCCTGTTGAAACGCGTTGGACATCACGTCGGCCAAAATGATCAGCAAGGTCGAAGGTGGTATGATCTGGCCCAAAGTGCCTGCGGTGCACACGATGCCAGCCGACAGGGCAGGGTTGTAGCCGGCGCGCAGCATGCTGGGCAGGGCGATCATGCCCATCGCCACCACCGTGGCCCCCACAATCCCAGTAGAGGCCGCCAAAAGCGCACCAACCAGAACCACCGAGATGCCCAAGCCGCCGCGCAATTGCCCGAAACTGCGCCCCATCGTATCAAGCAGCTCTTCGGCGATTTTGCTTTTTTCCAGTATGGCCCCCATCAGCACGAAAACGGGAATAGCGATCAGAACCTGATTGCCGATCAGACCAAATGCACGCTGGCCCAAAGCCCCCAGCAGCGAGACATCCATGACCCCCAGCATCCAGCCCAGATAGGCAAAGGCTATGGCGACACCGGCGATGCTGAACGACACCGGAAAGCCGGACAGAACAGCCACCATCAGGGCGGCGAACATGATCAGATCAAGATATTCGCTCATGCTTTGGGCCCTTTGTGGAACATTCGGATCAGGATCGACAGGGATTGCAGCAAGATCAGGATGCAAAACGCAGGGATCAGAGTTTTCAGCAAGAACACCGCTTCGATCCCGCCGACTGATATCGGACCTTCCAGAATTCTCCACGAATTGCGCACGGACGGCCACGACCAATACAGCAGCGCCGTCATGGATGGCATCAACAAGAAGATGTGGCCAAATATATCGATCCGCCGCCGCGCCGCGTCACTGACCTTGGCATAGAACACATCGACGCGGACATGTTTGTCGACCAGCAGCGTGAAACCGGCCCCCAGCATGAACAGCGTTGCATGCATATACAACACGCTTTCCTGCGCCGCGATGGAGTTATGGCCAAAGACATATCGACCGATGACAATGCAGAACTGCACCAGCACCATGATCAGCGCGAGCCAGCGGACGACGCTGGCAATGGCGCGGTTCATCTGGTCAATCGCATCGGCTAGAACAAGCATCACCGGCCCCTCGGTCTAGGTGGATGTGGTACGCAACGCCGCGCTGCGCACCACAAACCCGTTTTAGTATCCGAAAACGCCCGCGCGTGCGTTCATCTGCCCGTTGTCGGCATAGCTCATGTAGCCGCCAACCAGATCGCGATACGCGATAAAGCTTTCGGTGATCCGCACGACAAGTTCGTCATCATCGGCAAGATATTCCTGCATGATCTCTTGCGCGGCAACGCCCATGGCAGCGATCACATCGTCGGGCAGCTTGCGCACCTGAACGCCATGGTCCGACACCAGCGTTTGCAGCGATTGCGCGTGCTTGGTCATGTATTCAGTCCACACAGGGTTATAGAGACCCTGACAGGCTTGCGTGACGACTTCTTTCAGATCATCAGGCAGTTCGGCAAAAACGTCGGCATTGACGCCGCATTCTTCGGCGGAGGACGGCTCGCCCACGCCGGGCCAATAATAATAAGGCGCTACCTGATAATACCCAAGCGCGGAATCCGTCCATGGACCGATGAATTCACCCGCGTCCGACGCCCCGGTTTGCAGCGCTTGGAACATGGCCGGACCGCTCATCGCTTCGGCAGCCATGCCCAGCTTTGCCGCCATTTGCGAGGCGATGCCTGTGGTGCGGAACTTGAGCCCCTTGAGGTCCTCGACAGACGTGATCTCGTTCTTGAACCAGCCTGCCCATTGCGGACCGGAGTTGCCGCACAGGAACGGCTTGATGCCAAAGCGGCCATACATCTCGTCATAAAGCGCTTGGCCGCCGCCGTGATACATCCAGCCGAACTGTTCATCGGCGCGCAGGCCAAAGGGCTGCGACCCGAACAGCAAAATGCCCTTGGATTTTGACCCCCAATAGGCGGGAACGGCGTGATACAGTTCAGCTGTGCCTTCGGAAACTGCATCAAAAACGCCGTTGCCGGGGACGATCTCACCAGCGGCATAAAGTGTCACGTTGATCCGGCCACCCGAAAGCGTGGTGATCCGGTCGGCAAGCGTTTGGGCGGCAACACCGGGGCCTGGCAGGTTCTTGGGCCATGCCGATACCAGTTTCCAGTTGCGCACATCCTGCGCGATTGCCGGTGCTGCAAGGGTTGTTGCCGCGGCGCCAAGGCCTGCGGTTGCCAGAAATTTGCGTCTGTCCATGTCAGTTCTCCTTGTTGAATGTTCGGTCGGTCGGGTTTGTTCGCACCGTCTTGCGGGGCATCGAATGGTTGTGATCAGTTGCCTAAGATGCGCGGCAGGCGCAGCCCGTTTTCGCGCGCGCAGGCAATCGCGTCCTTGTATCCTGCGTCGGCATGTCGCCACACACCGCTGGCCGGGTCGTTCCACAGCACGCGTTCGATCCGCTTGGCTGCTTCGGGCGTGCCATCGGCGCAGATCACGACACCGGAATGCTGGGAAAACCCCATGCCGACGCCGCCACCGTGGTGGATGCTGACCCATGTCGCCCCCGATGCCGTGTTCACCAGCGCGTTCAAAAGCGGCCAGTCAGATACCGCATCAGAGCCGTCTTTCATCGCCTCGGTCTCGCGGTTGGGCGAGGCGACAGAACCCGCGTCAAGATGGTCACGGCCAATCACGACGGGGGCTTTCAATTCGCCGCTTGCGACCATTTCGTTGAACGCAAGGCCGGCGCGATGCCGATCCCCCAACCCGATCCAGCAGATGCGCGCAGGCAGCCCCTGAAAGGCAATCCGGTCGCGCGCCATGTCGAGCCAGTTGTGCAGATGGGTGTTCTCGGGGAAGAGTTCCTTCATCTTGGCGTCGGTTTTATAGATATCCTCGGGGTCGCCAGACAGCGCCACCCAGCGGAACGGCCCGATGCCACGGCAAAACAGCGGACGGATATAGGCGGGAACGAAGCCGGGGAAGGCAAAGGCGTTCTCCAGCCCTTCGTCCAGTGCGACCTGACGGATGTTGTTGCCATAATCCAGCGTCGGCACACCGGCTTTCCAAAAATCGACCATCGCTGCCACATGGGTTTTCATCGACGCCCGCGCTGCTTTTTCAACGGATTTGGGGTCGCTTTCGCGTTTGTCCCGCCACTTTGCCATTGACCAGCCTTGCGGCAGATAGCCGTTCAGCGGGTCATGCGCACTGGTCTGGTCGGTTACGATATCAGGACGTACGCCGCGCCGGTAAATCTCTGCAAAGACATCGGCGGCATTGCCAAGCAAGCCCACCGATTTGGCTTCGCCCGCCGCTGTCCACCGCGCGATCATCTCAAGCGCTTCGTCCAGCGTGTCGGCGCGTTCATCAACATAGCGGGTGCGCAGCCGGAAATCGATTGAATCAGGATTGCATTCCACCGCAAGACAGCAGGCACCGGCCATCACAGCCGCCAAAGGTTGCGCCCCGCCCATACCGCCAAGCCCGCCGGTCAGGATCCATTTGCCAGTCAGGTCGCCGTTATAATGCTGGCGGCCTGCCTCGACAAAGGTCTCGTAGGTGCCCTGAACGATGCCTTGGGAACCGATGTAAATCCACGATCC
>NZ_JBFEKM010000252.1:0-4173 GCF_041552635.1 Sulfitobacter sp.
GCCGAAATTCCGCTGCATCTGGACATTCGCGTGGCAGCTGATGGCGGCGCGCCCATCGTGGTGTCCAAGCCCGACAGCCCACAGGCCGAAGCATTCCGGACTGTCGCCAAAGCGCTGATCGCAGGCGGCCACGCGTGACCGACACCCCGGTCTTTCCACCCCTGCTGACGGGGCTGCATGCTGCTGACCCCTTCGCATACGCCTGCACGCAAGCGCGTCAGGGCTGCGACGCGGGGCTGGTGGTTTATGATCCGGGACCAAGCGTTTTACAGGGGGCGATTGTGTTCGCCCCCGAAGTCTCCTTGGCATCGGCAATGGCGATGCTGCCGCTATGCGCTGTGGGGTTTCAAAACGCCCTTGGCGCGCTGGCCCCGCCCGAAGTTGGCGTGCATCTGGCGTGGAATGGCGATCTGCGGGTGAACGGCGCGATCTGTGGTCAGATGCGGGCGGCTGTGTCTGACCTTGATCCACAAGCTGTGCCCGACTGGCTTGTTGTGGGCTTTGCCATCAACATCCTGCCGCAAAGCGATACCCCCGGCGATACACCCGATCAGACCACGCTATACGGCGAAGGCTGTTCCGAGGTGAACCCGGTGACCCTGCTTGAATCTTGGGCGCGGCATACGCTGGTAGCGCTGAACCGGTGGTCCGACGACGGGCCCGGACCGCTGCACAAGGAATGGACCGGCCTTGCGTGGAACATCGGAAAAGACGTGACCCATGGCGATCTGTCGGGGCGTTTTACCGGCGTTGACCAAGACTTTGGGCTGCTGCTGAAATCCACCGACACGACCCACCTTATCCCACTGACTGACCTGTTGGAGCCTGCCTCATGAGCGATCTTTTCCTCGCCCGCGCGATCCATTTCGACGAAAGCGACCGAAACGTGTTCCATTCCCCTGCGCGTACCGGCGAATGGTGCGTATCGGGCGGGTTCGAGTTTTCGAACTGGTCCGACGGCGATCTGACCGGCAAGGCGCGGCAGGCCTTTGCAAACGGATGGATGGGGGTCGAAACCTTTGGCCGTGTGACGTTCGTGGCCGTGACCAAGGCCGAACCCTTTGAAGTCGAGGCAATCACCCTGCAATTGATGAAACATTTCGTCGAGATTTACGGTGCCCCGTCGATGGAAGCCGCCCGCCCCGTCGCCGAAGAAGAGGTTACCCAGATGATGGAACTGTGCGCCGACCATGCGCCCAACACCCTGCTGACCGTCGCGCGCGAGCTATCCGAAAGCGGCGTGCGCGAGAGCTTCAGGTTTATCGAGCCACAAGATGCAGGCATCGACCAGTTCGCGGTGCATGGATCACTGGACGAGGATGATCATGGCGGACACGGGCATTCGCATTAGGATAAGCTTCGCGCAGTGGGGCACGGTGTGCTGATGGCCGCTTTGGTTCGCGCACGCGATGGAGTGCAATTTTTCGGTTGATATGCTGCCCTTCAGGCAGCCTTTGAGTCAGAGTTTTCGGTGCGCCATTTCGAAGGAGATGTGCCCGTCACCCGAATGAATTCTCTGTTAAAGTTCGACTTTGTCGCAAAGCCGGCAGCGAGCGAGACAGCAAGTATCGTATCTTGGGTCGTGGTCAACAGGCGGCATGCGTCTTTGATTCTGTAGTTGTTTACAAATTGTGACACACTAAGCCCGCAGCTGCGGTTGATCGCGTTTGATACCCTGCGATCAGGCAAGCCCAGGCGACGGGCAAGGCGGCGCAGGCTCAATTCCTCGTTTCTGTGAACACCGGCTTGTGCAAAAAGTTCCTCGAGCTTTGCCATGACTTCGGTGTCTTGCTCCGTAGGGCGGTCGGCAGCGTCAACCGGGGTATCTTCGTTGAATTCGGCGGTGGGTGATACGCGTCCGAAAGCGGCACAAATCCCAATCACCAGCGCAAACGCCGACTGCACGAACCCAACAATCAGCCCAACGTGCTGGCCGTCATTGAACATGAAATCATAAATCACATAACCGTCGGTCAGTGCCGAAACGACAAGAATGACGCCAGTGAGAGCGATCGCCAAAACGATCTCGCGCGCGTTTTCAAGCGGCGAAAGCGCCAGTTGGTCCCGCCCTTTCAACGCAAGCCGGATCAGCAGGGCCCCAAAGACCAAGTATGTCACCAAGATCATTGCGTCTGCCATGTCCCGCGCGACTGACAGGCCGAACCAGTTCAGCGGGATGATGATCAGGGGCCAAAGACGTGATCCCTTTAATGGCCCCGTCAAGGCGCTATAGGATAAATAAGCCGCAACCGGCAAAACCGGTGCCAGAAGTGCCGCCAAGGGGGCCGCGCCAAGGACGCCGTACCCCCATCGCACGGTTATCAGCAGCGACTGCGTGGCATAGAGCGCAACAAGCGCCAAAAACAGTTGGTGGGCGCGGTGGGACAGGTCATGGGAACGCGCAAACCAGACAAATACCATCACGAGGAGAAGGCTCCCGAATAGGGAAAGCGGCACAAATATCATCGTAGGTTCATCCGTGTGTTGATTGGTTCGGGCCTATCCTGAATTGTGTTTCAGGACGACCTCAAACGCGTTTCAGGACGCCGTATCAGGCGTTTTTGGTCAAACAGCTGTCATATTCAATCAGTTGACGGAGACGGACCATGTCAAAAACGCGCAAATTTATTCAGGCCACTGCATGCCTTACTGTCCTTGGGCTTGTGGGCTGGGGCGGTTATGAACTTGTTCGACCTGCCTATGAGGGCGGTGCGGGCATCGCCTATGGATCTGCGTTCGCGCCAGTCCGCAACGGGAATGTCGATTTTCACATTTGGTATCCTGCCACGCCTGGCGGCAAGGCCGTGACCATTGGCGGTAACGGTGTGTTCCATGGCACCGCCGCTGGACGTGGCGCACCGCATCGCACCGGGCGTTTTCCGGCGATCATGATCTCGCACGGTGCAGGCGGCAACGCCGGGCAGTTCGGATGGATAGCAGCGCAGTTAGCCGAGGCTGGTTTCGTAGTTTTGTTGCCAAACCATTCTGGTACGACATCTGGCAATGCTTCTGCCGAAGCCGCCGTGCGCGTCTGGGAACGCCCGGCGGATGTCTCGGCTGTATTGGACGAAATCGCGTCGAACGCCAAGGACTACCCCTTTATCGACAATGACCGTATCGCAATACTGGGTTTTTCTGCAGGTGGATACACGGCCATGGCTGTCTCTGGCGCGCGGGTCGATCCGGAAAGGTTGCAGCGGTTCTGCGATGGCACCGATCATGGCATGTCTGATTGCGCTTTTCTGGCAATGTTCGGTATTGACCTGCACAGCTTAGACCTTGCCACGGCAGCGCAAGATTTAAGAGATCCCCGGATCAAAGCCGCGGTCGTTGTAGACCCCGGCATCGTGACCACGTTGACCGACCAAAGTTTGTCCGAAATCAGCATCCCGATGAAAATCATAAATCTGGGCGACGAAGATTTGGTGCCCGAGGGCGTATATGCCCGCGCTGCTGCCGAAAAGATTGCCAAGGCAGATTATGAAATCGTGACCGACGCGACCCACTTCAGCTTTCTTGCCGATTGCAAACCGCGTGGGGCATCCATCTTGCAGAGCGAGGGCGAATTGGATCGACTTTGCGACGATGCAGGAGGGCGTTCGCGCGCGGATATCCACCGGGAACTTGAAGACCTAATCGTCTCGTATTTCAAGAAGACCCTGTAATTCGAGTTTGAAAATGGTGGAAAGCCGCCATTCCCGGGTTGAACGCGAAGGGTTACTGCTTGCCCATCTACAAAAAAAGCCCCGGCGTTTCCACCGGGGCTTTTTCTTTTCAAAAGGGGCTAAGGATTACTCCTCTGCGCCTTCCTCTTTCTTGATCTCTTCGCCAGTTTCCTGATCGACGACTTTCATCGACAGGCGCACCTTGCCGCGATCGTCAAAGCCCAGAAGTTTGACTTTCACTTCCTGACCTTCCTTCAGAACGTCCGAAGGGTGGTTCAGGCGACGGTTTTCTATCTGGGACACGTGGACCAGACCATCGCGCTTGCCAAAGAAGTTCACGAATGCACCGAAATCAACGATCTTGACGACGGTACCGGTGTAAACCGCACCTTCTTCAGGCTCGGCCACGATGGACCAGATCATGTCATAGGCCTTCTTGATCGAGTCGCCGTTTGGCGATGCAATCTTGATGATACCTTCGTCGTTGATGTCGACCTTGGCACCGGAC
>NZ_JBFEKM010000253.1:0-4128 GCF_041552635.1 Sulfitobacter sp.
GCGGTAATAACTTCGGGGGCGGTTTCTTCCATCACATCGTCTTGCGGCACGGGGTCAACTACGACGGTTTCCCCGGCGATAGGTTCGTCCGCGTCCGGCGCGGTTGTTATCACAGGTGCAGGTGCCGCAGGATCCGTCGCAATGGCGGTATCATCGCGAGCGTCAGGTTCCATCGGGGCCAAAGCCATCGGGTTAGGCAGGATCGGCGCATCCGGTGTCATGGCTGGCGGTGTTGTTTCTATTGCCTCGTTAAGCCGAGTGATTTCAACGTCTTGGCCGATCTCCGGCGCTGCCAAGGGGGCCGTCGCCATATCTTGGGGTGCATCGGCGCTGCTGTCATCTGCCGGCATGATTGCAAGCGGCGCAGGCTTCGCCTCGGGCGGGCTGTCAACGGGCGCAGGTGCGGGCGGTTCAGGGGGCGTATCGACTGGCGCGGCGGCTGTCATATCCTGCGGCGCGGTATCATCCATCTGCGGCGGCGGGCCGATCGGCACCACGAAAGACACGATGCCTGCCACAACCACGCTGAACACACCACCGATCACGATGCCCCCGATAAACCCGCGTGCCATTGAAAAATCACTCCTGTTTATTAGTTCAGTCAAGCGTGGCTCTGGTGGCCGGCTGCCCTTGACGATGGGCCTCAAGCCTGAACATGTAATGACAATGTTATACCGTGGTTTTCTACGGTTTCTCTAGCCCTAAACCCGGTCCCAATACAAAGAATTCGCCTATGCTACTGCTGATAGATAATTACGACAGTTTCACCTATAACCTAGTGCATTATCTAGGGGATTTGGGCGCGCAGGTCGACATCAGGCGGAATGACGCCATCACGGTTCAAGATGCGATGGCGATGAACCCTGCTGGCATAATCCTGTCACCGGGGCCATGCGATCCGGATCAGGCGGGGATATGTCTGGCGCTTACGGCAGCGGCAGCCGAGACGCGCACGCCTTTGTTGGGCGTGTGTCTGGGGCATCAAACGCTTGGGCAGGCCTTTGGTGGCAAAGTGGTGCGCGCCGATGATATTGTGCACGGTAAGATGGGCCAGATGCAGCACACGGGCAAAGGTGTCTTTGCCGGACTGCCGTCGCCCTTTGCCGCAACACGCTATCATTCGCTGGTGGTCGAACGCGCCACCCTGCCCGATTGTCTGGAAATCACGGCTGATCTGGAAGACGGCACCATCATGGGTCTGCAACACCGCGAATTGCCCCTGCATGGCGTGCAATTTCACCCTGAATCGATCCGATCTGAGCATGGCCATCAGATGCTGCAAAACTTCCTGAACGACCTAAAGGTGCCGGCATGAGCGAACTTCTCAAACCCCTCATTGATGCTGCGGCCAATGGGCCCCTGACCCGCGCCCAAGCCGAAGAAGCCTTTGGTATCTTGTTCAACGGCGAAGCAACCCCCAGCCAGATCGGCGGCTTTCTGATGGCCCTGCGCACGCGCGGTGAAACGGTGGATGAATATGCGGCGGCCGCCCATGTCATGCGCGCCAAATGTCACGCGGTGAACGCGCCGGCCGGTGCAATGGACATCGTCGGCACCGGTGGCGACGGCAAAGGCACGCTGAACATCTCGACTGCGACGGCGTTTGTCGTGGCTGGTGCAGGCGTGGTCGTGGCCAAGCACGGCAATCGCAACCTTTCGTCGAAATCCGGTGCCGCGGATGCGTTGACGCAGATGGGCCTTAAGGTCATGGTCGGCCCCAAAGTGGTCGAAGCCGCGCTGCACGAGGCCGGAATAGGCTTTATGATGGCCCCGATGCATCACCCGGCGATTGCGCATGTGATGCCGACGCGGTCCGAACTTGGGACCCGCACGATCTTTAACATCCTTGGTCCGCTGACCAACCCTGCTGGCGTGAAACGGCAGCTTACCGGTGCCTACCGGCGCGATCTGATCCGCCCCATGGCCGAAACGCTGGGCGCTTTGGGGTCGGAAAAGGCTTGGTTGGTGCATGGCTCTGACGGGACGGATGAATTGACCATCACCGGCGTCAGCTGGGTTGCGGCCTTGCACCCTGACGGCAGCGTGACCGAATTCGAGATCACCCCCCAAGACGCGGGCCTGCCTGTGCATCCGTTCGAAGATATCGTTGGCGGTACCCCGGAAGAAAACGCGCGTGATTTCAACGCCCTGCTGGACGGCACCCCGTCGGCCTACCGCGATGCAGTGTTGCTGAATTCGGCCGCGGCCTTGGTCGTGGCGGATGCCGCACCCGACCTTAAGGCGGGCGTCGAGATGGCCCGGACCAGCATCGACAGCGGGGCCGCGCGCGACAAGATCATCCAAGTGGCCCGCATTACACAAACCGCATGACCGCGCCTGACCTGACGCGCCTTGGCGCATGGCGCGACTTGCCGTTTTTCACCGAGAACCTACCGGAGATCTGGGACGCTTTGGCGCAAGACCAGCGGGTGATACTGCCCCCTGCGCCGCAGATATTAGCAGCGCTTGAACAGACCCAGCCCGATGACGTGCGGGTCGTCATCTTGGGTCAGGACCCCTATCCCACGCCCGGCCACGCCCATGGGCTGGCCTTTTCCGCCGACGCGACAACAAAACCGCTGCCACGGTCCTTGGCCAACATTTTCAAAGAGATGCGCACTGATATCGGTGCGGCCCCTGACACCGCCGACCTGCATTTCTGGGCCGCCCAAGGGGTTATGCTGCTGAACACGACCCTTACCGTACCAGCGGGTCACGCAGGCGGGCATGCCAGTCTGGGCTGGCAAACCCTGACGGCACAAGTGCTGCGCCGCCTGTCGGACCGTCCCCGCGCCTATCTGCTTTGGGGGGCGCATGCCCAAAAAGCCGCCAAAGTCGTAGACCCGCATACCAACTTCAAGCTTGAGACCGCCCATCCGTCGCCCCTGTCTGCACGGCGGGGCTTTTTCGGATCGCGGCCCTTTTCACGCAGCAATGACTGGTTGCACGCCCAAGGCCAAAGCCCCATAAACTGGGCAACACCGGAGATTTTATGACCGACACAATCCTAGACAAGATCAAAGCCTACAAGCTGGACGAAATCGCCGCCGACAAAGCGGCCAAACCGCTTGAAACGGTCGAGGCCGAAGCCCGCGCCGCATCGCCCGTGCGCCCCTTTGCCGATGCGTTATTCGATGCCTCGCGCGAAGGGTATGGCCTGATCGCCGAGGTCAAAAAGGCCAGCCCCTCCAAAGGGTTGATCCGCGCCGACTTTGACCCTGCCACATTGGCTGCCGCCTATGCTGCGGGCGGTGCGACGTGCCTTTCGGTGCTGACGGATACCCCGAGCTTTCAGGGGTCCAAAGACTATCTGGTCGCCACGCGCAATGCCTGCACCCTGCCCGTACTGCGCAAGGATTTCATGTATGACACCTATCAGGTCGCCGAAGCCCGCGCCCTTGGGGCCGATTGCATCTTGATCATCATGGCCTCGGTCAGTGATGCGCAAGCGCTTGAACTGGAACAGGCCGCCGCCGATTGGGGCATGGATGCGCTGATCGAAGTGCATGACAAGGCCGAACTTGACCGGGCTGCCCAGTTGAAAAGCCGGATGATCGGCATCAACAACCGCAACCTCAAGACGTTCGAGACATCGTTGGACACCACACGGACCCTGTCCAAACATGTCGATGTGGAAAAAATGATCGTGTCCGAATCCGGTCTGAACAGTCCCGATGATCTGGCTGACATGGCCCGCTATGGCGCGCGCGTGTTTCTGATCGGCGAAAGCCTGATGCGGCAGGATGATGTCGAAGCCGCAACGCGGACCCTGCTTGCCAACCCGCTGCGCCCGGGAGGTCTGTAAATGACGCTGACGCATTTTGACGGCAAGGGCGACGCGCATATGGTCGATGTGTCAGACAAGGCTGTCACATCACGGATCGCCACAGCAGAAAACTACATTAAGATGCAGCGCGAAACCTTTGATATTATTACCGAAGGTCGCGCAAAAAAGGGTGACGTGATGGGCGTTGCGCGTCTGGCTGGTATCATGGCCGCCAAACGCACATCCGATCTGATCCCGCTGTGTCATCCGCTGCCGATCACCAAAGTATCGGTTGAATTGACCCCAGACGCCGACCTGCCCGGCCTGCGCATCGAGGCGACAGTGAAAACCACCGGCCAGAC
>NZ_JBFEKM010000254.1:0-4038 GCF_041552635.1 Sulfitobacter sp.
AGGTGCTGCTATGTTCATGACTTCATAATCAGCGGCGTTGTTCGAGTTGGAACAACCAAAAGTAAAAATCTTTAGAATTAAGATTGGGTGATTATTTATTAGGCGCTAAGGCGGATTAGCGCGTAAAAATCGTGCAGATGGAAAGGTGCCCAGATCCATCCCAGGTCAGGTAACCCTGACTCATCGTCTTTTGAATAGGTCGATTCGGCAGATATCTATGGCACCCTTCACCGCGAAAATGACCAAAGCTCGGCCATGGGGCAAAGAACAGCGATTCTGATCAGACCGCCTTTCTGATCCGCAAGTAAATGAATGATGACTTAAATAGGCCGGCGATTAGCGACCCGTTAGCTCTCTTGCGCGATGCCAAGATAGCTCAAGATCACCTCGACTGCGTGGGTGCGGCGGTCGGCCTGCCAGTCCGCATCTGTCAGGTCCTTGCCCACGACAACCCCAAGTGTCGGGCCGTTGTTCAAGTGGTGGGCCGACAGTGCCACGATGCTAAGGTACAACTGCACGGGGTCGGCTTTGCGTGTAAACGCCCCCGCAGCATAACCCCTGTCGATCAGCTTGCCGATGGCCGTGATCAAGGGCTGGGACATGTCGCGGATCATTTGGGAGCGTTCGATATACTTGCCCCCCAGCAGATTTTCATTGCGCGTCATCTTGAGGAAACTCGCGTTGTTGGCGAAATAATCGTAGGTGAACTCCACCAATTGCCGGGCCGTGGCCACCGGATCACCGCCGCTAAAATCCAGCCGTGCTTCTTGGTTCCGGATCGCTGCAAACACGCTGTCGAGCGCGGCAATATACAGCTGCTCTTTGCTGCCGAAGTAATGATAGATCATCCGCGAATTGCATTTCGCTGCATTGGTGATCCGTTCGACCCGCGCGCCGTGAAACCCGTGCTCTGCGAATTCCTGCACCGCGACGGATAGAATTTCAGCTTGGGTGCGGGCCGCATCACGGCTGCGCACGGTGTCGGATTTGCGGGTCGGTTTGGGTTGGATCATATCGGACCTGTCTGATGTGTCTGCCGTCAAAGCGTGTCTTGCTGCATCAGTGTGCGTTCTGTGCCCTTGTAGTCAACACCGCAGCCAAGACTGTTTTTGCTGGCGCGATCCGGCCAGATCAATCGTGTCCCACGGCAGGGCATTGCGCAGATCGTCCTTGTTGCGGGGCTGAAAGCTGTCAAAATATCGGCTGCAGGCTACATGCGTCAGCGAGGGGATGCACAATGGTTCTTAGGCTTGAAAATATTGAGAAATCCTTTCGTGACAGCGAAGGTGTTGTGCCCGTCCTGCGCGGGGTCAGTTTTGATCTTGCAGCGGGGCAGACCCTTGCGTTGCGCGGTGAATCCGGCAGCGGGAAAAGCACGCTATTGCATATTGCCGGCGCGCTAGAGGCACCTGATGCAGGCCATGTGTGGGTGTCGGGCAAGGATCTGACGACGCTGGATGACCGCGGGCGGGCTGAGATGCGCAGAACCGATATCGCGCTGGTGTTCCAGCAGTTCAATCTGATCCCGTCGCTGACGGTGGCACAGAATATCACCTTTCAATCCGCGCTGTCCCGCGCGGTGGATCACGCGCATGTCGAACAGGTCACAGATGCCTTGGGCCTGTCCAGCCAGATGAAGAAATATCCCGAAGCATTGTCCGGCGGACAACAGCAGCGCGTCGCCATCGCCCGCGCCATCGCCGCCAAGCCCAAGTTGATGCTGGCGGATGAACCGACCGGAAATCTGGACGAGGATACTGCAAATGATGTGTTGGACCAACTGCTGAAACTGGTAGCACAGACCGGGGCGGCGTTGATGGTCGTGACCCATTCGCCCGCCATCGCGGCCCGCATGGACCGGCAGTTGCATCTGAAAAACGGCCGTTTGACATGATCAGGGCCTGCCTGTGGGCGCTGCTGTCGCATTGGCGGCGCAATCCTGTCCAGCTTTTCGCTTACCTTGCGGGGTTGGCATTGGCCACAGCACTTTGGTCGGGCGTTCAGGCGATCAATGCCGAAGCCCGCGCCAGCTATGATGCGGCGGCGGCAACACTGGGGGAGGGGCAGTTTGATCTGCTGGTCCCCCGGCAGGGCGAGGGTATTTCGCTTGACCAATATGTGTCGCTCAGACGGTCGGGCTGGCTTGTTTCTCCGGTGATTGACGGGCGATTGGACGGCGTGCGGCTGGTAGGTGTCGATCCTGTCACTTCGCCCACGGGCATGGGGGCGGTGGATATCCTTGGGGGGGCGGAACCGGAGCTGGGTCGCCTTGAGGGCGTCTTTGCGAACCCGCAAACCGCGCTGAAGCTTGATCCGGGCGTGCAGGTTACGGTGGATGCAAGCGTCGCACCGGGGCTTGCGATCGGGGATATCGGCATCGTGCAAAAACTGTTGCAGCGCGACGATCTGACCCGCCTTATCGTGCTGCCGGACCAACCGATTGACCAACCCGATCTGGCCTTGGTCGCCCCCGGTCTACGGGTCCAGCCGGCGCAGCAGGTCGCAGATGTCGCGCAATTGACCGACAGTTTTCACCTGAACCTGACGGCCTTTGGTCTGCTCAGTTTCGCCGTGGGCCTGTTTATCGTGCACAGCACGATCGGGCTGGCGTTTGAACAAAGGCGAGGCATGATCCGGACGTTGCGATCGCTGGGGGTGCCGCTGCGAACGTTGGTGACGCTGATTGTGGCCGAGATGATGACGCTGGCATTGATCGGGGCGGGCTTGGGGATCATCTTGGGGTATCTGATCGCCGCACTGCTGCTGCCCGATGTTGCTGCGACCCTGCGCGGACTTTACGGCGCTGAAATCTCGGGGGCGCTGGAACTGCGGGCGTCGTGGTGGGTGTCCGGTTTGCTGCTGGCCGTATTTGGAACGGCGGCGGCGCTGTCGGCGCGGATCTGGCAGATTGCGCATATGCCGCTGTTGGCCAGTGTCAGGCCGCGGGCGTGGGTCACGGCCACCGCATCGCGGTTCCGGCTGCAATCGGTGGGCGCGGTGGTGTTGCTGGGCGTAGCGGTGCCGGTTGCGTTGATATGGGACGGTTTGATCGCAGGTTTCGCGCTGCTGGGCGGCTTGCTGATCGGCGCGGCACTGGCGCTGCCTGCTGTGGCTGCGGGCATCCTGACCGTGCTGGAGAGGCGGACCGTCACGCCCGTCTGGGGCTGGTTTTGGGCGGATACGCGGCAACAGCTTCCGGGGCTTAGCCTTGCCTTGATGGCGCTATTGCTGGCGGTATCTGCCAATATCGGCGTCCTGACCATGGTATCAAGCTTTCGTTTGACCTTTGTCGCGTTCCTTGACCAACGGCTCGCGCCGGAACTTTTTGTACAGACAGAAACGGCAGATCAAAGCGCCGCACTTGAAGCGTTCTTGCAAACCCGAGGGATTGAGGCGCTGCCGCTTTTGAGAACGGGAACCACCGTCGCCGACCTGCCGGTCGAACTTTACGGCGTGCGGGTCGGTCCGACCTATCGCAACAGTTGGGTGTTTCTGGACGCGGCCCCGCAGGCTTGGGACCTTGTGCAGACGGGCAAGGCAGCCGTTGTGAATGAACAACTGGCGCGACGGGCTGATCTTTGGGTCGGCGATGTGTTGCAGGTCACGCCCGATCTGCCGCTGCCGATTGTTGCGGTTGTGGGGGATTATGGCAATCCTCAGGGCCAGATTATTGTATCCGAACAGGTATTCACCGGACTATACCCCGACATTTATCCCACCCGTTTCGGAGTACGAACCAGCGGTGCCGCAAATTTGAGGGCCGCGATCGTGACGGCCGTCGGGATCGATGATGGTGCCATCATCGCCCAAGAGGCGATCAAGGCGCTGTCGCTTGAGGTGTTCGAAAAGACCTTTGTCGTGACCTCGGCGCTGAATGTCCTGACGCTGGGGGTTGCGAGCTTTGCAATCTTGATGAGCTTGCTGACACTGGCCGACCTGCGGGTGCCGCAACTGGCCCCGGTGTGGGCCCTCGGGCTGACCCGCCGCAGATTGGGCTGGCTTGAGCTGTTGCGCGCCGTCTTGCTTGCAGGGCTGGTC
>NZ_JBFEKM010000255.1:0-4036 GCF_041552635.1 Sulfitobacter sp.
GTTACGGTACCTGTCAACAACTCAGGAAGTCGTGATGCGTGCCGAAACCAGAACCCACCGCCAAGAACAGATCGAAGTCGCGGCATATAAATTGCTTGAACAAAAGGGCTTTGCCGGAACGTCCATGCAAGGCATCGCGCGCCTGGCCAAAGCGTCAAACGAGACGCTGTATAATTGGTACGGCGATAAGCAGGGCCTGTTCAAAGCACTGGTTGCTCGCAATGCCGACGAGGTGAAAAGCCTGTTGGAGGAGGAGCTTGACGCACAGCGTGACGCCCTTGGTATTCTCGGGTTACTGGGCCCACGTTTGCTTTCGCTGCTGCTTGGACCACGCGCCATTGCGCTGAACCGCGCTGCTGCGGCTGACCCAACTGGAGCCTTGGGGCAGGCGTTGTCGCAAGCCGGGCGGGAATCCGTAGCACCGCTTTTGGTTCAGGTGCTTGAACGGGCCAAGGCGGCGGGTCAGCTTTCCTTTGAGCTTAGCGATCAAGCCGTTGCGCTGTATCTGGACCTGTTGGTCGGAGACCTGCAAATCAGACGGGTGATCGGGGTATTGCCCCCGCCGGATGATGCCTTTTGCCAAGAACGATCCGAAAGGGCGACCCGTATGCTGGTAAAACTGCTTGGGTGATGTTGGCCTAAAAAAAGCCCCCGCAAATCTATCAACCTATTCAGCGTGCCGGGACATGCCGCGATTTTTTCAGATAGAAGCGATTTACACAGCAGAAGTGCGGCTTGAATGCATGTTTTGCCCGTTTTTCGTTAGACTGCCCCGTTTGAGGCGACAGGACACTTTGGTCGTCCCTCGATAAAGGCAGTTTCTAATTTGCTAAATGCGCAGGAAGATCCACGCCGCGCAGGAAAAGCTCAAGCTTGTTCCTTAACCTTGCGCGAAGCCGATCGGGGCATTGTTCCAACGCTATTTCAGTAACACGACGACATGCCTCATATTTCCGGAAATGTGCGCCCATTCGGTAATGCATAAGTTTAACATCCGATATGTCCTCGTCGCCCTTCAACCGGTAGGGCGAGAAATTATAAGTATTCTCCAGAACTTCAATCTTGCCGCCCATCCTTGCTGCGGCAACCGGCAAGGCGATCTGATCAAGCCAAGGTCGCTTTCCTTCGATCTTTGGGTTGGCATCAATGGCTTTGGCTGTTTCTAACCATAAGTCTGGAAATCGTTGCCCGTTCTCGTTGCCATGTTCCCTAAACCCAACAAAACCGGCATTAAAATACGGCAAGACGATGCGTTGTCGGCCTTTGACAAGCTTCACCCGTTCTTCAGGGATGTCCAAGTCAAACATCTCATAGACAGGGTGCCAAGTTTCATCTTTCCGCCCCCATGTCGGCACGCCCTCGGGAACGGCAAACACTGACGTATTTGCTGTGACGCTATCAAACTTCATGTTCGATAAACAAACAATATCAGTGTCCAAAAACACTGATAAATCGGTTGATCGCCGTGCGCAGGATGCCAATATTTTGTTACCATGCGGGTACGCTGGGTCCCATTGCACATTTTCAGTATTTAGGGCGCAAATCTCAACATTCAGCACGGTTAGCATCCGCCGTGTCACACGCTGAATTGTCTCAATCTTATCTTCGGGGACGTAGGCGATAAGCTTTGGGTCATCGCCCAATGCGTTGCGCAAGGATTGTGCCAATAAAATTGCTGGCGCTTCAAACCCCTCACCGTCCATGACGAAAAAGTAACTGATTGAACGGTAGCCTAATTCGGTTTGCATGAGGGACGGTGGCCTTGTGACTTCGGCGGACTGGCGATGCTTTTGATTGAAAGACATATAATTTCATAATCCTAAAAAACACAAGTCTAGTGGCTGTATGCCTTTTAGATAACTGTTGATCTTCTTCCCTTAGGAACTGATTCGAATTGCATTTTTCGCAAAAATTGCGTCAGCCTATAGGCAATATCGAATGGTGTGAATTTATCGAAATTTGCACCGGACAGCATTGTCCCTTTTCACAAGACCCGCCGCCAGTAGTCGCAAAAAAGCGATCAAAAAAAATGCCCCCGCAAATTTATGCGGGGGCATTTTGCTCGTGTCTCTAAAGATCAGCTGGCTTAGCTGGTCAGCTCGTAGGCGCGTTCGCCATGTACGGCCAGATCAAGGCCGGTTGTCTCGTCTTCCTCGGACACGCGCAGGGGCGTGATCGCTTTGCAGATGAACACCAATGCGACGGTCACGACGGTCGTATAGACACCGACAATCGCCAGCGATCCCAGCTGCGCAGCCCAGGTGCCCGCGCCAAAAGCTGCGATCATGATCGTGCCGAAAATACCGCCGACACCGTGTACGGCAAAGACATCCAGCGTATCGTCGATCTTGGCCTTGTTGCGGATCAGCACGACGGCTTCTTGGCACAGGACGCCTGCGACGGCCCCGATGATCAGCGCCTCCCAGGGGCCGACGAAACCTGACGCGGGGGTGATCGATGCCAAGCCGGCGATTGTGCCCGTCACGATACCGACCATCGACGATTTGCCAAACTTGATCCGTTCCCACAGCGCCCAAGACAGCGATGCCGTCGCCGCCGAGATATGCGTGACCGTGATCGCCATGGCCGCGCCACCGTCAGCCGCCAGTTGCGACCCGCCGTTAAAGCCGAACCAACCGACCCACAGCATCGCCGCCCCGATCATGACAAAACCGGGGTTATGCGGTGGTGTGTGGCTGTTTTTGCGTGGCCCCAAAAAGAACGCGATGATCAACGCCGCAAGACCCGCGGTTTCATGCACCACAATGCCGCCCGCGAAATCGCGCACGCCCGTGTCGCCAAAGATACCGCCATCGGCCAGAAAACCGCCGCCCCAGACCCAATGCACAACCGGCGCATAGCAGATCAGCATCCACAGCCCCGAAAACAACATGACAAAACCAAATCCGACACGCTCAACATAGGCTCCGACGATCAGCGCCGGTGTGATGATGGCAAATGTCATTTGGAAGGCAAAGAACAGGATTTCGGGCAGGGTACCGGACAGGCTTTCGATGGTGACGCCGTTCAAGCCGAGCTTGTCCAGACCGCCCCAAAGCCCCGAGGTGCCAGAGCCGAAAGCGATGGAATAACCGAACAGGAACCAAAGCACGCTCATCAGACAGGCGATGGCATAGCAATGCATGAACACGCTCAGCACGTTGCGGCCGCGCACGAGGCCGCCGTAAAACAGGGCAAGCCCCGGCAATGTCATGAACAAGACCAAGGCCGTTGCGGTCATGATCCAGGCTGTATCTGCAGCATTCATTATGTGATGTCCCCCCAAAGTATTTTATGTATCTGGGGGTGAAGCGGATGCAGACCGTATATAAAAGACAAAATTCGGGCGCAGGCGATTATTTTTGAGGCGGTTTGCGATGTGACTGCTATTTAGGCGCTTTGCACTGCCTTTTGCATCAAACTTATGCGTTTATGAAACCGCCTGCAAAAGCAGTGACAGCGCATGATCCCGCGCTGAAATCCCAACCAGATCGCGCCCTATAGCGCCAAAGTCGCATGTTTCGACCGTCACGCCGTCGCGGGTTGCCAGCCCAAAGCAAACGCGCCCTTCGGGTTTATGTTCGGACCCGCCTGGGCCCGCTATCCCGGTGATCGATACTGCAACCTGCGCCATCGAACGTGCCAAGGCCCCTTGCGCCATTTCGCGGGCGACGTCTTCGGATACGGCCCCGAATTGGTCCAGTGTTGCGGGGGAAACCCCCAGCAGGTCGATCTTGGCGGCGTTGGTATAGGTCACAACCCCCCGGTCGAACATCGCGGATGATCCGGGCAAGTCGGTCAAGGCCGCCGCAACCATGCCGCCCGTGCAGCTTTCTGCGCAGGTAAACATCACGCCGCGCCCAATCGCCCGTTCCAACAATGTCGCCGCCTCAGAGAAGGCCATGATACAGACCCGCCAATGCGATCACGCAGATCAGCGCAAAGATTCCGGCAATCACATCGTCCAGCATCACACCCAACGCATCACCGCGCCGGTCAGCCCAGCCCACCAGCAGCGGTTTCCAGATGTCGAACA
>NZ_JBFEKM010000256.1:0-4004 GCF_041552635.1 Sulfitobacter sp.
ATCCCAGTCAGGATAGCCAATCGCTATTCCCAACAATATGAGCTTGGAATCCGGTGTTCCTAATACCTTTCTCAATACCTCAGGGTATGAGTCTTAAGGCAGTGAATGCCTAATACCTTTATTCATTATAATCTGCCCGTATCAATGCCTGATACTAGCAATTTTTTGCCAGTTTTTATATTTTTCCTCGACGCTAGCCAGTTCGTCTTTACCGCGCGAGAACTTTTTCCAAGCGTCTGCGTTATTTTTCAAACGCTTGCAAAAAAAGCTTATATAGTCGATGCACTGAAGTGCCCTTTCACTTCTCGAGCGGCTTCTTCGGCTTTGTGGCTTGTGACCTGCCCCCACGTTTTGCAACGCCATACGCGGAATACTTAGGGTCCTATCGGCGACCCTAAGCGCCTTGGTTTTAGTCAGAATGTTCGGGAGGCTGCGAGAGCGTGGGCGGATAGAAATACCTTTGGCCCTCAGTTTGTTGTCGGCCCAGAAAGGGACGGACCATGCGCCAGTGATACCTAGTTCAGGTCCATCGCCGTCAGCTCTTTCGTCCTGCATCGGCGACCACTTGTGCGACAGTGATGCGCAACACTGCGCCATGCAGCCCTTTTTCGCACCCCGACAGCTGCAATAAAAAAGGGGCGCTGCAGATGCAACGCCCCTGATAATGTTACCTCGCAGCGTTTACTCTGCGGGGACACCAAGACCCGGTGCAAGACCGTTTCCGGTGGCACCTTCGATGTTGTCATGGGTTGTCGGCACGCCGGCTTTTTCGCGACGTGTGTCGTTATAGATCGCCTTGAGCAAGGCAATTGCCATAAGCGCCATCACAACTGAGAACGGCAATGCCCCGATGACCATCGCGGTCTGGATGGCTGTGGTCCCTCCGGAGATCAAGAGTCCGGCCACAACGAGGGCCAAGGCCACACCCCAGAACAAGATATGAGGGCGCGATTTGGGGCCTTCATCACCAGCCGCATTGATGGTGTTCACGATCAGCACAGCAGAGTCAGCAGACGTAACAAGGAAGGTCATCAGCAAGACAACGATGAGCAATGCCATCCCCCATGCTAGCCATTCACTAATCGGGCTAAGCATGAATTCGGTCATCGCAAAGATCTTGTCGCCATTTGCGGCATCAAAGATCACACCGTTAGCGGCACCGTTCAGTTCAAGGTCGATCGCAGTGCCGCCAGCCCATGCGAACCAGACGAAACACATCAGCGCTGGCACAATCAATGCGCCAAGTACGAATTCGCGTATCGTCCGCCCGCGTGAAATCCGCGCAAGGAACAGCCCTACGAAAGGTGCAAAAGCGATCCACCATGCCCAGTAAAACACCGGCCACCAGCCCTGCCACTGTGCGAGTAGAAAGGATTCAGACCCTTCAACACCATCTGAACGGAACACCGTCAGGCTCAGCTCTGGCAGCGCCAGAACATAGTCCCAAAGGCCGATGAACATCGCATTGAAACCGAACCACGTAGCACCGAAAATGATGAAGAAACCAAGCAGGACAATCGACAATGCCATGTTGATGTTCGACAGCCATTTGATGCCTTTTCCCACACCGGAAAGCGCAGACAGGGTGGACAGGCCCATGATCACAGTCAGTGCGATAATGATGCCTGTGGTCGTGGCAGCGCCCTCTGCGTCGGCAAGACCGCCAATGCCGATACGGCTTAGACCCGCAACGAACTGATCAACGCCAAAGCCCAAGGTTTGCGCCACACCAAGAATGGTGGCCACCACGGCGACAACGTCGATAACATGCCCAAGTATTCCGGCAAGGCTTTGACCGAACAGGGGCGTGAGGCCGGACCGGATCGTCAGGGGCAGGCCGCGACGGTAGCTGAAGAATGCCAAAGACAGACCGCAGATCGCATAGCAGGCCCATGCGCTGAAGCCCCAATGGAGGAACGACCATTTATAGGCCATCCGCACGTTGTCGGCGGCACCGCCTGTCGTGAGGCCCATAATTGTTTCGGGGTTGCTGCCAAAGTGCGAGACCGGTTCGGCCACGGCCCATGTCAGCATGCCAACGCCGATCCCCGCACCGAACATCATCGAAAACCATGAGAAATTGCTGAATTCCGGCTTTTCATGGTCAAGGCCAAGGTTCAGGCGTCCGGCGGCTGGCCAGACGGCAAGCACAAAGCAAACGATGATAAAAAAGGCGACGACCCAAATATACCAAGCTGCAAAGTTTTGAAGAATGAATGCGTTAAAGCCATTCAGAACGGCACCCGATTGGATCGGCCAAAAGATCGCCCAAACGACAAGAATTGAGATGATAATTTTGGCGGGCACAGCGACAGCTGTGGAAAACCCGTTGTAAAATCCACCGTCTTTTGTGTTGATGTCCAACTCCGTAAGTGGCGGTTTTAATTTTCTTATTTTTGACACTAGTGTCTCCCGTTGTTTTCTATTTCTGCCATTTTTTAAATTTCTATTTGGCAGTATCTTTCCCCCAAAGCTCCCCAAACCCCTAAGAGTTTTCTGGTTTTCTATTGCTATTGATCAATTTGCTTACCGGTAAGCAACTCGTCAGCGGCGCTTTCAGATTCCTCATGGGCCGCGGGGGCAGTTGTTTCATCAGCGACACATGCTGACTGGAAGGGGCGCAATCACTATGCTGGGACCAAAAGCTGGCACCAACAACAGGCGGTGAACGCCATGCGGCTCCTGATTTCAAATTATACCAGCTTCGGCATAGGGAACAGCCGTAAGCGACACATGGCTTCTTTCGGCGTCACGGGGTGCGTATGCCTGAATGTGTTCGTGTCGGCAACACGCGATCTTTTGTAGCCCACCGGTCTTTGTGGTGGCGCGTGGCGCGTGCGTCTGATCGGTGATATCACATTGGCCAAGGAACTGAACGCGCTGATCAAGCTGACCGCGCGGCATCACAAGACGATAGGATGACGAATATGACGACCATTGCACTTGCCATACACGGTGGTTGCGGCGTGCTGCCATTGGACAGTATGAGCGCTGAAGAATGGGCCGAGGCCCGGCAGGATCTGGTGCGCGCGCTGACCGCCGGTTGGTCTGTCCTCAAGGGCGGCGGGTCGGCTGTGGACGCAGTCCAAGCTGCGGTGGTGGTGATGGAGGACAGCCCCCATTTCAACGCCGGTCACGGGGCCGCGTTGAATGAGGATGGCATTCACGAATTGGACGCCTCGATCATGGATGGTGCAACGCTTGAGGCGGGTGCCATCAGCGCGGCACGTGGCATTCGCAATCCCGTGCGTGCGGCGCATGCGCTGATGAACGACGGTCGTGCCGTGTTCCTGACAGGTGCCGCAGCAGATGATTTCGCGGCCGGTGCCGGCCTTGCGGTCGTGGGGCAGGACTACTTTACGACGCAAAAGCGCATCGAGGCCCTGACCGCGATGAAGGCCCATGCCGCAGCCGGAACCGAAGCCAGTGAGAACGAAAAACACGGGACAGTCGGCGCGGTCGCGCTGGACGCGGCGGGGCATCTGGCTGCCGCCACCTCGACCGGGGGGTACACCAACAAGCCCGCAGGTCGCGTCGGCGATAGCCCGGTGATCGGTGCGGGCACTTATGCGCGCGACGGGGTCTGCGCTGTGTCGGGCACCGGCAAGGGCGAATTCTTTATCCGCCATGTGGTGGGCCACGAGATCGCGGCGCGGATTTCCTATTTGGGCGAAACAGTCCAGCAGGCGGCAGAGCATGTGGTGCATGTCGATCTGGCGGGATCGTCCCAGACCACCGGGATCATCGGCGCCGGCGTGGTGGCGCTGGACAGCGCTGGTCAGCTTAGCGCGCCGTTCAACACCGCTGGTATGTTTCGGGGCTGGGTCACACCCGATGGTCGGGCCTTTGTTGCGACCCACCAAGACGTCCACGAAGTGCAGCCCTGACAACCCGGCCCCTCGCGCGCCCGCTGTCAGCCTCTGCCACGGTAGGGGGGGACCCCTTGGTCTGGAATCCAGACATCAGCCGGCGTGGCACCGGTTTGCCAGAAAACATCTATCGGA
>NZ_JBFEKM010000257.1:0-3958 GCF_041552635.1 Sulfitobacter sp.
CGCACCTCGTTCAAGTCAGACCGACGTAGCAGGCTCTTGACCGGCCCGATGGACGCTGGTCGCATCGACAGCGACGTGATCCCGATCGCGGCAAAACACAATGCCTCAACAGGGCGGCCTGCGTCTTCGCCACAAAAGGACAGCGGCGTCCCGGTTTCCTGACAACGCCCGACGATGCCCTCAAGGAAGGTCAAAAAGCTTACGTTCAAAGTATCATAGCGCCGCCGCACCAATTCGTTCTCTCGGTCAGCCGCAAAGAAAAACTGCTTGAGGTCGTTGCCGCCGATCGACAGAAACTCGACCTCTTCAAAGAACTTCTTTGGCGCGAAGGCTAGCGAAGGCGTCTCGAGCATGGCACCGACTTCGATCTTGGACGGCAGCACATGGCCCAGTCGTTCTTCCCGCGCCAAGGTCTTGTCCATCTCGGCACGTGCGGCGCGGTATTCTTCGAATTGCGCAACAAACGGGAACATCACCGTCAAAGGGCGCCCGTTCGCGGCGCGGATCAACGCCTGCAATTGCATCCGCATGATCCCCGGCTTATCAAGCCCGACCCGGATCGCACGCCACCCCAAAGCCGGATTTGGCTCATCATTCGGTTTCATATAGGGCAGCACTTTGTCCGACCCGATATCAAGCGTGCGAAACACCACGCGCTTGCCACTGGCGGCATCCAGAACACGGCTGTAAAGCGCTGATAACTCAGAACGTTTCGGCATTTGGCTGCGGATCAGGAATTGTAATTCGGTGCGGAACAGCCCAACGCCTTCGGCTCCAGATCCCTCCAATGAAGGCAAATCAGCCATCAGACCGGCATTCATATGCAAACCGATGATCTGCCCGCATTTCGTCTTGGCCCGCTTGTCGCGGATAGAGACATAGCGTTCCTGCGCCGCAGCCTGCATTGCGATCTTGTCGCGAAATGCGGCGACAACATTATCGTCAGGACGCAGATGTACCACCCCCTGCTCGCCGTCCACCATGATACGGTCACCATTCAACGCGTCATTGGTGATCCGCGCCGCGTGCACGATCAACGGGATCGCAAGCGCCCGCGCGACGATTGCGGCGTGGCTGCCAACCGATCCTCCTTCAAGGATGATCCCGCGCAGGGACCGGCCATATTCCAGCAATTCCGCCGGACCGATATTGCGCGCGACCAGAATGGGGTTCACCGGCATCTCTGCACCGGTGTTTGATCCCTGCCCGGTAAGGATTCGCAGCAAGCGGTTGCTGAGGTCGTCCAGATCCGACAACCGTTCACGCAGATAGGCATCGCTCGCCTGCCCTATGCGGGACCGCGCCAGCGATTGTTCTTTTTCAACAGCCGCTTCGGCGGATAACCCGCGGCTGATGTCTTCCTCCATCCGGCGCATCCAGCCTTTGGAGTTGGCGAACATCCGGTAGGCTTCCAGCACTTGCCGCTGGTCCTTGTCACCGCCAGCCATTGTCATCATCTGATCGACGCTGATGCGCAGTTCGTCCACAGCAACATTCAGGCGCTCTGTCTCTTTCTCGGGGTCGTCAGCGACCGGGTTCGACACAACTACCCGAGGCTCGTGCAGCCAGACATGCCCTTCGGCAACACCTTCCTGACCAACCGTTCCACGGATCAGAACAGGCTGGCTGTGGCGCGCAGACATTGCGGCACCTTCGCCGACAAAAGCACCCAACTCGGTCATTTCAGCCAATACCATGGCCACCACTTCCAAAGCGTAAACTTCATCGGAAGAAAATTCGCGTGCGGCCTTGGATTGCACCACAAGCACACCCAAAGTTTCCCCAAGGCGCTGCACAGGAATGCCTAGGAAGCTTGAATAAATCTCTTCTCCGGTCTCGGGCATAAACCGGAAACCGGGCGCTTGCGGGGCGTTGGGCGTGTTGATGATCCGTTTGCGCTTGGCCACACGTCCCACCAGACCTTCGCCCATTTTCATGCGCGTCTCGTGCACGGCGTCGGATTTCAGCCCCTCAGTTGCGCAAAGCTCCAGCGTATCCTCGTCGCGAAACAGGTAGATCGAACAGACCTCGCAGCCCATTGAGCTGGCGATCAGACTGGTGATCTTGTCCAGCCGGGCCTGCCCCGCTTCATCGCTCGCCATCGCATCGCGCAAACGACCCAGCAGCTTACGGCTTTCTGTTTCGATCCCATCGGGCATTTCAGTTTGTTCCTCCGCAAAGCAAGCTTAGACCACAGAGACCGAAAAAGTGAAACCTCTGATCTGGCCAAGCCTTAGCACCCCTGCCCTTGCCTAGGAAAGACACTACTCTACCCAAACGAGAAACAACACGCTGAAACAACTGTGGGCTGCCCATGCTTCAGGCAACCCAGTTATTTCCCCCAGCTTCAGGTTCGGGTTCAGCCTTTACGCAGCCTTGTCGAGGTCGAACGCGTCATGCAGCGCTTGAACGGCAAGCTCCATGTATTTGCGGTCGATCAGAACCGAAATCTTGATCTCGGAAGTGGTGATAACCTTGATGTTGATGCCCTCGTTGGACAGCACTTGGAACATCTTTGCAGCCACACCGGTATGGCTGCGCATGCCGATGCCCACGACAGACACCTTGGCCACATCGGTGTCGGCAATCAGTTCATGGAAATTGACACTGCCTGCGGCCTTGGCTTCGTCCATCGCCTTTTCAGCGCGCTTGATCTGGTCAACAGGGCAAGACCACGTCATATCCGTGCGCCCCTCCTCCGAGATATTCTGAACGATCATGTCAACGTTCACGCCACCTTCGCTCAGCGCGGTAAAGATCGCCGCAGCAATCCCCGGCCGGTCGGCAACCGACACAAGGGTCATCTTTGCTTCGTCCCGCGAAAACGCGACGCCCGATACAACATTGCTTTCCATGATTTCCTCCTCAGCGCAGACCAGCGTTCCAGCTTCGTCCGATTGTTCCTCAAAACTGCTCAGCACGCGTAACTTGACCCGATAGCGCATCGCCAGTTCAACAGACCGTGTTTGCAAGACTTTAGCCCCAAGCGAGGCAAGCTCCAACATCTCTTCAAATGCGATCTTATCCAGCTTGCGCGCTTTGGATGTGATGCGCGGATCGGTGGTATAGACCCCGTCCACATCGGTATAAATATCGCAACGCTCAGCGTCGAATGCGGCAGCAAACGCAACCGCCGTGGTGTCCGATCCCCCGCGCCCCAGCGTGGTAATCCGACCCTCTGGGCTCACCCCTTGAAACCCTGCGACAACAGCAACCTTCATGCCTTCGGCAAACTTGGCCATGATATTCTCGGACGGAATTTCCTCAATCCGCGCCGAGGAATGGGCCGAGGTCGTCTTGACCGGCACCTGCCATCCTTGCCAACTGCGTGCGGGCACGTCCATTTCCTGCAAGGTCAACGCCATCAGACCTGCGGTCACATTCTCACCGCTTGATACGACCGCATCATATTCACGCGCATCATAAAGCGGCGATGTCTCACCGACCCAGCCCACCAATTCATTGGTTTTGCCGGACATGGCTGATACGATCACGATCACATCATAGCCCTTGGCCACTTCGACACCGACGCGCTTGGCTGCGCGCCTGATACGATCCAGTGTGGCCACTGATGTGCCACCAAATTTCATCACCAGAACAGGCATAGGTCCCCCGCTGCAAAACTCCGGCGCGGTTTACGCGCAAGCCGTGCCCTTAGCAAGCCCAAGCATTTTGCCGTTTCTCTGGCTCAAAAATATCCTGGGGCCCGGGGCAAAGCCCCGAATCTTAAATCACTGGGCAAAGCCCCGAGTCTTAAATCGCTGGGCAAAGCACCGAATCCTAAATCAATAAGGATGCGCCCGCCCGTCCCATGTCTCAAAACATCCCGTGGTTGCAATATCCAACGCTGCAAACCGGTCAACCAGACCCATAACCGCTTCATCGACCGTAATGGCAGCCATATTGCCGCCCATACTGGTCTGGACCCAACCCGGATGATAAATCCCGACAGCGATCC
>NZ_JBFEKM010000258.1:0-3952 GCF_041552635.1 Sulfitobacter sp.
AGCACTTTCTTGTCCTGGCTCAGGTTCACGTTATTCGGGATCTGGGTGTCGTAGCTTACGTTGATCAGGTCGAGCATTGGTTTTCTCCTCGTGGGGTCAAAATCTTTGAAGATTTTGGGACGGATTTTTCGAAAAATCCGGGCCCGTTACACACGTTCCATATTATAGTCGCCACGCACGCCTGTGCCGTAGCGTTGCAGCGCACCATCGGGGCCAACCGCGTTGGGGCGCTGGAATATCCAGTTTTGCCATGCGGTCAGGCGACCAAAAATGCGGGTCTCCATCGTTTCGGGGCCAGCAAAGCGCAGGTTCGCCTCCATCCCCGTCATCGCGTCAGGGCTAAAGCTGGCGCGCTCTTCCATGAACAGGCGCACTTCGTCCTCCCAATCGATGTCGTCATAGACGTAGGTGACCAAGCCCGCTTCGTCAGCGGCATCGGCCTCAAGCGCTTCGCCTTTCAGCGCCTCAAGTTCGGTGATATCCTCAGGCGTGCCCAAGAACCGTGTTTCAAGACGGGTAAGATCGTTGCCCATCTTGTAGGTGCCAAAGTTGCCATCGGTCAGGGTCACTGTCGCCAAAGGACGGTTATCGCCGTCAAATTCCTCAAGCATCATATAGCTGCGATCGACGGCCCACAGCAGTTCCGCCAAAGGCCCTGCAAAGCACGATCCGTGTTCAACAATCGCGACCAAACTGCGCGAGGTCATATCGACACGTTTCAACAGACGCTTCCAGTATTGCAGAATTTCATTGGCCAACCAGTGGTCTTTGTTGGCCAGCAAAAGCGCCTCGTGGGCAACCAGAAGTTCGGGGTCGCCTTGGGTCTGGAATTCGATCAGGCCCAGTTCTTTTTCATTATTGCGCAGGTGCAGGATGGCATCGTCCAGCTCGCGGGCGCAGCGCAAGATCCACGCCTCGGCACCTTGCGCCGTCAGCGCATCCATATCCGCAGGCACCGCCGCATCGGGACCCTTGATGGTCACGGTCGCGCGTTTTGCGTCGCGGTTCAGCACCACTTCGACAGTGGTATAGCTGATCCCATCGGCCGCAAATGTGCGGGTGATTGGGGTCAGCTCAATACCCTTTGCCACATCAGACTTGGAGGACGCCGCGGCCATTTCTTTCGCCCGCTCGACCACGGTTTCATCGAACTTGGAATTCGGAATAACCTCGTCCACCAGACGCCAATCCTTGGCACGCTTGCCTTTGACACCCTCTTCGATTGAGCAGAACACGTCGGCGCGGTCACGGCGCACCATGCGCTTGTCGGTCACGCGGGTCAGACCGCCAGTACCAGGCAGAACCGCCAGCAAGGGGACTTCGGGCAGGGACACAGACGACGTGCTGTCATCGGTCAGCATGATATAGTTGCACGCCAGCGCCAATTCATACCCGCCACCAGCGCAGGCCCCTTTTACGGCGCAGATATAGTTCTGCCCGCTGTCGGCAAGGGCTGCCTCGAATGTGTTGCGGGTTTCGTTGGTGAACTTACAAAAGTTGACCTTGTGGCTGTGTGCCGCCCCACCCAGCATCCGGATATTCGCCCCGGCGCAGAACACTTTGTCCTTGGCCGACTGCATGACAATCACTTTGACATCAGGGTGTTCAAACCGCATCCGCTGGACGATATCGGCCAGTTCAATATCCACGCCCAGATCATAGGAGTTGAGCTTGAGCTCGTACCCTTCGAACAGGCCACCCTTTTCATCGACGTCCATATAAAGATTCGCGATAGGGCCATCATATTCGATTTTCCAGTGGCGGTATCTGGACGGATCGGTTTGAAAGTCGATAATCTTGGTCACGGGCAGTCTCCTTGAGCAGGCTCGGCCTTGGCGGCAATTTGGCCAAAGCGGCCCTTGAGCTTTATATTCCAAATATGGCATGATATTGCCACATTTTTTTGTAATTCAGTGCTAAATTCATCACTTAGATGCTATATAATGCACTTCCTAACGTCAGATCGGGTCTTTTCTGCATCTTGTGCAATTTCATGCACAGTGATCCCCAAAACCGTTTCAACCCCTGAACACTGCGCCAAATGCCCGTCCACCATATCGCAAAGCCGCAAGCTGGCGCGGGGTTTATCCATCCTTAGTTTCAGCCGCGCATTGGCAAGCTGGATCAACGCCTGCACCATCGCGCGTTCGGGCGACGGGTCGGGGCAATGCATCCAGACCGCCTCAAGAACCTCGTGGCATTCCCAGAAATATCCCGCATCGAAATAGGCACGACCCGCGTGCCATGCGGCAGTCTGATCCAACGCTGTGACAGGCAGATCTGCCGTGACACTTGCCTTGATCGCATCAAACCAGTCTTCGGGATGGCGGGCGTTTTGCCCCGGCACATAGGCGTGCGGGGGCAGTGGAACATCAGTCACAAGATCAGGCGATCTGAACTGGTTCACGCTCTATCCGATCAAGACGCGCGCAAAAATCGCGTATTGCTTCCATCGTAGCGTGGCGCTGATCCAGATGCGGTGCGTGGCCGCAATCATTCAGGATCGCTGTTTCGACCGGGGAATATATCCGGGTCTCGATTTCTTCGATCTGGGCAAGCGTGCCGTAAGGATCGTCTCGACCCTGAATCGCGAGAACGGGAATACGCAGATGGTCAATGGTATCGCCCACATGCCATGCCTCGAAGTCGGGGTTCGTCCAGGCATCATACCAGCCGTTAAATGCCACATCGACATTTGCGTGATACTTGCCCAACTTTTCCCGCAGATCACCCGAGACATAGTCGACGCCTGCCGCCTTGATCGCGGCCAACCCCATGGGTTCGGTAAAGAAATGCGGGGCCATCAAGATCAACGACCGGATGCGCATGTCGGAAACGGATCCGGCATAGATCGTCGCAATTGTGGCCCCGTCGGAATGGCCCAACAAAATCGCGTGTTCGATGCCAACGGCGTCCAACACATCGCCAACAGTTTCAATCGCCTCGCGCGTCATATAATCCAACGGGCGCGGCAAATCGACGGGATCGGATGCCCCATATCCAGCGCGCGAATAAGCCAGCACACCGAAACCGGTGGCATCGACCAAGGCTTGCGGAAAATCACGCCACAACGCGACACTGCCCAACCCTTCGTGCAGCAGCACAAGCGTGGGTGCATCGCCGGGCTTGGGGCCCCACGCCGCATATTCCAAGGTTTTGCCGCCTGCTGTCAGCGTCAATCCTGCGTCATTCGACCATGTCACGCCCATCAGTTTTCCTCTCGTAATTTAAAACGCTGTATTTTTCCCGTCGCGGTTTTGGGCAGATCTGAAACCACCTCGATCCAGCGGGGGTATTTCCATTTGCCAATCTTGTCTTTGACGTGGTCTTTAAGTTCGGCCAGCAAAGCATCATCGGCCACCCCGTCCTTGAGCACGACAAACGCTTTGGGTTTCTCCAGCCCATCTGCGTCTTCGGCGGCGACAACGGCCGCCTCAAGGATGCGGGGATGGCTGACCAATGCGCCTTCGACCTCGAAGGGGGACAGCCAAATACCCGACACTTTGAACATGTCATCCGTGCGCCCGCAGTAAACCAGCCGCCCGTCATCGCGCATTTCGTATTTATCGCCGGTGCGGGTCCAGACGCCTTCGAAGGTGATCCGGGATTTTTCGCGCTGGTTCCAATAGCAATTGGCCGCAGATGCGCCGTTGACCAGCAATTCGCCTACCCCGCCGGACGGGACGTCTACCCCTTCCTCGTCGACCAGCCGCAAGGCATAGCCCGGCACCGCGACCCCCGACGTGCCATAGACAAGGTCATCCTTGCGGTTGCTCAGAAAGATATGCAGCATTTCGGTCGATCCGACGCCGTCCAGAATGCAGGTGCCGGTGTGCGTTTCCCACCGCAAGCCAACCTCTTCGGGCAGCGCCTCACCCGCCGAGATACAGGTGCGAAGCGGCACCTCTAGCGCGCCGTTTTTATCCATAAATGCAACCATCGCTGCATAAAG
>NZ_JBFEKM010000259.1:0-3931 GCF_041552635.1 Sulfitobacter sp.
TATCCAGTGGGCCAAGTCCCTGAGGCGGCCTGGTCAAGGTTGCCTGACCGCGAGGGTTTGCGCGCCCTTGAGCGTGCGGCGCAGTCTGCCTACGGGACGACGCTAGATGCTGTTGCTGTGGCGGGCGCGCAAGCGGCGATCCAGCTGGTGCCCCGTTTGATGCCGGCAGGGCAGGCGGCTGTTTTGGCCCCAACCTATAATGAACACGCCGCGACGCTGCGATCTGCGGGCTGGCAGGTCCGCGAGGCTGCGACCCTTGATGCGCTAGAGGGCAGTGGCATTGCGGTGGTCGTGAACCCCAATAATCCCGACGGAAAGTCCTATGCGCCGGATGCGTTGGCGGCGCTGGCCGAAAAGGTCGGCATCTTGATTGTCGATGAAAGCTTTATTGACCCCGCACCACATCTTTCAGTGACCACTTGTTCACACGGCGTACCTGAAAATGTGATTGTTCTGCGGTCCTTTGGCAAATTCTACGGTCTGGCCGGTCTGCGCCTTGGTTTTGTGCTGGCGGCACCTGCGCTGGCTGGGCAGGTGCGTGATATGGTCGGCCCGTGGCCTGTGTCCGGCATGGCTATCGACGTGGCGGCACGGGCTTTGGGGGATGCGCAATGGGCGCAACAGACACGGGAAAACCTGCTGCGCGACACGGCCCGGCTGGATGATCTGGCACGGGGCGCGGGCTGGGACCTTGTCGGGGGCACGCCGTTGTTTCGGACATATGCCACGCCCGATGCGGCCAAGGTTCAACGACACATCGCGACGCACCGGATCTGGACACGGATTTTCCCCTATTCTCAAAAATGGATACGGCTGGGACTTCCTGCCCAGGAAAATGACTGGTCACGGCTGAGTATTGCACTTCGTCCATGATAGGTTAATTTTCTGTGTTGGGCCTATTGACACAAATCGCAGCCGATGATCTTTAACCGTTGTTCTTGGTCCATTAGCCCGCTGTTTTGGGTGTCTGGTTAAAAGGGAACGTGGTGACTTGGAAACAGGAACTCCACGACTGCCCCCGCAACTGTGAGCGGCGAGCGAAGCTGAATATGCCACTGCCGGATTTCCGGTTGGGAAGGCCAGCCAAGCGTCGACCCGTAAGTCAGGAGACCTGCCAAGAGTGAACACCCGGTTCGGGCGCGGGGCGCACCAGGACGGCGGAAGTTTCCGCAGAGGTGTCGTTCACCATCTGCGGGCGGCTTATCCCCACCCCAGGTAAAAACTGTGTTTTGACCGGTTAATGACCGGGACTCTGGCTTGGAATATCCATATGAAAAATACCCTGATGCGGACGTTGCTATGTTCTGCCGCCTTTTCGCCATCGCTGGCGCAAGCGCAATCCGAAACCACGTTCGATCTTGCGCCGATCCTTGTTTACGGTGGCCTTTTGCCAACCACACTAGAGGCGACCGGTGCGACGATCGAAGTGCTGGACAGCGAAGACCTTAAGGAAGGCGGGGCCAGTGTGGCCGATGCGCTTGCTGTTTTACCCGGCGTATCGCTCAGCGCGAATGGCGGGCTGGGCACGCGGTCTTCGATCCGTGTCAGGGGTCTTGATGGGACCTATCTTGGGGTGCGCGTTGACGGAATCGAAGTCACGGACCCGTCAAGCACGCAGACCAGCTTTAACTTTGGCACGCTGACCTCGGGCACGCTGGACCGTGTCACCCTGATCAAGGGGACACAATCCGCGCTTTACGGGTCTGATGCGATTGCGGGTGTGATCGACATCCAGACATGGCGGCCAACACGCGACGGCGCATCGGGCCGCACAACGCTGGAATACGGCAGCTATAACACGCGCACGGCAACCAGCAGCGTCGGGTTTCGGGACGACCGGATCGAGCTTGCCTTTAGCCTGAGCCGCGTAGCCACAGATGGTTTCTCGGCACGTTCGTCAGATACCGAAGACGACGGTTTCGACCAAAGCTCGGCCAATGTATTTGCAGCTTACCAACTGACAGACGCGGTGCGGGTCGGGGTTGCAGGGCTGTGGTCTGACGGCACGTCGGACTTTGACCGCTCATCCAGCAATTCGACCGGCAGCACCGAAGAGGTCCGGTCGGGGTTGCGTGTGTTTACCGAAGTATCCCAAGGCGCATGGGAGCATGAATTCTCGGTCTCCGGTTTCCGGAGCGACCGGTTTGACGCGGATGGATTTACCAAAGAGTTTATCGGAGAGCGGCTGAAGGCCGAGTATGTGGGGCAGGTCGAACTGACGTCTGCAACGGCCCTTGCCTTTGGCATCGACTGGACCGAAGAGCGCGCATCGCTGGATGGCACGGAATTCGAGGCGTCGAATACGGCGGCATTCGCTGAAATCAAACATGCGCCCCGCGACGATCTGGAGCTGTCGGCCAACCTGCGCTACGATGACTTCTCGGATTTTGACGGCCAATTTTCCGGACGCGCGGCGCTGGCGTGGACTGCCACGGACGCGACAACTGTTCGGACGTCTTTCGGCACCGGCTACCGGGCACCGTCGCTTTATGAGCGGTTCGGCCCCTATTCGGGCCCTGATCTGGCCCCCGAAACCAGCCGCAGTTTTGATCTTGGCGTCGAACACCGGATTGGCGAAACCGCAATACTGCGCGCGACGGCGTTCTATATCGAAATCGACAACTTGATCCAGTATAGCACGGCCACATCCAGCTATGCGCAGGTGCCCGGCACGACAGCATCCAAAGGGCTTGAGCTGTCGGGGAGCTACAGTTTTTCCGACCGGCTCAGCTTTACCGGAAACTATACCTATACGCTTGCCAAGAACGACGGTGTGCGGCTGGCGCGTGTCCCGCGTCACGAACTGTCTATGGCCGCAGATTTCGACGTGACCGACAGGCTGTCGTCGACACTGCGCGTCACTCATGTTGCTGACGTGCTCGACGGGTTTGGCACGCTGACGCCGCTTGCCGACTATACCGTGGTTGATCTTTCGGCGCAGTATGACCTGACCGACCGGACCAATGCCTATGTGTCACTGCGCAACTTGACGGATGAAACATACGAAACGGTCCGGGGCTACAACACGTCGGGAAGGGCGCTTTATGTCGGTATTCAGGCCGATTTCTGATCTTGCACAGCTGATATTGCTGGTGGGAAGTCTGTCGGTTGGGCCGCTTGCGGTCCAAGCGGCAGACCTTCCGCGGGTGGTGTCGATGAATTTGTGTACGGATCAATTGGTGCTGTTGCTGGCCGAGCCTGAACAGATCGTGTCGCTGAGCCGCTTGGCAACTGATGCCAGATCGTCATCACTGGCAAAGCAGGCCAAAGCATATCCGCAGAATTCTGGCGGGGCCGAGGAAATATTCCTGTCCGCGCCAGACATCTTGTTGGCGGGCACCTATTCCGACAAGACGACGCTGGCGATCTTGCGCGGGCTTGGGTTGCGGGTAGAGCAGTTTCCAATCACCAGCGCGCTTGATCAAATTCCTCAGCAGATCAGGCAGATGGGTGAGATACTGCAACAGCAAAGCAAAGCGGACGCACGGGCGGCTGAGGTCGAGACCTATCTTGCCAATGTTGCCGTACCCGACAGCACGGCCCCTGTGGCCGCCTTTTATTACCCCAACGGATATTCCCTTGGGGCCAATACCTTGGGGCACGATATCATTACCGCCGCTGGCTTTCGAAATCTTACCAAAGAACTGGGGATGACGGGCAGCGGCACTCTGGATCTTGAGCAGTTGGTGGTGCAAGCCCCTGATGTTCTGATCGCGTCCCCGCGCTATCCGGGCGGGTCCCGGTCCGAAGAGATCATGTTCCACCCCGCCATCGCCCATTATGCGCGCGACAAAAAGCTAATTTACAGTTCGGCAGACTGGGTCTGCGGTACCCCGATCACATTGCGTGCGGTCAAGGATGTCATCCGCGCACGCGACGCCATCATTCATCAGGAGAAAAACCAATGACGACCGATCCGACGCCGGAAGAA